>CAZGUR010000022.1:0-21194 GCA_964529295.1 uncultured Rikenellaceae bacterium | reverse complement strand
TTTGTCAGTTCAAGGGCTCCCTCAATGTCATTCTTTTGCCTTGCCAGGTAAATCAGGGTACTCAGGGCATTAAGCATGCCCCTTGCATCACCTGCTTTCTCAAAGTGGCCGAGGCTTTGCCTGCTGAATTTTTCCGATTCATCCAGTTGTCCTTTCAGGCTGTACACATAGGCCAGGCAGTAGCATGCCCGTGCCTTGCCTGTGATATCGCCTGTTTCATTATAAAGATCAAGAGCTTCCAGATTATAATATCTTGCGCTGTCGCCGGGATTATACCTGGCAAAGTATGCCATCCCCAGCGCCAGGTATGCATCAGCCATCCCTTTTTTGTAATTCAACCCGGACGAGGCTGACAGTGCCCGGTGTGCATCCTTTATAGCAAGGTCCGGATTCCTTCTGGCCACCATGTAAGCCTGCTTTGTCTGGCTGTTAATGGCGGCTGTATCAATTACAGTCTCCTGTACCGTCACAGGCACACTGGTATGTACCGTCAGACTGAACAGGGACAGGACTATAATTGAAAAGACATTACGACAGCCCATCTGTATTCCTGTTAAAGATGTATAAGGTCTCTTAAAAGTATGAATTTTCAGTGACAATACAGCGATGCTTCATGGATAATTACCTGGCTTAAGTCCTTATCCCTGTCTCAGTTCAATGACAGAATTATTTTTTCCTGCCCCTTACTTAGCGGCTGTGACTGAAGAGCTCTTCGGAATTCAGCAAGAGGTCAACATACTGTGCTCTTTTATATACAAAGGGGTTATTGCTGAGGCTGTTTTTTGACAGTTTGCCCCTGAAGTCATCCAGGCTGTCATAGTTTTTGCTATCCATCCATCCTGTTATTTCATTCAGCATGCTGCCGATCTGCTTCAGGCCGTTTTCATAAAAGGTGCTTACTGCCTGTACCGATGTTGATCCTGCCAGTATAAGCTTTACTATATCCGCACCGGTAAATATACCATGGGAGCTGCATATGTCTGCTTTTATATTGCCTGACAGAATACCTGCATACCTTAGTGCCTGCCTGTAGTCGCCCTTATTGCTCAGGGTAAATGATTTGATATGCTTTTCCCCGTCAATGTCAATATCGGGCTGGAAGAAGGAATTGAACAGCACAAATGCATCTGCACCTGCCTTATCCAGTTCATTGATAAAATTCAGGATATTTGAATAATCCGGACTCAGCTTTACGCTTACCGGTATTGAAACATTCTTTTTTATCTCTTTTAATACCGTAAGCTGTTCCCCTTCTGTTTCCGCTCCATTCTTTGCAAAATCAAGAGGGGTCTTATAGAAATTAAGCTCAATGCCATCAACACCTGTATCGGCCAGCAGTTTTGCATATTCAACCCATGTGTCCTTATTGACTGCATTAAGGCTTGCTATGACAGGTATGGAAAGACTTTCCTTGACCTTTCTGATATCCACCAGGTGTTCATCCGGACCGGCATGATCAATTTCCGGGTGGGTCGTTATCATCTCTGCATGCAGCTCGTTATATTCTGTCATGCTCTGATCCATCTGGTACCTTTCGAGCTGTACCTGTTCCTCGAAAAGGGATTTATAAACTATGGCCGCCGCACCCTGCTCTTCGGCCTCCTTCAGCTTATCCGTATCTGTTACCATATTGGATGCTCCTACGATAATGGGATTTTTTAATTCTATCCCCATATGAGTGGTCTTTAAGTTTTTCATAGCCTGGTTTTTAATCATTATGTATTATTAGTTAATCAGTTCAATCCTTATAAGGTATAAAAATATTTGCACTTATAAGACAATCAGGAAGCTTTAATTGTTTAATAATTCCGGTTTTATAGCTGTTGTGCCCTGTTATTATGCCCTGCTGTTGTGTCTGGTGTTTTTTTTGAGAGTCCGGCCGTGGGGTGACTGTACTGGCTCTCCTTTTTTTGCTGGTCAGTATTCGTAACACTGAAGCTCTCGATTCATGGTTGGCAGGCTCCCGGAAGGCTGACAGAGAAGATAATGAATCTTCCTGGTCTGAACAACCTGGTCCGGATAGCCTGCTCCGAAAGAGCTGCTCCGAAAAAACTGCAAAATATTTAAAATGTGCTTATCTCATATGAAACGACAACCATATCCTGGATATGGCTTATAATGATGAAAAAGAGATAAAACATGATAAAAGTCAGGTTTACTGTTAATTTATTAACAATAATTTGTAAATTATAATAAGTCTTTTAAATTTGTGAGTATATAGCAGGACAGAGGCCGGAGCGGAGTTGTAATTAACAACAAATCAGCTAAATATGAAAGCAAGGCCAGAGTGTTTGAATTGTAATGTTTTTGACAGGTCTTACTTTTCAGACCTTGAAAATTCAGATCTGGAGATCCTCAGTTACGAGAAATCTGCTTCCTTTTACAAAGCCGGACAGATTGTATTTCAGGAGGATGGAAGGGCAATGGGAGTCTATTGCCTTCATTCGGGGAAAATTAAACTTTACAAGGTTGATACAGACGGAAGGGAACAGATTATCAGGTTTGTTACCTCCGGTGAGCTATTTGGCTACAGCTCAATATTAGGTTCGCGTTTTAACCTGATCACAGCAGAAGCTATAGAAAATTCAGTAATCTGTTTTATCGACAGGAGCTTTTTTTCAGATCTGATATTAAAGTATCCCGGAATCAATAAAACCCTGATCAGTTCCCTTGGATCAATGCTTAATGATGCGGAGGATAAGATTATCTCCCTGGCTCATAAACAGGTGAGGGAGAGGCTAGCTGAGGCCTTGCTGGTGCTGTGCCGTAAATTTCATCCCGGGGGCTGTAAGGATAACAATGTATTGCAGCTTTCCAGGGAAGACCTTGCCAATATTGTTGGTTCCGCAACTGAAACTATTATCCGTCTCCTTTCTGAGTTCCGGGAAGAGGGACTTGTTGAAATCCAGGGGCGCAGGATCATTCTCAGAAATACCAGGAAGCTGAAAAAGTTAGCCGGTTTTGAAGGAATAAAATCGGTCCCGCACGCTTCCAGTTAAAACATTAAATTTATAAAGTGCAGAAATCCAGTATATTATATTCGGATTACTGACGGTTGTCATATTCTGTTGTGATTATTTTCACAGTGGTTCTATGATATTTGTTTTTCTACATCCTGACAATAATCTTCTCAAAGTAAAACGATGGTCATTAATTTTTCGCATTATATAAAGGAAATTGGCTTATGAAAATCGAAGTCTGAGAAGGCAGAGATATAAGCAAAACAATACAGGGAAATTTCAATCCGCTCCTTTAAAGATGCAAAAAGACATTAAAATCAACAGGAAAGAATGGGAACACTTGCTAATCCGGCTTTCTGATGCAGGGGAGCAGGTGTATGCTCCTGTCAGGTCTGACGGAAGTTTTGACTATAAACCCATTCATAAAGAGAACACAGGGGATATTGTATATAATGAGGCCAAACCAAGCTCTCCTTTAAAGATCTTCTTTCTCCCCCTCCGGCTGAACGTGTCAGGGGAAGAAAAACTTCCTGGCAGAACAATAATAATCGGTGCTCCTTCCTGTGACATTGAGGGATTAAAGCTTCTTGATGCCATATATATAGATGAGGATTATACTGATGAGACCTACCTGCTGCGCAGGCAAAACTCAGTTATCATTGGTGCACCCTGCCATAAAACAGCTGATAATTGCCATTGTACAAGCTACGGAGTGGATCCCTGGCCCGGAGCCGGTAGTGATATATCAATGAGCATGCTTGATGACAGTATTATTCTTTCAGCAATTTCAGAAAAGGGCAGTGAATTCTTAAAGGAGATTAATAAGCTTGTTACTGCCGTGGAGCCGGGTGATAAGGACAGGGAGAGAATTACCGGCCTGCAGGAGTCTGCAGCCGCACAGATAAGAGATATGAATAATGGATTGCCGGGAACCCCGGAAACAGGCACTCTTGTCAAAAATGCACAGCCGGATTTCTGGAAAAAGCATTCCTCAGCATGTGTCTCCTGCGGAGCCTGCTCGGCTATTTGTCCTTCATGCACCTGCTTCCTGCTAATTGACCGTCCCGGATTTGAAAAAATAAAGCAGCAGGATACCTGCCAGTATCCGGCTTTCGAAAGGGTTGCGGGAGGGGAAGATCCGCTGAAGGAGCTGAGTGTAAGATTTCATAACAGGTATATGTGCAAGTTTGTCTGGAAGCCGGAACGCTTCGAAGTGCTGGCATGCACAGGTTGTGGCAGATGTATAGATGCCTGTATCGCCGGTATAAACAAGAACGAAGTAATAATGGATATGACATGAATACGCTGACAAAGGAGAAAAAGGAGATAAAGGAACCCGGACTCTATAAGGTTATCAAAGCCAGGGTGGATGAGATTATCGATGAATCTCCTCTTATTAAAACATTTGTGATGACCCCTGAAGAACCATTCTCTTTTAAGACCGGGGAGTTTATTGAACTAACCCTTGATGGTCTGGGAGAGGCTCCGTTCACCCCGTCGTCATCACCATTTATTACAGAAAAGCTGGAGGTAACCATTATGAAAGCCGGTTACCTTACAGAGAAATTTCATAGGCTGGAACCCGGGGGCACACTGGGTATCCGCGGACCTTTCGGCAGGGGCTACCCGGTCGACAGGTTTTTTGGGAAAGAAATACTTATTGTGGGGGGGGGATGTGGACTGGCTCCTATAAGGTCATTGTTATATACCCTGATTGAACTGAAAGACCGGCTGGAAAAGGTTGTTCTTCTCTACGGGTCGAAGACACCTACCGATTGCATCTACAAGCCAATGTTCTCAAAGCTTAACAGTATTGACAAATTTGAAACACACCGGTCGGCGGACAAACCTGATGGCAGTGAGTGGGATGAATCCTATGGCATGGTGACCCAGCTCCTGGATGAACCAAGGGTCAGGCTTGAAAATGCCATAGCAGTGGTTTGTGGTCCGCCGATAATGATGAAATTCTCCACGATGAAGTTGATTGAGCTGGGTTTCAGTGACGATGAGATATACCTTTCAATGGAAAAGAACATGTCATGCGGTCTGGGTAAATGTGGACACTGCATGATGGGTGAATTCTTTGTCTGCAAGGATGGACCTGTTTTTACCTATGCAGAGGTAAAGCACAATCCGGAGATATGGAAATAGTTATATAAGCTTTAAGAGGATATGAGTAAAAAGATAGTTATAGATATGATGAAATGCCGCAGCTGCAGCAGTTGCCAGGTGCAATGCTCATATCAGCATCACCCCGGGAATAATGGGATGATGCCATTGCTTGAGAAAGCGGCATTCAGTTTTACATGCCGGAGGTGCGAGGACGCCCCCTGTATTGAAGTGTGTCCTGTTGATGCCCTGGAAAGGGATGATAAGGGGATCATCAGCAGGTCGTCAAACCTGTGTATAGCCTGTAAATCGTGCGTAATGGCCTGTCCTTTTGGCACCATGATGAATAATTTCTTCGAAGTCCGCAAGTCGGTATGTGACTATTGCGGATTAAATGGCAGTGATGTAAAGCTTCTGTGTATAGAAAGCTGCCCTAATGAAGCCCTGTCTCTTGAGGATTCTGATGAAGATCCCGGGCAGCACCTCCATAAATTGAATGAGAAAGTTTTAGTAAGGGACATACTTTGGGATAATTTGAAACATGAATAAAGCTGAGAAATGATTAAAGAACTGTTCTATTTTTTGATATTCCCCGGGATTACATTCTCGATACTGATAGGAGGGGTACTATCCTGGGCAGATCGTAAGATAACTGCAAGGGTTCAGTTCAGGAAGGGCCCGCCGTTTCTTCAGCCCTTCTATGATCTTGGGAAGCTGTTTTATAAAGAGACAATTCTGCCAAAGAGCGGTGCCCGCATGGTATTTCTGGCAGCCCCGGTATTTGCTCTTTTCAGCGCTGCAATGGCCAACGTATTTATACTGCTGCCGTCGATATTTCCGGGCAGTGGATTTAAAGGGGATATTATCGTGATCTTTTACCTGCTTACTATTCCCTCCCTCAGCTATATAATAGGTTCACTTGCTTCAGGCAATCCCCTGGGTGCCCTGGGTGCATCAAGAGAAATAAAGCTGATAATAAGCTATGAACTGACATTCATACTTGCCCTTACCTGCATTATAATAAAAAGCGGTATGAGCATATCAGTTTCGGAGATTATTGCGGCACAACAGGAGGGCGGAGCTTTTATCGGATCAATATCCGGGGTTTTGCTGTTTATTGTAATACTGTTTGTCATCCAGGCAAAACTTGCCCTTGTACCTTTTGATATGTCGGAGGCTGAGACAGAGATTGCCCACGGAGTTTTTATTGAATATTCCGGGAGTGCCTATGCCCTGGTTAAAATGGCCAGATATATAATGCTCTTTGCCCTGCCATCATTAATGGTGACATTACTTATGGGAGGATTCAAATTTACCGGCATCGATATTTTATGGTCGGTATTGAAACTGCTGCTTGTACTTCTTCTGATAACGCTTATAAGGAATACAAATCCGAGACTGAGACTGGACCAGGCCATGAGATTTTTCTTTATCTGGATGAATATCCTGGTTGTGCTGGCTATAGGATTATCAATTGTTAAACTATAAAATTATAAAAAGTTGAGTTTAGGAAGTTATTGTTTCAGGAAATCGCTCTGGGTCTTCCATTTTGGTGGAGCCTCATGCAATAACTGCGATATAGAGATCCTTGATTGCCTTACTTCGCGGTATGATGTTGAGAGGTTCGGGATACAACTTGTAGGAACTGTAAGGCATGCGGATGTATTGCTGGTGTCGGGTTCAATAAACAGGAAGTGTCATGACAGACTGCTTGAGGTTTATAATCAGGCCCCTAAACCCGTACTGGTAGTTGCATTCGGAGCCTGCGGTTGTACGGGTGGTATTTTTGCCGAAGGCAACACTTTTGCCGGACCGGTAGACAAAATAATACCGGTGGATGCCTATATTCCGGGTTGCCCTCCCAAACCTGAAGCAATACTTGCCGGAATTGTAAAACTGATCAATAAATAACTGGATATGGCTTCTATCAATTACGACATATTCCCGGATATGATAAAACTGAACTTCAACAGTGATGTACTGGGTGTTATGGTCAGACAAAGAAAGAGAATGATAGTTCAGATAAGGAAACAGGCACTGCTGGAAATAACTAATTATTTTCTTGATGAACTCAAATACAGGTTCATAATAGCATCAGGAATGGCAACAGACAGAGGTTTTGATGTGATCTACCATTTCAGTGATGATAATACCGGTTATATAATAAACCTGATGGTATCTCTCAACAGGAAGGATCCTGAGATTGAATCACTATCCAATATGATAAGTGCCACAAACTGGATAGAGAGGGAAATACATGAGCTCTTTGGTATTAAATTCACCAACCATCCTGATCTTAAAAGCCTGATATCAGAAGGGAACTGGGCAAAAACAGATTATCCTTATTCACGACCGGCACGAGATAACAAAAAATCCCAGAGAAATGAGTAAGCAAACAGTGATACCAATAGGTCCGTACCACCCGCTGCAGGAGGAGCCTGAGCTTTTTAAGCTTTACTGTGAAGGAGAGATTGTAAAGGATATAGACTGGGAGACCGGCTATAACCACCGTGGTATTGAAAAGATCAATGAATCCAAAACTTTTGACCAGGTCTTCTTTGTGGTGGAAAGGATCTGTGGTATATGCTCCACCTCCCATCCCTTTGCTTATGTTAACGCCATGGAAGAGATAGGCAGGGTGGAGGTGCCTGACAGGGCTCAATATATCAGAACGATAATAGGAGAGCTTGAACGCATACACAGTCATCTCCTGTGGGTAGGCCTGGCAGGCCATTTCCTGGGCTATAACACTGTATTTATGTGGGCATGGAAATACCGTGAGCTTGTTCTGGATATTTTTGAAAAAACCACAGGTAACAGAAACAACTATGCTATGTTCAGGATTGGCGGTGTGAGGAGGGATATACCTGATGTCCATATAAGTGATGTAAAGAAGATGCTTGATAAACTCAGGCCAAAGATCGATCTGCTCACCGGAGCTGTTATGGATGATCCTGTCATTCATGCCAGGACAAAGAAAGTAGGCATCCTGACAAAAGAAGATATTATTGATTTTGCTGCAGTAGGCCCGACAGCCAGGGCTTCGGGTATTCCAATTGATATCAGGCGTGATGATCCTTACGCAGCATATGATATGGTTGACTGGAAAGTTATTACATCTGATAGCTGTGATGTGTTTGCAAAGGCAGAAGTGAGGCTGCTTGAGATGTATGAATCGGTGTCAATAATTGATCAGTGTCTTGATAAAATGAGTAAAACAAAAGAAGGAGATATATATAACCCGGTTAAGGAGATTCCTGAAGGAGCCGGTTTTGGGAGGGCAGAGGCGCCGCGCGGCGAAGTGTTCCATTTCGTAAAAACAGATGGTTCAAATTCTCCTGTGAGACATAAGGTGCGGGCCCCCAGCTATGTGAATATAGCAACCTTTAAAAAATCCTGCATCGGGCAGACAATTGCAGATGCTACCATAATACTTGCAGCAGTGGATCCCTGTTATTGCTGTACAGAGAGAATGGCAATTGCATACGACTATTCCAGCGGTAAACAGCTATTGAACGGGCTGGACCTGGTGCGGATGTCACAGCAAAAGACAAATGACCTGAAGATGAAGATATAAATAAAAGGTTATGAATGAATTATTATATATTATATGGATACCGCTGGCAGCAGGATTATTGCTGATGGCTGTCCCTGAATCACTGAGGAAGCTGACAGGTATACTGTCGGCCCTGGCAGGGGCTTTGGCTTTTGTTTTTTCAATAGTGCTTTATACAGGAAAAGGATTATCCGGACACCTGAACCTTATTTCGGTTTCCGGCTTTGCTGACATATTATCCGGACCGGACACCGGTCTGAGTGGTTTAGCTGCTCTTAATTTTGACGAGATAGCCAGGCTGATAATACTCCTGATTACTTTTTTCAGCTTAATAGTTATTGTGTATTCATTGAGGTATACAAGTACCGGCCATAGGATAAGAAGGTATTATTCTTATATACTTCTGACAATGGTTTTTTCAATCCTGGCAGTGATCTCCGACAATTTACTTTTCTTTCTTTTTTCCTGGGGGATACTCTGTATTACCCTTTATAAACTGATTAAAGGATCAGATGAAGAGGGGGCTGCTGCAGCAAAAAAGACAATGATAATTGTGGGGGCCTCAGATACAATATTACTGCTGGGAGTGGCGATAGTCTATAAAGTGAGTGGCTCGTTCAGTATCAGTGGTGCAGGAATGCAAACCACCTCAGCACTTGAAGCCATTGCTTTCTTCTGCCTTCTTATAGGTGCCTTTACTAAAGCTGGTGCAGTTCCTTTCCATACCTGGGTGCCTGATTTTTCCAAAAAGGCACCGGCATCATCAACAGCACTCCTGCCTGCATCCATCGATAAATTGCTTGGTATATATTTTATGTTCAGGATATGCACCGACCTTTTTACCCTGAATGAATGGATTATCCTTATTCTTGTCATATTTGGTGTGCTGACAATCATTATTGGTGTAATGATGGCCCTGGCACAGCATAATATGAAACAGCTTCTCGGGTATCATGCCGTTTCCCAGGTTGGTTACATGGTGCTGGGACTTGGTTTGGGCACTCCCCTGGGGATAGCCGGCGGACTGTTCCATATGGTGAATCATACCCTTTATAAATCGGGTCTTTTTCTTGTTGCGGGTAATGTTGAAAGCCGATTTGGAACTGATGAAATAAAGAACCTGGGAGTGTCTCCCCGCTATATGCCTCTCACCTTCACGGCAGCTTTAATATTTGCCCTGTCAATCTCGGGTATACCGCCACTCAATGGATTTGCCTCAAAATGGCTTATATACCAGGGGATTATTGATTTCGGTAGCGGAACAGGTATAGCCAGTAAGCTCTGGATAGTATGGCTGGGCCTTGCAGTGCTGGGCTCCGCTCTTACACTTGCAAGTTTTATTAAGCTGCTTGCCGGTGTGTTCTTCCGGGACAGGATAGTACCCCTGAAGGGTAGCTATGAGGCAAAACCATGCATGACCGTCCCTGTTATAATACTGGCATTAATATGCCTGGTCACAGGTATACTGGCTACACCCTATATAATCCCCGGAATTATTATGCCACTGACCGGGGGCCTGGAGTATGACGGAAGCTGGCATTCGGGACTGGTGGCTGTGATGGTGCTGGTTTCCATAGTTCTTGGTATACTTGTTTATCTCGCTGCAAGCATAAAGAAATTTCGTAGCGATGACAGCTTTATAGGCGGTGAGACTGTATTCAAAGCAACAGGTATAGATGTCCTGGATTTTTATAAGACGGTTACCGGGGCTTCATTTTTTTCACCAATTTATAGGGCAGCTGAGAGGAAATGGTTTGATGTATATGATGTGGGCAAGGGGATTGTGCTGTATTTCAACAGGATATTCAGCACTGCCCATACCGGCATTCTTCCTTTCTATATTTCATGGCTTATATCTGGACTGATTCTGCTGCTATTAATTATGCTCATATAAGTACTTAACAATATGGAGACTACACTTATAATAATATTAATATTGATGATTGCAGGTTCGATACATGCACTTCACGCAAAAGACCTGCTGTCTGCCATCGTGTCTTACGGCGTTGTAGGATACAGTCTTGTTATCGCATTCCTGGTACTCAAGGCACCTGATCTGGCAATAGTGCAAATAGTGGTGGAGACTATAGCACTGATTATCATGATTTCGGTGCTGATAATAAGCACACGGGAAGACCTTGAGAAGAGTAACACCGTTATTATTAAAGGACAGTCATATATTAATGTCAGAAACCTTGGATACATATTTTTTGCACTGCTTGCCGGATTTGTACTGCTATATTTCTTCAGCCAGGTAATTGGAGGTCTTGGTCCGCTGGGTATACATGAAACCCGTATGGCAAGCGAATACATCAGGAACGGAGTCGAAGGAACCGGCAGCGTTAACCTTGTAACTGCGGTGCTGCTGGATTACAGGGCTTACGATACCCTGGGGGAGGCAACTATACTGTTTACAGCAGTAATGGGTGTGCTGGCGATACTCAGGATTAAAACACGAAAAACGTAGAGGCTATGAAAGGTATGACGATAATTGTAAAAAACGTAACAGCACTGCTGGCAGGCCTGGTTTTTCTTTATGGCTGCTATATTGTGCTTCACGGGCATCTTACGCCGGGAGGAGGGTTTGCCGGTGGGATAATAATTGCCGGCTCCTTCATACTTCTGGTGATTGCCAATGGCATTCAGTATTTCCGCCTTAACAAGGAGAAAGAAGGTTCTTCAATGCTTGAAGGCGCGGGTATATTTTGTTTTCTCCTGCTGGCTGCCGGAGGTCTGCTGCTTGCCACTCCTGTCTTTTTTAAGAATATGCTTCCGGTGGGCATACCCGGCGAACTTTTCAGTGCGGGTGTAATACCGCTGTTTAACATATTCATAGGTATTGAAGTGGCAGCAGCACTGCTGTCAATATTCCTTGCATTTGTAATATTTAAAACGGAGGATTGAGATGATTACCTATTTACTGTGTTTCGTACTGTTTCTTGTTGGCCTTTACGGGGTGCTGACAAGAAAAAACCTAATTAAGATAATCATCGGGCTTTCCGTTATGGAATACAGCCTTTACCTGTTCCTGACACTAATAGGATATATTGAAGGAGGGGCAGCCCCTATAATTGATCCTTTGAAACCGGCAGTTAAGGTTGTTGATCCCCTTCCCCAGGCATTCGTTTTAACGGCGATAGTAATAGGACTGGCAACAACAGCATTACTCCTGGCTATAGCTATCAGGCTTTACAGGAAATACAAAACATTCGATATTGATAAGATAAACACCTTAAAGGGTTAAGAGATGGATTCATTAATACCTCTATTTATAATAATACCACTGGGAATCGCTTTTCTTATTCCCCTGACCTGGAAACTTATGCCCGGGATATGCAGGTTTTTACCATCAGCAGGAATGCTGGTCATGATTATTATGGCTTTCCGCCTTCTCTTCTTCGTAGGGGACGGCACAGTAACATATATGGTTGGCGGATGGGAGCCTGTCAATAATATACCCATTGGCATTCACCTGGTGGCTGACGGACTGAGCATTATGATGCTTTTAGTTGTGAACATCATAGGTATGATGGCCGGTCTGTTCTCCATACCTTATATAATCAAATTTACAGGTGAAAACTATTATTATTCCCTGTTCTCTCTTATGGTGGCTGGCATGAACGGTGTGATAATGACAGGAGACCTCTTTAATATGTTTGTGTTCCTGGAAATATCGGTGATAGCATCATATGCCCTGGTAGCTTTTGGCAGCTCCAGGGATGAGCTTGAAGCTTCATTTAAATACCAGGTGCTGGGCGGGATAGCATCACTGCTTATACTTTTCTCACTGGCAATGACTTACTGGTACACCGGAACGCTTAATATTCTGGATGTGGCAACGGTGATCAGATCCGGTTCGGGAGAGCCTGTAGTGCTGTTCATACAATTATTCATGGTGGCAGGTTTCGGGCTGAAGGCAGCCATGATTCCTTTCCATGCCTGGTTGCCCGATGCGCACTCATCGGCCCCTTCTCCAATATCTGCTATGCTGTCGGGGGTACTGATTAAGGCAATTGGCGTATACGCCCTGCTCCGCCTGTTCTTTTCAATGTTCCCGATAGTCATTGAAGTGAGTTATGTGATCACCATAATAGGAGTTATATCAATGCTTATAGGTGTGCTGCTTGCCATAGGACAGTGGGATATGAAGAGGTTGCTGGCATACCACAGTATAAGCCAGATGGGATATGTTATGACAGCTGCCGGCATTGCGATGTTGATTATTGCCAGGGGTGGTGATATGCAGGTGGCTGCACTGGCGCTTGCCGGCGGACTGTTCCATATGTTCAACCATGCAGCCTTTAAGGGCCTGCTCTTCCTTAATGCCGGGGCAGTGGAATATTCAACAGGAACACGTGACCTAAAAAAGCTTGGCGGACTGTCCAGGCTGATGCCCGTAACTTCCGCCACATCGTTCGGGGCATCACTGTCTATCAGCGGCATACCGCCTTTTAACGGCTTCTTCAGCAAGTTAATAATTATTATAGCTGCCGTCCAGGGAAGATTCTATTTCATTGCGTTCCTGGCAGTATTTGTCAGCATCATAACGCTGGCTTCCTTTATGAAGGTGCAGAGGTATGCATTCCTCGATAAGGCAAGAGCAGCTCTGCCGGATGTAAAGGAGGTGCCCTTCCTGATGTATTTGCCAATGGTTATAATGGCAATACTGTGCCTGGCTATGAGCCTGATATTAATACCCGGAATGCGGGATACTTTCCTGTTAAATGCAGTAAACGCACTATTATCTGTAATATACTGACCTATGAGAGTAATAAATGTTCTGATATATTACCTGATCTGTTTTGCCACATGGCTGTTGCTTACATATAACCTGTCATGGCAGAACCTCGTTGCAGGTGCCGTAGTATCCTTTCTTACCACTATGGTGTTCTCGCGATATTTCACCTACAATATCATAAAAATCCTCAGCCCTGTCCGCTGGTTCTGGATCATTGTTTATATTATCTATTTCACCTGGCAGTGTGTGAAAGCTAACTTTGATGTTGCCTACAGGGTGCTTCACCCTGCCATGCCTATAAAACCGGGTATTGTAAGGGTACGCCTTTCCCTGAAGGGATCAATGGCCAGGACAATACTGGCTAATTCGATAACCATGACTCCCGGTACCATATCGGTTGATATTATAGATGATACTCTGTATGTACACTGGATATATGTCCGTTCTGTTGACCACGACAGCTATGCATATCATATCTCAGGTAAATTTGAGCGAATACTTAAAATGATTTTTGAATAATGGAATGGATAGATTTTAGTTTCTGGTTTCTTATCGCCCTCACGGCTCTGTGCCTGCTGAGGGTTATACTGGGTCCGACGGTTGCCGACAGGGTTGTGGCCATTGACATCATGGGCATTATTGTCGTCGGCATTTGCGTAATACTGGCTATCAGAACCGGCAAATCCTTTATTATCGATATAGGTATTGCCTGGATAATTCTCAGTTTTATAGGAACCCTGACAATGGCAAAATACCTGGAAAGGAGGAAATTAAATGAATGAATTGATCAGCAATATACTTATTGGCATTGGGCTGTCATTCAGCTTTTTCGGATGCCTTGGACTCATTCGCCTGCCTGATGTTTATAACAGGCTGCAATCAGCAACAAAATGTGTTACCCTGGGTGCCTGTTGTATACTGTTAAGCCTGGTTATCAGGTATGGCTTTACTGATATCGGCGTAAAGGGCCTGATTGCAATACCTGTTCTGTTTTTCACATCCACCTCCGGAGCCCATGCACTCCTGAAAGGTTCACATATTTCAGGATTCAGGATGTGGGGCAAAAGTGTGACAGATCATTATTCCGAGGATGTTACGGATAAAGAAGATGTAAACACGGACAAAAAACCATAGGAGATGAAATATCCAAAATTGCGTGAGTTGAGAGAGGCAGTTATATCACTGGTTACACCGGCCTATACCACATCCTTCCCTTCAAAAGAACATGTGCCCGAAGAGAAGTTTCGCGGCAAACCTGAAGTTAGTGAAGACGATTGCGTAGGATGCATGTCGTGTGCCAATGTTTGTCCACCCTGTGCAATTACAGTTTCCGATGATACAGAGACCGGTATCAGAACAATAGTAAGGGATTACGGCAGGTGTATTTTTTGTGGTCAGTGTGAAGCTTTTTGTATTACCGGGGAAGGGGTAAAGCTCTCGAATAAGATATATGATATTGCCACCTTTGACAGGACTGACAGTGTGGAGACACAAACCCGTGAACTGCTTCTGTGCAGTAATTGTGGTGATGTTATTACAACAAAGGAACATGTTCAGTTCCTCTTCAGGAAACTGGGCACCAGGGGATATTCTTCCACACTGGCACTGAACGTTTTCAATGAAACTTTTATCCGGGATCCAAAATCAGTTGAGGTGGCTGTGCAGGATGAAGTCAAGAGAAAAGATATGTTTAATATAATTTGTCCTAACTGTCAGAGAAGCTTACAGGTTAAAATGCTACTATAAGTGAAGAAAGAACTTACTGGTATTCTTAGCCGCAAAGGGTCTGATATCCTGTTTGTGGGGGTTGGTAATGTGCTGAGGAATGATGACGGTGCAGGAGTATATATAGTGTCACAGACTGAGACTGAAGGAAGGTTTTCCAAACTTCTTGTTGAAGCCAGCATAGAGAATTATATCAGTAAGATCAATTCCCTTGATCCGGATATCCTGATTATTGCAGATTGTATCGACTTTAACCGTGAACCCGGCTTCAGCGGACTGGTTCCCATTAGCCGGATAAAGGAGTTCAATATCTCAAGTCATAATATATCACTCCGCCGGGTAGCCGATCACCTGAAAATGGAAGTACATGTTATAGGTGTACAGCCGGCAGATCTGAGGGTGGGGGAAAACATGACACCCCCGGTGAGGGATGCCTCTGAGAAAATAATCATGATGCTGAACGAGATAATCAAATCAGCTGTATAACAGATACCGCTTAATTGCAATGAGAACTTTCAGGATTGAAATAGAAGGCCTGGTTCAGGGGGTGGGATTCCGTCCCTTTGTTTATAAGCTGGCATCTTCCATGAACCTTGAAGGATCGGTTGAGAATATTAACACAGGGGTGCGGGTAATGGTAAACACTCAGAACGGATTACTTGAGAAGTTTATTGAGAGGCTCCGGTCTGAAGCTCCCCTGCAGTCACATATCGAATCTGTCAGTGTAAATGAGGTCGGCTTCACTGCCTGCAGAGGGTTTGCAATAAATACAAGCAATAACCTGTCTGAAGAGGTGACCCGTATCAGCCCGGACATTGCGGTTTGTGAGGATTGTCTTGCCGATATGCAAAAACAGGAGCACAGGATAAAATATCCACTGGTAAACTGTACGAACTGCGGGCCGCGTTTCTCAATTGTAACCGGACTTCCATATGACAGGCATAAAACAACGATGGCAGGTTTTGATATGTGTGAGAACTGCCTCGATGAATACCACAATGCTGACGACAGGAGGTTTCATGCCCAACCGGTAGCATGCAATGATTGCGGTCCGCGATACACTATGGTGACAGATAAATCTGAGACCCGGGATATGCCGGGACTGCTGCATAAGGCTGCCGGGATAATAGATGCAGGAGGGACTATTGCCGTAAAAGGAACGGGGGGCTATCATATGCTTTGTGATGCGATGAACGAAGATGCTGTTGTTTCACTTCGCGTGGCTAAGGGACGGGACGACAAACCTTTTGCCGTGATGTGCCGTGATATAAGCTTTGTAAAGAAAATTGCCAGCACCGGTCCCGGAGAAATAAAGGCATTGCACTCCTGGGAGCGACCGGTAATGATTTTGAAGACCAGAAATGTATTAGCACCATCGGTTTCGGCCGGACTCGATACTGTTGGCACAATACTGCCCTATATGCCTTTTCATTATCTCCTGTTCAGCTTACTCAAAACCGGTGTGATCGTATTTACCAGTGCAAACCTGTCCGGTGAACCTGTAATAACAGATGATGAAGAAGCCCTTGCCAGGCTGGGTGGAAAGGTTGATGCCGTGATTAAATATAATCGCGAAATAGCTAACAGGTCTGACGATTCAGTGGGCCGTGTAATTGCGGGTAAAGTCAGGCTGACCAGGCGATCAAGAGCTTATACACCAACCCCGGTGCCTGCGGAATTCAGTGTTGAAGGTATCTTTGGTGCAGGATCTGAATTAGCCAATTGCTTTGCAGTGGGCAAAGGCAGGGATATTATTCTCAGTCAGCATATCGGCGATCTGAAGAATGCGGAAAGCCTTGAATTCTATAATCAGTCCTATTCGCGCTTTAAGGATATCTTCCGCTTTGTACCCCGTCTTGCAGCCTGCGATATGCATCCTGATTACCATTCATCAGTATTTGCTGAGCACATGGCCTTAAGGGATAATATTCCGCTGACAAAGGTTCAGCATCACCATGCCCACATTGCTGCCTGCATGATTGAAAACAGATTAAACAAGAAGGTCATAGGGGTGGCCCTGGATGGGGTGGGACTCGGAGATGATGGCAGGATATGGGGGGGTGAGTTTATGATTGCCGGCCTGTGCAGCTATAAGCGTTTAATGCATTTTGAGTATGTGCCGGTAGCCGGAGGTGATGCTGTTTCATACGAGCCATGGAGATCGGGCCTTTCCTATGTGATGCAATATACCGGGGAAGAAAGTATAACAGAAAAATTATTGCCTGTCGGACAAGCCGGGTTACAAAAAGCACTCTTTTATACTGAGCTGGTTGGCAAGGGGATAAATACGGCGTTTTATTCAAGTGCAGGAAGGTTGTTTGATGCAGTTGCTGCAATAACAGGAGTTTGCTGCAATGCAAATTATCATGCCGAAGCGCCGGTGAGGCTCGAGTCGGTGGCCGACCACAGTATTACCGGCTCTTATAATTATGAGATGAAAGAAGAAGTGATATCATTCGGCAAAGCTATAAGGGAGATTGTATGCGATGTTGAAAAGGGTACAGATACAGCTGTGATATCGGCAAAATTTCATAACTGCATTGCTGCTGCCGTAGTTGATGGTATAAAATATGCCTGTGATAGTTCGGGCATTACTGACATTGTGCTTTCAGGTGGCACTTTCCAGAACAGGTATCTTGCAGAAAAAATAATCAGCAAGCTGGAAGCAGGGAATTTTAATGTATATTATAATCAAAACGTGCCGGCCAACGATGGCGGACTGGCCCTCGGGCAGGTTGCTGTTGCAGCAGCCAGGAGGGATGCCGGCCTGATATGACTGAGACTATGCATGAATTAACTATAGCAGGGAATATTATTGATATTGTTAGCTCTGAAGCAGCTAAGGCCGGAGGCAGCCCTGTTAAGGAAGTTAACCTTGAAATAGGTTTGCTTGCCGGTATAGAGTATGAATCCCTGAATTTTGCCCTTGAGACACTGAAGAAGGGAACCGTACTGGATTCAGCCAGTTTTAATATTGCAAAACCTGGTGGTATGTGCAAATGTAATAATTGCGCCTGTGAGTTCACAATTGAAAATTTTATGGGTTCCTGCAATATCTGTGATTCACATGATCTTCAGATTATCAGTGGAAGTGAGTTAAGAGTGAAATCAATAATAATATAAAAGAAAAGCTATGTGTGACACGTGCGGATGCAGTGATGTAACAAATGTGGATCATCACCATCAGGAAGAACATGATCATGAACACCCCCATGTCCATGACCATGAACATGACCATGAACATACCCATGACCATGAGAATACCGGGGAGGCTGAAGTTTCTGTCGGGCGGGATATTCTGGATGTGAATAATGAAATAGCCGGGCAGAACAGACGTTTTTTTGAAGCCAGGAATATCTTTTCTGTCAATATCATGAGCTCACCCGGTTCCGGTAAAACCACCCTGCTGGAAACAACCCTCACTGAACTGAAAGACAAAGCCGGTTTTTATGTTATAGAAGGTGATCAGCAGACCAGCATGGATGCAGACAGGATTAGGGCGGTTGATGTACCTGTACTGCAGGTAAATACAGGCAGCGGCTGTCACCTTGATGCCGCCATGATTATGAAGGCTGTAAGGGAATTTGATCCTGCACCCGGTTCCCTTGTGATAATTGAAAATGTTGGCAACCTGATATGCCCGTCCCTGTTTGACCTCGGGGAGAAAGCCAGGGTTGTGCTAATGAGTGTTACAGAGGGAGAGGATAAACCACTTAAGTATCCTGATATGTTCAGGAATGCTGATCTGTGTATAATCAATAAAACAGATCTTCTTAAATATGTTTATTTTAATATGGAAAGAGCAATTGAAAACGGGCTTAAGGTAAATGGCCGGCTTCAGTTCCTCAAAGTATCAGCCCTCACAGGCGAAGGGATGGAAGACTGGTATAAGTGGCTTCTAGCAAATACGGGGTAGCTGCTCGCCCGTTATCATATCCACAATACGGGTTGATCCCACAAGGGTTTTTATCTTGACTTTTGGCTCCCCGCTGCCTACCCTGCCAATAAGTGCGGCCTCCCGTCCAAGCGGATGGCTCCTGATAGCCCTGAGAACATCCTCTGCATGTTTTTCCGGGAGGAACACAAGCAGTTTACCTTCATTGGCCAGGTAAAGGGGATCCATCCCCATAATTTCGCAGGCTCCCTTTACCTGTTCGGTAATGGGCAGGCCGGCCTCACTGATAATAATTTCCCTGCCCGATGCAAGACTGATCTCGTTCAGGGCACTCGCCACACCTCCCCTTGTCGGATCACGCAGGACATGTATATCCTCCGTAACCGAGAAGATCAGCTCTGCTATCCCGTTCATCGGGGCACAGTCGCTGCAGACGGGCGATTCGAAACTCAGGCCTTCCCGTGTTGAGAGTATGGATATTCCATGGTCCGCTATGGTGCCGCTTATTATTATCGCATCACCATCCGTACAGCGGTAAGGAGAGATAGACCTGTTACCTGTCAGTGAGCCGATACCGGAGGTATTGATGAATATTTTATCCCCTTTGCCTTTTTCCACCACCTTGGTATCCCCAGTAACGATTTTTATACCGGCTCTTCCTGCTGCTTCTGCCATTGATGAGATAACGCGTACCAGCTCACTGATAAGCAGTCCTTCTTCCAGAATGAGTGACAGGGAAAGGTATAAAGGAATTGCACCACAGCTGACAAGGTCGTTCACTGTTCCGTTTACAGCCAGGTGGCCAATATCCCCGCCCGGGAAAAACAGCGGCGATACTACAAAAGAATCTGTTGTGAAGGCAAGCCTTCCCGGGATATCAAGTATGGCCCCGTCATGTGATGAATCGATATATGTATCTCCCAGTTCCCTGATGATAATCTCGTGAATAAGCCTGTCAGATAGCTTTCCCCCGCTTCCATGAGCCAGTACAATCTTATCATGACTGTTGTATGGTGCCGGACAGTTTATTTGCATAATCAATGTTTTGAGCTGTATTTATAATATGCTGCACATGCCCCTTCAGAAGAAACCATGGGTGCTCCGAGAGGATTCTCCGGCGTACATGATACTGAAAAAACCGGGCAGTCGGGGGGACGGGCCTTGCCACTCAGCACAGCACCTGCAATGCATACTCCCGGCACATCACCTGCTATCTCCCCGAGGTCAAAATGTTTTTCTGCATCAAAAGCCGAGTATTTTTCCCTTATAGCCAGCCCGCTGCCAGGTATTGGTCCGATGCCCCTCCATTCCATATCACATATACGGAACACCTCATACATGGTCTTTAATGCATGAGGATTACCCTCCTTTTTTACTGAACGCCGGTAAGAGTTGGTTAACTGAATATTGCCATTTTCCAGCATACTGACCGTAGCAAGTATACCCTTTAATATATCAACAGGTTCAAAACCTGTGACAGCAATGGGAATATTGTAGCTGGCGGACATATTGATATACTCTTCATAACCGGTTACAGCACATACGTGTCCGGGTGCCAGCAGTCCGTCAATGAGGCTGTCTTTTTCTGAAAGTATGGCGTGCATGGCAGGCGGTACAAGCACGGGGGAAGCGAGCAGGAAAAAATTTGAAAGATTAAGCCGCGCCGCCTGCAATAATGCCATAGCGTTTGCCGGTGCGGTTGTTTCAAAGCCAATGGCAAAGAAAATTACATTCTTACCAGGGTTGGCGACAGCAATTTCAACAGCGTCAAGTGGCGAGTACACTATCCTGATATCACAACCTTCGGCCCTGGCTGTTAGCAGGTCTGATTCAGATCCCGGCACCCTCATCATATCACCAAAAGAGGCCAGTATGGTTTTTTCCTGAAAAGCTATTGCCAGTGCCCGGTTTATTTTCCCCACAGGTGTAACGCATACCGGGCAGCCCGGACCGTGAACAAGAGTTATCTCCTCCGGGAGCAGCTCCGGAAGATTGTATTTCATGATAGCATGGGTCTGGCCACCGCATATCTCCATTATATGCCAGGGGCGACTTACTGTTGCAGCTATCTTTTCCGCCAGCTTATGGACTATGTCCGGGTTCCTGTATTCATCAATATATTTCAAGGGGCAGGGATATTGCTATGATTGATTCATTTCATCGAGAAGGGACAGAGTCTCCTGAGCTTCTTCCGGGTCTACAATACTTATT
>CAZGUR010000021.1:5600-21407 GCA_964529295.1 uncultured Rikenellaceae bacterium | reverse complement strand
ACTGAATCCTCACCCATATAGGGGGCAACGGTCACTGCATCAAAGTCCATATTCTCAAAGAAAGTCCTGGCATAAAGCTTTGATGTATTTCCTATATCCCCTCTTTTTGCATCGGCTATAAGGAAAATGCCGGGGTGTGTGTCCCTGAGATAATCCACCGTTCGCTTAAGGCTTATCCACCCCTCGGCGCCTCTTGATTCATAAAAAGCCATATTGGGCTTATATGCCACTGCATAGCTATGGGTAGCCTCAATAATGCCCCTGTTAAACTCAAAGACCGGGTCTTCCTTATCAAGCAGGCTGGCCGGGATTTTTTCAATGTCAGAATCCAGTCCAATACACAGAAAGGACTTTTTTTCCAGGATTTTTTTAAACAAGTCATCAGCATTCATAAATATGGCTTTACATATTGTTTTCTTCAAGGCGTTCGGCATTCTCTGCCATTTGCAGCCTGTCAATTATCTCCTGTATATTACCGTTCATCACCGATTCAAGGTTATACATGGTAAGGTTGATCCTGTGATCCGTCACCCTCCCCTGGGGATAATTATATGTCCTGATCTTTGCCGAGCGGTCGCCGGTAGACACCATTGTCTTTCTTTTGGAAGATATTTCATCGAGGTATTTCTGGTACTCCAGGTTATACAGCCTTGTCCTCAGTTCCTTCATGGCCCTGTCGAGGTTCTTCAGCTGCGACTTCTCATCCTGGCAGGTAACAACAATGCCGGTGGGTACATGTGTCAGCCTTATTGCCGAGTAAGTGGTGTTAACAGACTGTCCACCGGGACCCGAAGCACAGTATGTGTCCTTTCGTATATCTTCCGGTTTCACCTCCACATCAAACTCATCGGCTTCGGGCAGAACGGCCACCGTTGCAGCCGATGTATGAACCCTCCCCTGTGTTTCTGTCTGCGGCACCCTTTGCACGCGATGCACACCAGATTCATATTTCATAACCCCGTAAACACCTTTGCCGCTGACAGCAAAGACTATTTCCTTATAACCTCCCACCGTGCCCTCGGTTATGGTGTTCACATCCACCTTCCAGTTCCTTTCATCACAATATTTGGAGTACATCCTGAACAGGTCGCCGGCGAAGATACTGGCCTCATCACCTCCGGTGCCGGCCCTTATCTCGACCACTGCATTCTTGTCATCCTCCGGATCGGCAGGCAGGAGAAGGAACTTAATCTCTTCCTCCATTGCCGGCAGTTTATCATTCAGCTCTTCCAGCTCAGCCTTGGCCATCTCCCTTAGTTCGGGATCCTTTTCTTCAGCGAGGATGGATTTTGCGGAGTCTATATTGGAGATAACATTTTCATATTTATTATATGCCTCCACTATCGGCTCCAGGTCTTTATACTCCTTATTAAGCCTGACATACCTTTTCATGTCGGCAATAATATCAGGCTCGGTTATAAGCCTGCCAACCTCTTCAAACCTTTCTTTTACACCCCTGAGTTTTTCAAGGATAACATTATCTGCCATAAGAAAACAATTTATTAATAATTCCAGCTCCCTTCATCACCCTTTATGGTAAGCTTCTTCCCGCTGCCTGGCTCACAATGCCCTATAATCTTTGCATCCAGATTAAATGAAGAGGCTATATCCATTACCATTCGTGCATGATCCGGTTTTATATATAGCTCAAACCTGTGTCCCATATTGAATACCCTGTACATCTCCTTCCAGTCCGTACCTGACTCTTCCTGTATTATGCGGAAAAGCGGCGGTATATCAAAGAGGCTGTCCTTTATTATATGTATATCATCTACAAAATTCATCACCTTTGTCTGCGCGCCACCCGAGCAATGTATCATTCCATGTATATGCGGTGCCAGCTCCTCAATCACCGTTCTGATAACCGGGGCATATGTTCTTGTAGGCGACAGCACCAGCTTTCCGGCATCCAGTCCCAGTTCTTCGATCTTATCGGTCAGACTGTAACTACCTGAATAAACAAGATCTTTATCCATACCCGGATCATAGCTTTCCGGGTACCTGTCTGCCAGGTAAGAAGCAAAAACATCATGCCTGGCTGAAGTAAGACCGTTGGAACCCATGCCACCGTTATACCCGGATTCATATGATGTCTGCCCGCTGGACGAAAGACCAATAATAACATCCCCTGCAGATATCTTATCGTTTGTTATTATACCCGACCTTTTCATACGGGCAGTTACTGTGGAATCCACGATAACTGTCCTTACCAGGTCACCCACATCGGCTGTCTCGCCACCCGCAAGGTAAACACCCACTCCCTGCTCCCTCAGCTGCTCCAGCACCTCTTCCGTTCCGGTAATTATTGCTTTAATTACCTCGCCGGGCACCAGGTTTTTATTCCTGCCTATGGTTGATGAAAGAATGATATTATCAGTTACCCCCACACACAGCAGGTCATCGATATTCATGATAACAGCATCCTGGGCTATCCCTTTCCACACATTCAGATCTCCTGTTTCCCTCCAGTAGATATAGGCCAGCGAAGATTTTGTGCCTGCACCATCGGCATGCATAATATTGCAATAGTCAGGATCACCAGCCAGTATATCGGGCAGCACCTTGCAAAATGCCCCGGGAAACAGTCCTTTGTCCATATCCCTTATAGCATCATGCACATCTTCCTTTGATGCTGAAACACCTCTTTTACCGTATCTTGATCCTGCGCTCATCTGTTCTTTTTACAGGATGCAAATTTAACAAACAATTTTGGTTTTAGCTCTCTTTGCCGATTTAACTATTATTTAACCAGCTTAAGAAATGCAGGCTAAGTACCTGAGAAATAATAAATATTCAGTATTTTGGGATCCAGCCAGGTAATCCGATGCTCTTTCAATATCGGGATAAGCTTTTCTTACCGCTTCCATATAAGCATCAGCTTTGTCTTTATACCTTTCTGCGATAACATTTTTCGTTTTTCCAATATCATCACCTGTCATGTAAGAGGCAGCGGCCAAAAACTCCGTCTTGGTTGTCCCGATCATAATATTCACATCATCAACCAGTTTAAGCACTTCATCTCCAAACATTGGATAAGGTAGAAAATAATCATATGATACTTCGAGTATTTTATCAACCACGGATTCATCTTTGCTGAGGTTTTTATCGTCTTAAAAAGAAGTTCATGCGACGAGCCATATTCGTAAGCTCCTCCGTGTATCCACACGATAACAGGCCCCCTGTTGTTGTCATTAAAAATCCAGGAGATAACACATATTAAAGAATCTTTCTGCTTATTTAGATCAGACACATTATTTCAATCTAAGGTATCTTATCAGCCTTGAGGAGTAATACCTGGAATAGTTATGTACAATTAATCATCACCCTTATAAAACAAACTACTAATTCGAGGATTAACAATATTATTATATAATGAGCCAAAGGTATAAGTAATTCCAAAGCCTGATTGAAACGAATAGGTGGTTGATAATTCCTGGCGATTTAGAAAAACATCCTCTGCCGAAACATCTCCCTTCCTCAGCGATATCTGATCATGAATAAAGGAGTACGATCCTCCAATTGTAACGCTCAGCCCCTTTACTACTCTTAATGTTACCAGGGCTCCCATATTAAAATTATTAAAAGAGAAATCGTGCAAGTAATTACTCCAGGTGGAAGATATTCCGATGGTCCCCCATTTCTGAATAATATTATACGAAGCATGGATTTTGTGCGACAGCAGGAACTCTTCAATCTTAAAGAATTGGGTTGTATCAATATAATTATTATATCCTGCACCTATTCCGTAAACAAAACGAAGTTGCCTGCGGGTTGATTGAGAGTAAGGATAAATATTGTATTCAATAACAGGCTCAAACTGTAACTTTATTTTATAATTATTGAATATAGAACTTGTAATATCACCAGCCATTCCAACAGACCAATGGTCTGAAATGCTTCTTACCACATCACTTGTTAATCCACTTGCCTTTTCAGTAGTACTTGCAGATATGCCGTTATAACTAAAATCTGTTTTAGAGTAAGATTGGTAAGCAGTAAAACTTAACCTCCAGTCTTCTGTAACTCTTGATGAGTTAAAATGCGTTGTCAGGGATTTATTACTCGATGTTTCGTTTCCATTTAATCCTCCATTAAAACCGACATTAAAGACCCAGTTATTCCAGTTATCTGTTGAGACATTTGCTGAGATTGGTTTACTAAAACTTAAGTCAAAAAATTTAGCAAGAGGAGTCTTTACAATATATTCAGCCAGCCCCAACTTTAGAATTCTTACTTTTGTCGACCTTATTTCATCGGTTGTATCGTTAGTGTTGGTACTAAATTTCAAAGTATCCATCTCACCATCAAACCTGTTTTGTCCTTCTATATAATAGGTATGCTCCTTTCCTCCTGATCCGGTTCTTTGCGAGGTGTATATAATTATGAGGTCGGCATATGCTTTATCTCTAACATAGTTTATAAAGGGAATCGCCTCCTTGGTGTAATTATCAGCTTCCATAAATACACTCAGAGCATCATTTCTTAAAGAATCATCCTTTTTCTCCTCATTGTCCTGACCGTCTGCTTCCAGGGAGATTGAGAATATCATTGCTATTCCAAATCTCCAAATCATGTTAATCCTGCTCATTTCCGTATTAATTCTATTGTATTGCTTTTTAAGTTCATTTTTGCAAATGTTACAAATAGTTATTCTGAACCAGCCGGATTCAATGTCATCAATCGTTCGATTTCATCTTCAATCTGTTTATCATCTTTGGGCGCTGCATATCCTCTGTGACCTTTTTTAAGCTTCCAGGTATATCCATTTCTCAGACTGCCGCCACCTTCCCATTTTTCATCGTAATACTGAGTCCCATATACAGCGTAAAGAACGGACACCTGATCCCAGCTGGAGCGACCCACATCGGGTCCCTGTTTCCATTCCAATTCGTATGCCCGTCTGACGGGATTGTTTACCGGTGTGGTGGCGGTCAGGGTTTCGCCCGTAATCATCCTTCCACCCACATCAGTAGTAACCAATGTACCCGGCCAGTTTTCAATGACATGTTGAGCCTGGTCCACAAGGCCATGCCGGGAAAAGTTAAAACCATCATTATTCAAACCACCCATTGCAACCAACAATTTGACTTTCTTTTCTACCAGGGCATAACCTTCTGGATCTTTCAACAGGTCGTACAAGTTATTTAGAAAACCTACACTGATAATAACAACTGAGTTATCTGCCTGATTTTTCAGGATATGTTTATATACCGCTATAGCACAGCCCACAATATTATCAAACGGATCATGCGGCATATTATCCACGTCAAAGTACCGCTTTTGGGTAAAGTAATCCGACGGGTCAGGATCTTTAAAAGCCTTATCGTAATTCATGTAAATACCAATGGGAATATTACCGCGGTTGTACCAGGTGTTGATTGCATCGATTGCAGATGCCCCTAAGGGATGCACTTCATTATAACATACACCGAGAATTTTAACTTTACCCTCAGTTTGCAATCCATGCAATACAGCCAGTGCCCCCACGTCATCAACATCAAGTGTCATATCTGTTTCAAAAATCACTTTAACCTCAGCCGGCTGAGCTAGTATATTATTATTGGTTAGTATAAAAGCGACAAAAATAACTAAACCAAAAAATGTCGTTATTGAGTTTCTCATAGTAAATTTTATATTTAAGTATTTTTGATTATGCATTTAATTATCAATTCCCAAATTTTTGTTTTCTTTTATTTATGTTCATTTCGTAGAACCTTCTGGTTTATTTTTGAGAAAAAACTATGTTATTTTCTCAATGAGATTAAAATCTTGTATTTACCACATTGGAAAACTGGGATCCAAATTTATATGTAAAGCCAATGTATCCGTACATCTGATAGTTGGTAGCCTGACGACGCTGCTGAAGCAGTATTTCTTCAAGCGAAAGATCACCTGCCGGAAGGGATACCAGATCGTTAATAAATTCAAAATCTCCTCCTAATCTAAGAAATAATCCCTTGAAAACCCTGAAGTCCAGACTTGAAGACAGGGATACTCTGTTGGCTTTGAAATCATGAAAATAATTTGACCCGGAAATATCTGCCCTAAAGGAACCCCAGGGTTGCTGAAAATCGACTGATAGTTTCAGAGACTGATTTGCAAGATTTTCTTCCTTTTTAAAGAACACTGTTTCTTCTATATATTTATAATGACCAATTCCCAGTCGATAAACTAAAGTAATTGCCTTTCGGGAAGCCTCAGTATAAGGGTAAAAGCTATATTCGACACCGGGGGCAGCTTCAGTATTAAACTTCGCATTATGAAAAGTACTCGATAACATATTTACAAATAAACCGGCCGACCAGTGCTGATTAATGCTTTTAATGAGATACCCATCAAATCCATGCCTGTGTGAAAGACTTATAATATCATCATCATGGATAAATGTGCGTTTGTTTATGTTAAAATAGGGTCTCATTCTTATTTTCCAATCATCCGATATTTTATCGACATATAAACCCCATCGTGAATCAAAACTGCTTTGACTGCTCTCCTTTCTCAATTTGGCATCTCCATATATTTCAATAACCCATTTATTCCATGGATCTTCAACCGGGATTCTTTCCTTCAAGAGATTATTGTTAGCAATTATCGTTATCTGGTTTGCAATATTCGTATTTGCGACATAAGGAGACAGTCCCATGCTTATCATTTTCACCAGTCCCTGACGCGTTTCATCAACGGTGTGTGTTCCCTGATCCCAATAGGTTATGACATTATTCATCCCCTCATAATTTTCTCTACCAATGAATGATATTTCATAATTATCCCCTGCTGATCCGGAGCTATGCCGTGTCATCATAATATGCACTAAAGATAACTCCTTGTCACGAACATAGTTAACAAATGTTATCGTTTCACGTATATATTGCTGATGGAAGGAAAAATCAAGAAATACCGTAATAAGGTCATTATTTCCGGACTTGACAGGAGGTTCAGTATTTCCTATTTCTGATTGTGCAAAAATGCTGTTAGTAAATACTAATAGGTATAAAAATACTCCAACATAGAAATTCATTATTAACTAATTTAGTTTAACTTCGCGGCTCAAATATCCTGTATGCCTCTGTCCATCAGGGGGTATTCCCTACTTTTCTCTGTTTTTTAAGCTAACGGAACGTACCTCGCCCCTAGACTCTCATGCTGGTCCTCATATTTTTCTCCATTCGTATTTCTATGCCGCTTCGGTGAGCCTGTCAAGCTTCTCCCAAGCGTCTCTAAAAAAGTGGTGTTCATACATTTTCAATTCTATCTGATGCCTACTCCTGGTTATCTTTGCAGGCACGAAAAAACCAATCGATAAAGCTGCGGTGTTCCTGCTTCTCAAACTTGTCTTTCTTCTGACGCATCATTACCGAGATGTTGTATGCAAATACAATAAATTGCCAGAGTATGTCATTTGCTCTTTGTAATACAACATCGGAGGGCTCTGTATGTGTTTTTTGATCCTGTCTGCTTTTGCAGCTTAAAAAAGATATTACAAACAGGAGGATAATTATTTGATAGCTGTTAATGTTATGCTTCATTGTGCTATTTCTGATATAGTTCCTCTGACTGTTGCATAGTTTTGTAGAATTCCTTAATAATGGCTGCTTTATCAAAATCCTCCCAGAAAATTACTTCGCGCTCAGGATTTCCATCCAGGTACCAGTTTTCGCCATCAAAACTTGCGCCTTTTACCGGGGTCTTTCTTCCATATTCCGGAAACTTCAATATTACCAGTGCACATACATCAAATATAGGTCTGATTGCTTCTCCATATTTTTTATATAACTCAACTGAGTAATCACCAAAGCAGGTGAAAGTTCCGCCATGCCTCCCTGGTACCGGAGCCACCTTCGGTCCGAGGCCTGTCATTGTTCTTCTTACTTCCTCAACACTCAGACTAACAGCATCCGTGCCTGATGGCTCGCCATATCTTACAGTCAGTATCTCGAACTCAAGGTCATCGTTCTCCAGCAAGGGGGCCAGTGAAGATGTATCATTTATCAGGTTATATTCACCGGGTCCGGGCCAGTTTGAACCAAGCCACACCACTTTTACCTTCTTTGCAATATCAGGAGCCTTTTCCAGTGCAAGTGTAATATTTGTTAATTTGCCAATGGGCACCAGTACAAGTTTCTGTCCTTCTATCTTCCTGGCTTCATCAATTATAAAGTCGACTGCTTCCCTGCCATCAAAATCATCATTGCCCAGGTCCTCCTTTATTTGATAATAACTTTCTGAAGCCCCTGGTATTATCTTAACTTTATCCCTGAAATTGCATAGATCCACAACACGTGTTGCCTCATCAACATGCCCCTGTATGCCTCCGCCATTATATGTGTCATTAACAGTAATTCCTTTAATATCAAATATTTCTGAGTTGAACAACATATAAGCTATGGCATGCTGATCGTCCAGTTCATTATTCGCATCGGTATCAAGGATGACCGGAATCATCTGCTTGGTTTTATTCCTGGTTTTACTTTCATCTGTTCCATATGCAGAAAGCATGATTAAGGCAATAGCCACACATACCAGGCCTAAACCTCTGTTTATTGAAAAATATAGATTCATATTCCTGTTCTTAAGATTTTCTAATAATATCACCTAACCTTCTTCCATATACAGAATTTGTATATGCCAGTATTATATATGGTAATGTAAGCAAGTACTGAAATAATGTAAATATCAACGAACCTCCCAGCACAGCAGCTATACTTGTTCCCATTCTCGACCATGGGCCTGCAATCTGTGAAAACCCAAGCAACAATATATATACTCCAACAATATTCACAATAAAGAGGCAGAGAATTGTTAAGAGGTTAAATCTAAGCTTCGTATACTTTCTAAAGTTTAGTCTCATCGATAAAGCAATTCCGATAAGCCATAATATGGATATAACAAGGTACCCAACAAGGGTTATTTTTGTGCTTGCTATATATCTACCTTCAGAAGCACCCAGGGCGCCGACAATACCGACAAGTACTACAAGCACAAGAGCTACAATCACAGCCATATACCTTTTCATGTCAGAGAGGCTGTTTCCAATTAATAGCAACATTGCAATCGAAGCTATCATGGTCTTGAAGATGGATGTTACATCCACTGTTCCAGACAAATCGGGAGGTATAACAGAGTTCATAAGTTCCAGCAATATCCATACAAGTGCAAATGGAATTAGTATAGCAGCTGATCTTACATTGCGGTTATCCTTAAAGACAAATATTGCCAGTACAACAAGTAGTATCAGAATATATTTGTATATCGAATTTCCCTTTATTTGCCTTAGTTCTTCCTTCGTAAATTCATTATCGGAAAGCGGGCCAGGATCAAAACTCTGTTCCAGTTCGTTGACTATAGGTTCTTTTACAGGAATTACAAGATAATCCTCACCATCTTTTCCCTTTTCCACTCTGCCACCTGTTTGCTTTGTAAACTCAATTGCAAACCTCTCACATACATCTATCAACTCATCAAAGGTGTAATCAGTAAAGCTAAACTTAATATCCCTCTTCAGGCCTGATGTATATTTCTCCGGCAGATTCTTATACCCTATAGTTGTATATAATATACCTGCTGCATTTGAAGGATTACAGTCTGAATCCTGTCCACAGCGCATCGATTCAATAACCGTTTTGTCAGTGTCACCCTCACCATATAGAATTCCCATAACAATATAGGCACCATTTAACTTGGCATCTATATTATTATCAGATCCAGGAGGTGATGATGTAAACTTTCTGTACTCAGGGTCAAGATGGTACTTCTCATTAATAAGATTCCATGTTTTCTCAAAGTCATCTGGATACATGGAATGCCACTTAACAACATTGCGAACTGCCTCTGCATACTGACTTTCTTCAGGAATAGCCGCCAGTCCTGCACTTATAATATTTTGAATATCAGAGTCAAAAAATGCCTCTGCATACATTGCCCCTACGAAAATGCCTCCATAAAGTCCGTCGCCATAGTTCATTAAGCGACCAAATTTATTTCCAAGCCCGATAACAACATTCGGCATGCCCGGGGCAATAAGACCCGAATAATCTGCCTCAATCTGGTAATCAATTGCATCGGAAGCATTACTGTACTTTGGGTGTCCTGAATTTGGCGGAGCAATACCCTTTCTCAGGTTAGTGCGTCCAACCCTGTTTGCAACCCATAAGAGGTAGGCACTGTTTGCAAAGTCAATACCCGCCTGTTTAATAGACACATCTGTTCCATGCTCTTCCATCGTCCTCAGGAAGGTCATCTCAACATACATATCGTCCTGGTTGTACACGTTTACAAGGTCCGGCTCCCATGCAGGTATCTCATCGTCAGGGATAATCCTCGACAGGTATGCAAATTCTGTCGGTGCTCCCCATCCAACGCCAACCATCTGGCCTATCCAGCCAGCCATCATTTTATCGCGGTATTCCGTAAGTGATATGCGTCTTTCAGTTATTTTCATAGTATCTTCCTGTGAAAAAACTTGTACCGGCTTGATAGAAAGCAGCAGGAATAATACTAATAAAACCTTCAGCATATTTACTGTAATTGTCTGTTTCATTATTTGCAGAGTTTTTAAAGATCAATCTTAACGCAATCGTTTGTGCAATATATTAAAATATTTTTTACGGGGCAAGTAAAATATGAAAGAAAGTATATGTGATGACTTATAAGTCGAGTGTTTAGTGTTGAGTGTTATTCTCTCATCTCTCGCCTCTCATCTCTTCTTATATTACCCTTAATTCAAGCTTGAGTGAATTTCCGTCTTCATCTACTATGGTAAGTGTATGATCTCCGGGTGAGGGCTGATACTCTACTTTCGTCTTTAGCCTGTCCTAACCAAATTCATCAACATGTTGTATATTAGAGGCACTGAACAATAAATGAAACTATTATACTCCATCTGCAAAATTTTAAGAACTGCTGTATTATTTATAGCTGTCTCTTGTGTGTCGTCAGATAATACTGATCCGCTCCCTGTAAAACAGGTGATGGGATTCGACAGTTCTGAAAATGTTAAGAAGAATATTGCAAGCACTGTTATTACTGAAGATCTATCTCCACTAGACTCTCTTTTAGAAGATTATGTAAATAAAAATAAAATACAGGGTGGCGTAGCTCTCGTTTCACGTAAGGGGGAGATAGTGTATCATAACGCAATCGGATATTCCAATATTGAGGACCCTGAGGATATATACCTGGATGATATTTTCAGGATAGCATCAATGACCAAGCCAGTTACTGTAGCAGGGGCAATGATGCTTTATGATAAAGGAAAATTTGAACTGGACGACCCGGTAGCAAAGTATTTGCCTGAATTCAGTGATTTAGAAATACTTCAGAGTATAGATATGTCAGATTCCAGCTATACATCTTACCCTGCAAAGGAGCAGATGACTGTAAAGCATTTGCTTACTCATACTTCAGGAAGTTTTTACGGGTATGGAAATGATACCCTATGGGCTTTATATATCAAAAACGGAATTACCGAGGGATTTGAAGAACGAGATATCCTGCTGGCTGATAATATAAGTAAACTTGCCAGGATGCCGCTGCTTCATGAACCTGGTGAAAAGTTTACTTATGGTTTAAGTATGGATATCCTGGGTCGTTTAATCGAAATATGGTCGGGGCAAAGCCTTGACAAATTCCTTGAAGATAACTTATTCAATCCCCTGGGAATGAACAACACTTACTTTTACCTTCCGGAGAACAAATATGACAGGCTGGTATCAGTGTATAAATCAACAGTTGATGGAATTGAGCCTGCTGACTATCCCCTGGTTAATTATCCTGTCAGTGGAGCAAGAAAATATCTGTCAGGAGGAGGAGACCTGAGCTGCACAGCATATGATTATTATCTTTTCTGCCAGATGATGCTTAACAGAGGTAGCTTAAAAGGTGTTAAAATTCTTGAACCCGGGACAGTTGACCTTATTACTTCCACCCAGTTTGAACAGGGCGATAAGGATATGGGACTTGGAGTAAGTGTCCTCTCTGAAAAGACCTATGTTAAAGATGCCAGGAGCATAGGAAGCTATAGCTGGGGAGGATTTTTTGCTACAACTTTCTGGATAGATCCTGCCGAGGAGCTTATAGCCATACTGATGCTCCAGATGTATCCTTTTGATAGCTGGGAAATACAGACTCAGTTTGAGAATATTATATACGAAAGTCTAGCGCTTGGTTCTACACTGGTACTCAAACCTTAGCACCCCTACAAGGCAAACCAGTAGTTAAACTTCACTATAAAAGTATTTCCACCTGTGATATCTCCTAAGCCTGAAAAAGTTTTCTTTAAGGGTTTGTAACTATTCATCCAGTTAGTTTTTGTGTTTGTCCATACAAAGTAGAGGGTTGATCCGGTCTTATACTCCCATCTGAAAACAAGATTGGATCTGAATTGCTGGAAACTAAAATCCGGATCAGCGAAAAGGTAAGCATCACCTGAATAATCAAAACCATACATTCCTGGATCTTCTGATCTAAGATTATCTATTGAAGTCACTCTCTTGCTAAACTCAAGCTCATCAGGATCATTCACAATATTAAATCCGGAGTAATCTCCAACAGAAAAATACGGATTTCCATAGTATTGCAGGGAAATCGTATTTGAAACAAATAGCTCTGCTCTTATGGTTAAAGACAGGGATTTTCTTATCAGATCAGATACAATATATTGAGTTGTTTGGCCTTGAATACCTGCACTTGCTACATACTGTTGATGATAGACCTGATCCTCGAATGAGGCCTCAGAATTTAGCTTTAGTCTCCTAAGCGGCAGCCATGTTAAATTGAGGCCAATCCTTTGATAATAAGATTCGAATCCAAAATATTTTCCAAACAAAGCAGATGAACTGAAATACAAATTCTTTGAAGTATTGGAAGAAAGGGAAATCCCAGTCCCGCCAACAGCATCTGTCCTCAGGGCAGGCCCACCTCTTAGCTCCCGTGTATCCAAACTGCTGAACTCATTGAATATACTAAAACCCATTCTCCAGAGTTTATTGGTCATTGCACTAACTGAGGCATCAAGTGAATTTTCGGTTAGCTCATTTCCCATGCTCCATCTAATCGAATGATTAAAGGCAAGAGTATAGTTTCTGATTCGCTTTTTAGGCTCATTCATTGTATAGGATATGGAAGAACTACTGCCATAGAAGTCAGCCTGACGCATATAACCAAGATCATTGAGATTTAGGCCCGGGCTACGGTACTGTCCTATGATACTAAAGTTTAAATCCCCGCCATTCTTCCCAAACTCCAGTACACCTCCATGGCCGAATAAAGATGTCATTGAACTATCAAGTGCTATATGCTCAGCATCTATTCTCTGGTAGTAGTGAATATGACTTAATTGTTTCTTTAATATCGCATCATCAGTTCCTGAAATATTACTCATCATCGAATTAGCTTTCAGGTGGTAATTCTTGTTATCCCAATATTTTATTATGTCAAATCCGGCGCTATATGCTTTGTCTGGCAGTACAGATTGAACAAGCGTATCAGAAATAAATCGGTTCACAGCACTGAGCATACCTCCGATTATCAGGTCCTTTTTGCTATTCTCTTTCTTAATCCTGGTTGCCAGGTAATTGGAGAGAGGTGTCAGTTGTTTCTCCTCATCAATCTCACCACTTACCAGTCCCTCAACTGATTCAGTCAGCCCATTTATAAGTCCAAATGTAATACCATTGCTTGTCTTACCTGTTAGCTTTGCCGCTCCTATAATTCTGGTTTGAGATGGTGCATCAATAACATGGTAAATGCCATTGAATAAGCTGAGCTCAGGAGCACTACCGATTCTTCTTGAATAATATGGCAGATCGTCGCCCAGGCTGAAATCAAAAGCATCGTTGCCTTCAAGAAAGAATGGCCTCTTTTCTTCGTAGAATATCTCGAATGAGGTCAGATTTAGGACTGAGGGATCAGCTTCAACCTGTCCAAAATCCGGATTTATGGTAAGGTCCAAAGTAAGGTCGCTTCCGATCCCCACCTTTGAATCAAGCCCCATGTTTAAGCCGGGGTTCCCAAATGAGTCCATTCCCTGATCTTTATTTATCAGGCCTAGTGCATAAGGCAGAAACTCTACCTGTCGTGATTCACGAATGTTTTCTATACCCTCCAGCTCACCGAAGAGATAGACCATGGCCGGAGCCTCTCTTGGTATTAACTGCCATTGATCTTCTTCGTACCGCCTGGCAATCCAGCGCCATACATGCATACCCCATGTATATTTATCATTATTGGAATACCGTAACTGGCTAAAAGGTATCCTAATTTCAGCGTACCAACCCTTATTATCTTTTGATGTAGCCCCTTCCCACACAGCATCCCAGTTATAATCAAATTCATAATCCCCCAGGTGTTTTACGTCCATCTTTTGGCCAGCAGCACTCAGGTTAAACTCAAATGCTGTCCTTTTATCAAAATAGCTATCAATAGCTATTCCGGCCATATCTCCTGCAAGAGCATCCCTTCTGTCAAGAATATCCCTGATCAAATCCGGTATAGAGTCAAAACATCTGATAGCGACATATAAATTGGAATGGTCATAGCAGATTTTTACTTCCGTATTTTCTGTGCCAGGCTGACCGGTGTTTGGTTGTTGTTGTGTAAAGTTTCCCTGCCATATACCTAACTGCCACGCTGCATCATCCAGCAATCCGTCTATTTCTGGATTCATGCCATCCTGGAGTCTCACAGCTTTATAGATTCTTTTATTTTGCAAAAGTGAATCGATATCCTGTGCGCTCGCAGTTGTTGTAAGCAAGAATATTATAAAAAGAACTACCCTCATACCTTACTTGTTAATCTATTAATGCTCTGCTGACAATATCTTTATACTCATGAGCAAATGTATGGTCCGCTGATTTCAGGTCTGCAGATCCGCCCAATCCGTAACCCTTATTACAGTATAAGGATGTCCCCTTGGGTAATTGATCTGACATAATTAGCTTTACAGCTTCCTCACTCAATATCCTTACTCTGTTATATTCTCCTTGATTAAGAAGCATAAGACTAAATTTTTGCATATTCTTTGGGTGTATACCCAAGTGTTTACTTAAAAGCGGGTATATATATCGGCAGGATCGTCAAGCTCAAGCAATCCTGGATACTTATACTTTGATTAATCTAGAAACCTGATTTGCCGATTTTATTAACAAAATCAATTAATTCTCTATCTTGATTATATTTTATTTCGAGCTCATTATTAAAAATGATTGTAGCCCCTTTCTCCACTGTATACGGTTCCCATTCAATAGGTAAATCCGGGTTATTCGGATTTCCTGTTCTGGCAAAGGATAACCAGGCACTGCTCATTCTGTCAGCTAGTATATAAGTCTCGTCACCACCACCTAAGAGATGACGACTGTTGTAAGCATTATTCATCAAAAACGGAATGTCAAGATTGTGGCTTGATCTCATTGTTCCATCCATTAGCGGCGATTCCCATGTGAAAAGGTACCTATACACGGGAGCCCCATCTTGTTCTGCTTTTAGATCTGCCTGTTTAATTACACCTGGCCTAAACCTGACATCAACATCCAGTAAATCAATTGGTTTATAATCCGGATAAGTCTTTGTAAATATTTTTATAAATTCATCGGTATTATCTCCATACGTCTTTTTCAATATCTCTTTGATATCATCAAGGCTCATATTCCTGGCATCGGGTATATATCCACTCATTGCAAATTCGTGCATAGTTGACCCAACCATAAGTGGAATATCTCTAGAAATTTCCGGAGCCGTAGGAGAGAAGGGTTGAGTGGGCAGGAAATCCCCATCCATTTTAGGACCCCATCCGCCGGCTATATTGCCTTCTTC
>CAZGUR010000021.1:4550-5590 GCA_964529295.1 uncultured Rikenellaceae bacterium | reverse complement strand
GCGGATCTCCTTGATAGCCTGTGTCCCTGCTTTATCCAGCTCCTCCCAGCTAAGTTTTCTCAGGCTCTCAATATCTCCTTCCTCCACATTGAGCACCTTGAACAATCTTTTTGAAAGAAGTTTTGAGTGTACACTTTCACCAACTGTAAGCAAAGAGCCGCTTTGAACGATAGCTTTATGGAATAGTCCTTTGGCATAGGGCGATGCCAATAATGCAGTCACTTTTCCGCCACCTCCTGACTGGCCATAAATAGTTACGTTATTCGGATCTCCACCAAATTTTTCAATATTATCACATACCCACTGTAAAGCAACAACTAAATCCAGTATTCCATTATTTGCGGAGAACTTATATTCTTCGCCATATTCTGACAGATCCAGGAAGCCGAGGATATTTAGCCTGTGATTAACCGTAATTGCTACAACATCACCCTTTACAGCCATATTCATTCCGTCGTATCTAGGCATTTCATGACCAGAGCCATTGACATAGCCACCACCATGGATATAGAACATAACCGGACGTTTCTTTCCATCACCTAAACCCTGGGTCCAGATATTCATGCGCATGCAATCCTCATCCTGCATAGCCGGTGGAAATTGATTCAAAAAGGTACTTACGTCATTACTTCTGTCCCACCAGAAGTTCTGAGGACATACAGGACCATGACTTCTTGTAGACCGAATACCCTCCCATTTTGCAGGTTGTGCCGGCATAAACCTATCGGCTTGTGCATAAGGCAGTCCCTTAAATGCATAAATATTATCCTCCTGATAACCGGCAACGGTACCTGAGCTTGTTTCTACTATGGCATCTATAGAAGATGCCTTAATAAATCCCTTTCTGCTTTGAGCATCCATAGATAATGACCCCAGAAGCAGAGCAGCTGTTGAAATAATAATTAATTTCTTCATATTAAATTGATATTAACTTGTTTATCGGGTAAAAGAAATCATTCGCTCATTGTTAGACATTCCTGACAATTTACTTTATTTGTCTTTTTGAAGTTCTTCTATCCTCCCGTTGAATGGCCTGAAAC
>CAZGUR010000021.1:0-4540 GCA_964529295.1 uncultured Rikenellaceae bacterium | reverse complement strand
TCCTTTTATATTTTCAGGGTAATATATATCAAGTTTACACCGCTCTGCTATATATTGATTATCCGAGCTGATATCCTCGCTATAATAGGAAATATCGATTTCGCTTATATATGATAATTCCTGATCATGGGCTATCTTTACCAGGCAAAGGAATATAATCAGTACAAGTGTCTTTCTCATTATTCTAAACTATTAATCAAACCTTAGAAAGAAGATACTGTACCAACTATCTCAAGGAGTTCCTTATCATGATGATATCTCACTTCGCATTCTGTATCCAGCATCATGGTTCCTCCCTCTTCCTTTGTATACCTCGGCCATTTTGGTAGTCCTTTTGCTCCGGGGTAACCTGTTCTGGCAAAATTAATTAACGATCCGCTGATTTTATCTGCCAGCTCATAAGTTCCTTTGCCTCCACCTGTTAATTCCTTTCCCAGATAGACATTGTTGAAGAAGAAAGGCAGCTCCATGCAGTGCATAGCCTTTAAGTTACCATCTTCAACCGGTGATTCCCAGGTCCAGAGGTACATATAGGTATTCTTATGGCCTCCTTCAACCAGCTTATTGGCATCCCTTATTGCACCCGGTCTGAACATAAAGTCTATAGTCAGAAAATCAGAGGCCTTCCTTGTATCAGGGTAGGCTTTCAGGACAGCATCCATATATGCATCCGCCTTCTTCTTATATCTATCCTTAATAGCTGCCTTAGTAGCATCCATATCCTCACCTGTAACCATTGCTGCCCCTCCGGAAAATTCAGTCTTAACCGTACCTATCATAATATTTACATCCTTAACAAGTTCTGTAACTTCAGGACTAAATATCTTGTAAGGCAGGAATGATCCATCCTCTACCGGGCCCCAGCCAAAACCTGAAGGAGATTCTCCTTTCTCCCTGGCCTCTTTAGATAATCTTGCAACAACCTTTTTACCAGCCTGTAACAGCTCATCGTATCTTACTTTTGCAATATCGTCGGCATTCCCGGGTAAAATATCAAGTTCCTTCAATAGCTCAGCTGTTTGCTTCCTTGCATTCTCCTTATTGGCATATTCCCGGGCATAGCTACCACTCATAATAACAGCCTGCTGGATTAAACCCTTTGACTTGGGGGAATTAAGCAAAGCTGTTATTTTTGCACCACCGCCCGATTGTCCGAAGACAGTAATATTATCAGGATCTCCTCCAAATTCAGAAATATTTCTCTTTATCCACTTCAGTGCTTCAATAAGGTCAAGCAGACCGGCATTAGCTGAATATTTGTATTTCTCTCCATATTGAGACATATCTGTAAACCCAAGTATATTCAACCTGTGATTAACAGAAATATAAACAATATCTCCTTTCTTGCTCAGGTTCTTACCATCATAAAATGGCAATTCGTGCGATGAGCCGTAAGCAAAGCCACCTCCATGTATCCATACTAAAACCGGTCTGTTCTGTTTCTTATCAAGGCCTGGTGTCCAGATATTCAGATTCTGACAATTCTCACCGGGATAACCCCAGTCATTCTGAAGGGCAAACATTCCAACACCATTGCCTCTTGCAGCTATCTCGTCAAAATCCAGTGGGGCAGTTGGTCCGTAATAACCCATAAATTGTTCTCCTTCCCAGGGTTTTACACTGACTGGAGCCTGAAATCGTTCTGCATAAGCATAAGGAATCCCTTTGTAAGTATAGATACCGTCTTCAACATAGCCTCGTATCTTGCCGCTTTCAATCTCTACCTCACCAATACCTTTTCCGGCAATAATCTCGTGTTTGCCATGCTGAGAAAACGCTACAACAGGCAGGAAAGTAATCAGTAATAATAGTTTTTTCATCTCAAAAAGTTTTATTGCTTAATTCTTTCTATTTCCACCTCAGGTAACAGAGACCTGCTAACTGTTTCAAGCACGATTTCGTCTTCTATTGAAACTTCGGCTTCTTCTCTGATATCCAGTGATGATGCTCCAATCCTGAAAGTGTATGTACCAGGCTCTATCACCCACGCAGATCTTTCCTCATAATAAAAGTTTGTCTGAGTTACCGGATTTATCACATCAACCCAAATATAGTACAGGGTAGTAAAATGCACAAGATCTGCACAATATTAAGCACCTATATTTTCCGGCAACTCAGACAAAACTATTAACCTAAACCATAGTACAAACAATTCTAAATAAAATCCAATATTTCCTGCTTAAGCGGAACGGAAGGATAAGCGCCCAGCTTTTGCACAGACAATGCTGCTGCAGCAGAGGCAAACTTTATCGCTCTTCCCATGTCTTCCTCTTCTGATGCAAGATATGCTACCAATGAACCACAAAAGGTGTCTCCTGCAGCAGTAGAGTCAACAGCTTGCACCTTGTAAGCCCTGAATTTTTCTCCATAGGCACCATTTAGCAGAAAACTACCTTCAGAGCCAAGTGTGATAATCACAGATCCGGCACCTTTTTTCATTAATATAGATGCCATACCCTCGAGGCCCGTTTCTTTAAATGTCTTACCAGAGATAAGCTCTGATTCAGTTTCATTAACTACGAGTAAATCGACCAAAGACATCAGATTATTATCAATCTTGCAGGCTGGAGCAGGGTTAAGCAAAACAAAGGTATTGTTCTTATTGGCGATCTCAGCAGCCAGAGATACACACTCATAGGGGACCTCCATCTGCATAACAAGGAAATCAGCCCTTGCAATAATATCTGCCCAGGCTTCAACATTCTTACACTTCATTTCCTTATTAGCTCCAGGGGTCACTACAATGCTGTTTTCACCTTTGTCATCAACAAAGATAAAAGCGGCCCCTGTTGATGACTCCGGACAATAAACCACGCTACTGGTTTCTGCCCCGTCGCCATTTATAGTATCAATAATCTGCTTCCCGTCTTCATCGCTTCCCACACAGGCAAGAAACTCAACTTCACCACCTGCCTTGATTGCTGCCACTGCCTGGTTAAAGCCCTTTCCTCCAAAGGCTTTTGAATAAGAGCCATCTCCTACTGTTTCTCCAGGGTCGGGAATTTTCGCAACTTTAGCAATATGATCAATATTTGCACTACCCAGAACAACAATTTTCTTTTTCATATTCAGACTTTAGCTAAAATTATTAATGCCAATCCGGTAAAGAATAATACAAACATCATAGTTGTCATAAAATTTACCGTTTTCTTGCCCCGGGCTTCCCTGAATTCCTTCCAGATAAATACTCCCCATGCAGCTGATACCATTGTTGCTCCCTGGCCCAGACCATAAGATACAGCATAGCTGGCTTTCTCGCCTGCCAGTATATTGAACAACATTCCCAGGCACCATATCACACCTCCAAGTATACCCACTAAATGCAGGCGTGGTGTACCCAATTTGAAATAAGCACTATAGGTGGTTTTTTGACCTGAAAAGGGGTAATACATATTTATAGAATTCCAGAGAAAATTTGAGACAAAAATACCTACGGAGAAGATCACGACTGCCGTATAGGGAGTCATCTTACCCGTACTTGGATTGGCGAAATCGAGGCTCATACTTGCTGCAACAAAACGGTAGAAGAAACCCATTGACACACCTGCCAGTATACTGAAAAGCAGACCCTTGGCAATCTTAACATTCTTATCCTCTGATGGTATCCTCCTGTATATCAGGGCATCTACTATTATCGCCACTACTACAAGGGCAACCCCGATGAAGAGAAGAAAGGGATCACCTGAGGGTGTGGCAAAATAATTGACCAGGACTCCTATTACAAGAGCTAAGCCTATACCTACGGGGAAAGCCACAGCCAGACCTGCGATATTTATTGCTATTACCAGGAGTATATTGGCAAAATTAAACACCACACCTCCCATGAAAGCGGAAAACATAGACCCACCGTCAGCCTGCTTGATATCGGAGATAAATCCTCTTCCTTCATCCCCTATACTACCCATGGTAAATGCCATTAAAAGAGAGAAGAGGAGTACTCCGATAACATAATCCCAGTAAAACAATTGAAACGGCCATTTCTGGGAGGCCAGCTTTTGGGTGTTGGCCCACGATCCCCAGCATAGCATGGTGACCACGCAAAAAACAATCGCTACGGCGTAACTATCTATAATAAACATAATTATTTCTATTTAATTTCAACCTCAATTTCAGACCTTTCTGTTGTAAATTCTATATAGCCACTCACTCCGATTCCACCTCCTTCAACAGGATTTAACCATTTCAATGTAGCTACATGCTCTCCTTCCGGTATTTGAACATTCCAGTACAGCTCAGCAGTTCTTTTCCTGTAATCAACGGGCAATTTCATAACCCTGTCAACCTCACCATCAATTTTTACTTCAAGTTCCCCGACATAGTCTTCTTCCAGCTCGCCACCAATACCTCCTTTGATAACCAAACCTATACCTGAGAATTCAATCTCATAAGGTTCATTTGAATCAATAGTATGAAGCATTGCCCTCTGGTCAAATACTGTCTCTGGGGGCCTGGCCTGAGTGACCTTATAAGGATAGATATCAGGGAATGCAACTTCCAGAGGAAGGCTTTTTGGTTCCTGTACTTTGATCTCCACAGTCTC
>CAZGUR010000020.1:0-21656 GCA_964529295.1 uncultured Rikenellaceae bacterium | reverse complement strand
GTAAAAATTATTTCCCGTTTCGCCGTAAAAAGAGCCATAATCAGCAGTGTACGCAAAGATGATCCCCGGATTGCACAACTGTTGGGAAAGGCCGGTATTGAGGTTCATCTGCTGAGCTATAAAACCCCACTGCCCTTTCAGTTACGCTATGACAGCCCCGAGTCACTGGGTACCGACCGTATAGCTGCAGTGGCAGCCGCACACAATATGTTCAGGGGAGCCAACGTTCTTGTAATTGATGCAGGAACAGCGGTAACAATAGACCTGCTTGGTTCAGACAATATATACCTTGGAGGCAATATATCCCCCGGTTTAAAGATGAGATTCAGGTCGCTGCACGACTATACCGCAAGGCTTCCCCTTGTAAGTCAAAGCGATTCATTTGGTAATCTTGGACTTAACACAGAAGAATCGATAAGATCAGGTGTTCAATCAGGCTTGATTTTTGAAATAAATGACTATATTCGCACTTTGAAAAATGATTATAAAGACCTGAAGATAATTTTTACAGGCGGAGATGGAGAATTTCTGGCAGCGAAAACAGACACAAGGCATAAACTCATTCCCGACCTGGTTATTGACGGGCTAAACTATATTTTGAACTATAATGCTCAGACATCTTAAAATATTCATTTTTGTACTATTTCTCTTACCTTCCCTGATAAGCAGTGGTCAAAAAATGGTAAACAGTCCTTACAGCAGGTTCGGACCCGGATTAATTGAGGCACAGGGATCATTTAAAAGTCTCAGTATGGGAGGTGCAGGCATAGCCCTTAGAGACCCCCTGTCAATAAATTACCTCAATCCTGCATCATACAGCAGCCTTGACACCAACTCATTTGTTTTTGATTTTGGTCTCGAATACAAATCAAATATCCTGACCGCAGGGGACAATACCTATTATTCGGATGATATCAATTTTCATCACCTGGCCATGGCATTCCCGATAACAAAATGGATGGGGTTTGCTGCAGGCATCACCCCCTATTCCAACGGCTATTACAACCTGGAAAATACAGTTACGGAAGATGATGCAGCATACGATCCGGTTATAGGTGAATACGAAAACAGCCATAAGGGAAGCGGCAGTTATAATAGTGTTTTTGCCGGACTGGGACTTAGTCCTGTTAAAAACCTTTCCATTGGAGTGAATTTCACCTACCTTTTTGGTAATATTGAAAGAGATAATTTATTTTTATTTACCGGTGATAACAAGCAGTTCAATAATATCTCCTCAGAAGATATAAGAATGTATGGCTTTAATTTTGACTATGGTATACAATATTCGGCTGAACTGAAAAATGACTATTTTGCAGCAATCGGCTTATCATATTCAATGAAAAAGGCTTATAATTCAGAATATGAAAACATATTTGCCCGCTATGCACCTTATTCGGGCTCTGATTATTCGGTGGACACCCTCTCCTACGAAGCCGATGACAATAGTAAGATTGAGCTTCCCAGGGAAATGGGGTTTGGCATATCATTCGGAAAAAAAGATGTCTTCATCGTGGCCGGGGATTATATATTGACAAATTGGGGTGAGGTATCATTTCCGGGTTATGAGGATTACCTCACAAACAGCTCCACCTTTAAGCTCGGAGCACAGTATATTCCGGATAAAAATGCTAACTACAACTATCTTAACAGGGTGGAATACCGCCTTGGCGGGCATATCTCTAGCAGCCATCTTGTGGTGAACGGAGAACGGCTAAAAGAGTTTGGCATCACTTTTGGTACAGGTTTACCGCTGAACAGAACGAAATCAAGGATAAACCTGCACATAGGATATCTTAACAGAAAAGGTTCCCCTGAAAACGGTTTACACAGTGAGAATAGTTTGACAGTAGGCCTTAGCCTCAATTTTTATGATTACTGGTTTATTAAACAAAAATATAATTAACAAAACCGATTACGATGAAAGCAAGATTACCAAAAACGATCACTGTTATCTTCCTTTCTTTTTTTGTCTTACCATTATTTGGTCAGAAAGGAATAGAAGACGGCAGTAAGTACGGACATGGAGAAGATAGTGCTAATTGCAGGATGAATTTATCTCTCTATAAAACTTACTATGATCAGGATAATTATGATATGGCACTGGGATTCTGGCGCAAAGCTTTCTTTGAATGCCCTAAGTCATCAAGCAACATGCACCTGCACGGTATCGATATGTTCAAGAATTACTATAAAGAAACCAGGGACATGGCATATATTGACACCATTGAGATAATATATGATGCAAGGATTAAATATTTTAACAGGAAGGCCTATTACCTTGGCCGGAAGGGTCTTGACCTCTATAACCTGGCCAACGGTGATATGGAGCTTCTGGAGATAGCTTATCATACCTTTGCAGAGGCCATTGAAACGGATCCCAAAAAAGCAGACCCCACCATTCTGTCAGTATTTATGGCCACCACCCAGATGCTTTTTGAGCAGAGTATTATAGATAATGAAGAGGTAATAAATAATTACGGGATGGCGATGGACATACTTGACCAGAGGATAGCCGCAGTGAACAGGCCTCCCGATGTAAATGCCAGGGAGACAATCGACAAGCTCTTCAAGGCAGGGGGCGCAGCTACCTGTGAGGGACTGATACCTCTTTTCACATCAAGGGTGGCCGAAAACCCCGATGATGCACAACTGCTGTCAAAAGTGCTTGACCTGCTGGAGGATGCCGGTTGCACCGATTCAGACCTTTATTATACAGCAGCCGAAAACCTGTACCAGATTGAGACAACAGCGGAGTCAGCCTACCACCTGGCTGAAATGAACTACGATAAAATGAATTTTAACAGGGCAGAGGAATATTACCTTGAAGCCGTTGACCTTGAGTCGGATAAAAATATGATATCCACTTATTATGTCAAGCTGGCCTCGCTGAGGCTCCAGGAAGAAGACTACCGGGCTGCCCGTGACTATGCAAAAAAAGCTATTGAGGCCAATCCTGATAACGGTACGGCATATATGATAGTGGGTAATGCATACTCAAGTGTAAGGATATTTGAAGATGATCTGAAAAACCAGATGATATACTGGGTTGCCGCTGACTATTTCAAGAAGGCCAGGGAAAAAGATCCGGAGCTGGCTGAAAGGGTCAATGAATATCTTAAAACAGTAAGACAGCTGTTTCCCAAGAAAGAAGATTGTTTTTTCGTCAGTATAATTGAGGAAGGTGTTCCTTATACCGTAGGAGGATGGATAAACGAACAGACGACAGTGCGTTTCAGAAAAGAGAATTGAAGAAACTGATCAGAATATTGCATAAGTCAGGCATTGCAGCCCTTATAACAGGGGCTGCATTGTTTTTCTCATGCCGGGAGAAAATAGATATAATTAACACTTCCCTGAAACCAGAACTGCCTACCCAGGTAGTGCATGATTTTAAAACTTCCTATACCGACTCCGCAGTGCTGCAGCTCGAGATGCAGGCACCGCTGATGGAATATTACGGCAATATGGACGATCCCTATACCGACTTTGACGAGGGTATTGAAGTATATTTCTATGAAGGACGCGACAGCCTTACAGGTGAGATAAAGGCTAACTTTGCCAGGTACACAGAGAGCAAAGAGCTATGGGAGGTCAGAGATAATGTGGTTGCATTAAACAGCAAAGGGGAAAAGCTTGAAACAGAACTTCTCTTCTGGGATGAAGGAAAAGGCCTTATATTTACCGATAAATATGTGCGGATAACACAGCTTGATCAGATAATAATGGGTAACGGCCTTGAGTCAGACACAAAATTCGATAAATGGGAGATAAAAAACGTAACAGCAACTTTATATATTGATGATGAATAAAAAAACACTTACCATTCTTGAGATATTATGGGTTGTGATAGGCATATTCTGTATTGCTGCAGCCATACATAATAAGATCAACGGTGAAGGGGAACGTTTCCTTATCCTTATAGGGATGGGCATACTTGCATTTGTTATGGCATATTTACGCGACAGGCAGCGTAAAAAGAATTAAATTTGTAAGATGGACCTGTTACTGCTTATAATATCAGCTATCATACTCTCTGCCTTCTTCTCGGGTATGGAGACTGCTTTTGTGTCCTCCAATAAGCTCAGGATAGAGATTGATAGGCAAACAGGCAGCTTCGGGTCCGGTATAATAGCCTTTTTCAGCCGCAAACCGGACCGTTTTATTGTCACAATGCTTATTGGCAACTACCTGGCAATAGTGGTTTTCGGGCTGTTTATAAAAGTCTCCCTGGATGAACTGTTCAGCGGACTGATAAGGAATGGCTACCTGCTGCTGCCGGTACAGATAATTATTGCATCCCTGATCATCCTGCTGCTGGCTGAGTTTATCCCTGATGCATTTTTCAGGAGATCCCCCAATCTCTTACTTAGAATATTCAGCATACCGGCAGTACTGGTATACACCCTCTTCTACCCGCTTACCATCCTGGTTATTACACTGTCAAACATCCTTTTGAGATTATTCTTCGGCCATAAGCCTGAGGATAAGAACAGCAAAAATATCTTTGGCAAAGTAGACCTTGACGACCTATTAAGCGAAGTGAATGATGAAAACCAGGATACAGACCTGGAAGAACATGATATCAGGATATTCCAGAAAGCCCTTGACCTGTCAAATGTAAAAGTAAGAGCGTGCATGGTACCCAGAACAGAGATATCAGCCCTTTCCGCAGATAGCTCGCTTGACGACCTTAAACAGGCTTTTATAGACTCAGGACACTCAAATATACTGATCTATGAAGAGTCTATTGATAAGATTATAGGTCATTTCCGTTTACGTGATCTTTTTAATTCACCCGACAGCATACGTGATGCTATACATAAGATGATGATAGTGCCTGAAAGTATGGCTGCCAACAAGTTGCTTAAGCTCTTTGTGGAACAAAACAAGAAGCTGGCCCTGGTGGTGGATGAGTTCGGCGGTACATCGGGAATAGTGACCATTGAAGATGTACTTGAGGAGATAGTGGGTGATATAGAGGATGAGCATGACAGCTCAGAGCTTACAGAAAAAAAGACAGGTCCAGGGGAATATCTCTTCTCGGGCCGCCTGGAGGTTGACTATATAAACGAAACTTATGGTTTGTCCCTTCCCGTTTCTGATGATTATGAGACCCTGGCCGGACTGGTGCTTGACAGGGTGGGAGAAATACCTGAAACCAACACTGCACTGGAGATAGGCAAATATATAACCAGGGTTATCAGGGTGTCGGAGACCAGACTTGAACTTATCAGCGTTAAGCTTAAACCCCGCCCGTCAAACTGACAGGCCGGGTTTAAAAATTTATTCTGTATAATACTTATAGAACAGGGGTATTGTTTCAATACCCTTAAAGAAATTATAAAGCGGGAAATTCTCGTTAGGCGAATGGATTGCATCCTCATCAAGACCAAAGCCCAGTAATATGGATTTTATACCCAGTATATTCTCGAATGTAGAAATAATAGGTATGCTCCCTCCACTGCGCACAGGTATAGGCTTCTTACCGTAAGCCTCCTCCATGGCCTTGCTGGCCGCCAGGTATTCCTTACTGTCAATAGGACTGACATAGGCCTGGCCACCGTGGAGGTATTCAACCTTTACCGTCACTCCGGCGGGTGCTATGGACTTAAAATAATCCTCAAAAAGTCCGGCTATCTTTATGGAGTCCTGGTTCGGGACCAGTCTCATCGATATCTTGGCATACGCTTTAGATGGCAGTATGGTCTTGGCTCCCTTATCAGTATAACCTCCCCATATACCGTTTACATCAAGCGATGGCCTTATACCAAGCCTTTCATGCGTGGTATAGGAGTCCTCTCCCATAAGGTCATCAACATCAATCAATTCCTTGTACACTTTTTCATTATACGGCCTTTTACCCATCTCAGCCCTTTCCTTTTCGGATGCTATAAGAACATCATCATAGAATCCCGGTATGGTAACCTGCTTCTTTTCATTGGTAAGGGAGGCTATCATCTCACAGAGTATATTACATGGATTTGCCACCGCACCGCCATAAAGGCCGGAATGAAGGTCCCTGTTCGGTCCGGTAAGCTCAACTTCCATATATGTCAGTCCCCTCAGTCCGGTTGTAATTGAAGGTATATCGGGTGCTATCATGGTTGTATCCGAAACCAGTATAACATCTGCCTTAAGCAGATCCTTGTTTCCGGCGCAAAACTTCTCAAGGCTGCCTGAGCCTATCTCTTCTTCACCTTCTATCATAAACTTGACATTGCACGGCAGTGTTTCTGATCTCACCATATACTCAAAAGCCTTAACATGCATAAATAACTGGCCTTTATCATCGTCAGCACCCCTTGCCCAGATCTTATCATTCCTGATAACCGGCTCAAATGGTTCGGTATCCCACAGGTCATACGGTTCTGCCGGCTGCACATCATAATGACCATAAACCAGCACTGTTGGCAGTGAGCTGTCAATTATTTTTTCACCCACAAGTATTGGGTGCCCATCTGTTGGATAAATGTCTGCCTTATCAACACCTGCAGCCAGCAGGCTGTTTTTGAGATATTCGGCAGCCCTCAGCATATCATCCTTATTTTCTTCCTTTGCACTGACAGAAGGGATGCGTATCAGATCGAACAATTCTTCAAGGAACCTGTCCCTGTTTTGCTTAATATAATCCTTAATTGTATCCATTTTTAATATTTAGTTACTTCTTATTACAGGACATTAAAGATAATAAATACAGGACTCAAACCAAGCTTTATCAATCTTTTTTCCTGCGTATATCTGCAGCAGCACTCAGCAGCTCCTTATACCACTCTCTGCCATACAACCTTATCAGCGGGTCCTTTAAAAAGCGATAAACCGGGATATCCCCGGCCTTCCCCCTGCGCACTGCAGGACGGCAGATTTTTATCTCTTCATAATTAACGGCATCAAACTCCCTGTATCTCTTTACCCTTAGTGGAAACAGGTGGCATGAGATAGGTTTTCTGAATGATATCTTCCTATCCTCCCATGCCCTTTCTATGGCACAGTAATATATACCTTCACTATATCCTGCATAAGCACATTCAGCTTTACCTATCAGTGGTGTCACAAGGTCGCCGTCATCGTCAATCATGGATATGCCTTTCTCCTCCACTGCCCTTATCCCTTCAGGTCTCATATAATGCTTTATCACAGGCCATATTTCCTCCAGGATGGCACCCTCCTCCTCCAGGAGCGGAGCACCGGAGTCGCCCTGAAGACAGCAATAGCCCCTGCATTTTTCCAGGTCACAGGCAAATTTCTCTTCAAAAACTGCGCTTGATACTATTGCTTTGCCAAGTGATAGCATAGCTTCAATTATATAAGAGGTTTTCCGGTCATCTCCTCCGGCATTTCAATATCCATAAGACTCAGTATGGTAGGCGCTACATCAGCCAGTATACCATTATTTATACTGTTATACCTGTCTGACACCAGTATGCAGGGAACAGGATTCAGTGAATGGGCAGTATTGGGACTGCCATCATCATTGACCGCATTATCGGCATTGCCATGATCGGCAATAATAATAATCTCATACCCATTATCAGTTGCCTGTTGCACTACCTCCCCCACACATTCATCCACTGCAGCAATGGCTTTTTTTATTGCCTCATAAACGCCGGTATGGCCAACCATATCACCATTGGCAAAATTAAGACAAATAAAATCAAGACTTCCCTTTTTTATCTCTTCAATAAGTGAATCCTTAACCTGGTATGCACTCATCTCGGGCTTCAGGTCATAAGTGTCAACATCAGGTGACGGGATTAGTATCCTGCTCTCATTCCTGAATTTTTCCTCCCTTCCACCTGAAAAGAAAAAGGTAACGTGGGCGTATTTTTCGGTTTCCGCTATCCTCAGCTGCGTCTTACCGGCCTCAGCCAGCACCTCCCCTATAGTATTCCTTACATCGTCTTTTGGAAACAGGATATGCATACCCTTAAATTCAGCATCATAGCGTGTCATAGTGCAAAAGTGGAGTGGTGTGGTCTTCATTCCATGTTCCGGCATATCTTTCTGGGTCAGCACCTCTGTCAGCTGCTTTGCCCTGTCATTCCTGAAATTAAAGAAAATCACCACATCTCCCTCTTCAATAGTGCCCACAGGCTTTCCGGATTCGTCAATATGAACCAGGGGCTTTACAAATTCATCCGTAACACCACTTTCATATGATTCCCTGAGTGCTTCTGCCATATTTCCGGTATGCTTTCCTTTGCCTGCAGTGAGCATGTCGTAAGCCAGTTTTATCCTTTCCCATCTTTTATCCCGGTCCATAGCATAATATCTCCCGACAAAAGACGCCAGCTCCACGGCTGTCCCCTCAATATGATCTGTTAATTCCTTAAGGTATCCGCTGCCGCTTTTAGGATCCGTATCACGACCGTCGCCAAAGGCATGAACAAACACCTTAGTCAGTCCATAGTCCCGGGTCATATCACAGAGGGCAAAAAGATGCCTTATATGTGAATGGACACCACCGTCCGAAAGCAGGCCCATCAGATGAACCTTCCTGCCACTCTCACGTGCATACATAAATGCTTCATCAAGCTCCTTATTATCAAAGAAATCCCCCTGCTTTATGGCAAGGTTTATTTTTACAAGATCCTGGTAAACCACACGCCCTGCACCAATATTCAGATGTCCCACCTCAGAATTACCCATCTGCCCTTCCGGCAGCCCCACATTCTCTCCTGAAGCCAATAATTTTGAAACGGGATATTTCTCAGACAGCCCGTCCATATTAGGAGTAGGCACATTTGCAATAACATCCGATCTTGAACCATCACCCATCCCCCATCCGTCGAGGATCATCAACAGTACTCTCCTATCCATATAAATAATTATTTTAAAATTTGATCAGGCCTGTATTTACAGACCTGAAAGCCTTTACACGAAGCCCACAAAGGTAGCAAAAAAAGTTAAGAGGCACAGATACGGCATTCTACCGCCGTGAAATAACAAGCTTTTTATAAGCAATGGAACGGCCATCCCTCAGAAGCCTGATGATAAAGATCCCCTCCGGGAGATGAAGATCATCGATCCTCAATTCGGATAAGCCCACAGGCAGCTTACGTGATAACACCTTATTGCCTGCATAATTGTATATACTCAGCACCGCAGCATCCTCCAGCTCTTCCCTGAAATCAATATGCAGGTAATCAGATGCCGGGTTAGGATAAACAGAAAAGCTATTAGATAAATCCTTATTGACCGGATCATATACAGCTGTCGGCACATCAGGCTGGTAGGTGGATGCCGACTGGTATACCTCCTTGCTGGCATTATTCTGAAGAAAAGCTATTATCTCAATATCACCTGTATCATAAATATTCTCTATCAGCCAGGAGAACCCGTCAAAAGACTCACTCTCACCCTTAAGCCATGACTTTTTTATGTCGGTACCCCCGGCATCGGGCAGCATTTTCTTGAACACATTATAAAACACTGTCTCTCCGTTAGGAGCATTATAATCCGTTTCCTTCTCTATTACCAGTACATATAAGGTGAGATTCTGAGCATCCACATCTTCCAATGCTGTAATATCACATGAAACAGTCAGTATCCCTTCCGCTACCTGCGAGCTGATATCCATATCGAAATATGGATTTATCATGCTCCTCTTATACAGGTCAACAGAATCGAGACGGTTATTAAGCACATAATTATACTCAAAGGCATAGAATGTATTTATCCCGCCATCGACAAAGGAATAAGGCGTTGCGGACAATCCGTAAAAAAGCATACGGGCACTCACATCAGCCTCATTATCATAATAAAAATCATCACCACCCGGTATATTGGTATGATATTGCACATTTATCACGTCACTGCCGGTATTATCAACCACCTCTTTCAGTAATTCATTGGCATCTTTATTATCCGTGTTATTATAGTTGGTAAAATGTTCCAGCAACACATTCCTGCTTCTTGTGCCTATACTGAAATTATCAAAAGCAAATCCTTCATTTTCATTCGCTGTACCATCCGATCCGTAAACAAGCCTGAATTTAACATCCTTTTTTCCTGCTATCACATCCAGCTTATTCCTTACGTTAACCCAGCCTGTATCCTGGCCCCCTACTGATGTCCAGCCTATTGACTGGCCGCCGGGTTTACCACTGATCAAAACCGAATTATACCAGTTTATGCCATCATCCAGGCTGCCCACCAGCCTCCAGTCGCCGCTACTACCTACCCTGTACTGAAGTGCAGCACCATCCCTGTTCCTGTCAAACCTCTTCCATACATCAATAGACACATAAGGCCTGCTGATATTGGTAAAGTCAAAGCAGGGACTCTCCACCGAATATCCTGATTCCTCCTGGCTTCCGATATCAAAGTTTGTATACCATGCATTAGATCCTGATGCCGCCTCATCCATTACAGCACGGCCGGGTGTTCCGAAGCTCCATTCATTCAGGCTCTCACCAAGTCCTGCTATCCATCCTCCCTGTCCGTCTTCAAAATCCTGGTAATAATCATCATCCTCAAGCGTGATTGTAGGTCTGATAGTCACTTCTTTTATTATTGTATCATGGCATGCAGTATAAGCTGTCTTAACAACAAGCTGCACATCAAATTCTCCAACAGATGTTTTGGGATACCTGACCTGTTCTCCTGACAGGGGGTCACTGCCGTCAAAGAAGCTCCATATATGATCAGTCACCGGAGCCGGGGAGAATGATTTATCAAAAAGAAGTAAGGAATCATCAATAATATAACAGTCTCCCGTCCATGCAAAATCTGCTTCAGGCTTTATGCCAAGATCAATATTTTTCTCACGGCTTCCTGTGCAAGCGTTTACAGTGGTAGCTGTCAGTTCAACCAGCCTTAGCCCGTGTGTCCTGTACAGGTGTCCCGGACTTTCAAGATCACTTTCATTAAAGCTGCCCGGATCGCCAAAGCGCCATGCCCAGGTATCAACAGGGTCATCTGACACTGTATTATTGATAAAAATTGTGGTGTCTTCACCATGTTCTATGCATACATCCCGGACATCAAAATCCACGACCGGTGCAGGGTTGATCTTTACCGGAACGCTTACTGCCACATAGCAACCCGTCTCCTGGTTTGTATATGTATACGAAACCTCTGTGTCGCCCAGACCCATTGAGGGGTCAAGGAAATTATCATCAACAGGTCCCGTAAACACACCTCCCAGTTTTGATGTAAACAGTTCAAAGGGTTCCGTGTTATTGCAGAATTCATCACCTGCATCCAGATTATTTATCTCCACCGTTCCCAGGGAATCAACCTTAAGCGTCACAGAAACTACAAAGCGTGTAAGCACCGAATCGTAATAACTGTATTGCACCCTGTGATCACCCCTGCCGGCAGCGGCCGGATCAAATACTGCCCTGGTATCATCAATAGCTGTTATTCCGGCGCCTTCAAAGCCTATACCTGTCCAGGTCGCCCCCGTATTCTCATAGATAAGTGTATCGCTAAGACCGTCATAACAATACTGCTTACCCTCATTTATTCCTGAGATTGCGCCCTCAGGCTGCACAACCGTAATGCTGGTGTTTATACCTGAGGCACAGCTGTTGGTGTCAGCATAGGAAAAATTCACCACCGTACTGCCTTCACCGGCCACTGATGGGTTAAATTTATACACAGTTCCATCCAGGTAGACCCCGTTACCGGCAAAAGTGCCGTCAGCAGGAGAGCCCGTAAGCTCAAAAGGTGTCTCATCGAGGCTGACAGTTGACCTGTCAGTCAATATTTCCACATCAGGCCTTGAATGGACATACACATCCCTTGTTACTGTTTTGGTACATCCTGATGACTGAACCGTTGAAACATGGGTAAAGCTAAGCTGGTAAGGGGTAGCGGAGGGCGGTGTCTTATACGGGTACAGGTCGGCTATCTGCCCGTAATTAACAAATGAGGTATCCGGACCCGAAAAATCAAAATTGCCTGAACCGGTAGAATTTTCGACGGATACACGCATATTTACATCTCCCTCATATTCACAATAGCTGTCATTGAGTCCTATAATCTCAAGTTTCCCTATGGAATCAATATATACGGTCCTGGATAATTCATAATCAACACCCTCCCATATATAGGCAAAGCTCACTGTATCCCTGCCCGCTCCCACCCCGGGAATATAATAGTCTGCGGTAGTGGGCCCGCTGGAACTAATACCTCCTTTTGTATTGCTGAAGCCTGTAATACTAACACCCGCCGGCAGTCCTGAAACACTTATGCTATATATTATGTCATCATAACATATAATATCCGGCAGACCTTCAATCGATCCCTGTGCCTCCCGCACAAGGGTGTTATTGGTCTTTGCAGCAAAGCACCCGTTCACATCGGTAACTGAATAGCGTATATCATGGCTTCCCACACCCGCCAGCCCGGGGTAAAACTGGTCGCCGACAATGCCTGATCCCGTAAAGGTCCCTCCCGCCAGTGCAGGAACAAGAAGATCAGGATCACCCTCAATATTATATGTCGGATCAATATTAAAGTCTGCATCAGGCAGGGGGTTAATGGTTACATCCCTGCTTATAACCAGGCTTTTACAGCCCCTGGGCGATGTATAACGGTATGTAACGGGGTATACTACGCCTGCCGGCACCAGTGCCGGATCAAAAACTGCAGATCCGTCTGATTTACTGGTCAGCATATCACCTGTCCATTCACCGCTTCCGCCGGCCGGGTATAGATTATTCACGCTTATAAACCTTGCCGGGGCATCAGTGCAATAAGCATCGTCGAGGTTCTGAAAAGAGAGTGCCGTACCAACAGAATCAATGACAAATCCTTTGTTTATTTCAATAAGGGAAGAATCGCGCTGATAGGTAAAATATAAACTATCAGCATTATCACCCGGGCCCATCAGGGCCGGATTAAAAATAACAATTGTGTCATTCAGCTGGCTAACGACAGCCGATGGCTCTGTGAAGATAAACGCTGGTTTTGAAGCATCAGAGGGAAGATTCCTTAAAATAATGGTGTCATTGCCATTATCGTAACAATAAACATCCTTAAAGCTCTCAAAATATGTTTCGACAGGTTTTACATTTACTGTATCAGACACTTCCTGTATACAACTGTACCCATCATACTGAATTGTCAGCAGGTAGTCAATTATAAACGGGCTGTTATCAGTGTTAACGGCAGCCGGGTCAAAAGTGTTTACCGAAACACCTTCACCTGTGAATACCCCTCCCTCAGGGTTAGCCTCCAGGGTAAAAGGAGGATCTGCCACACTCACATTATCAGTGGGTATAACAAAAGTGGCAAGGGTGTCACTGAAAACCTCAGCACCTGTAACAATTGAGGGAAATTTGGAGACCGGTGTTACCGCAAACTGTATAACAGACTCAATATCATCTTTCGTAAGCACATATGATTCGGATGTGGCACCCGGAATCGCTGTTCCGTCCCTGTACCACTGGTACAAGGAGTTACCCTCCTGCCTGTTATAGGTATATGTATATTTACCCTGCACTGTGTTACCGGTATTACGCACACCAGATATGCATATATCCGATGCCACAGGTACGCCTGAGGGCGGAACATCTGCTGTGGCAGTGCTCTGCACCGGGTCACCCTCTGCCGGATAAGCGCTTGCTGATACCGGTGTCACTTCAAAAACCAGGCTGCTTCCGACATCATCGTAGGTCACAGTATAATTAAGCGATGTAGCTCCTGCTATTTCCTCAGTGCCGTCTCTCAGCCACCTATATGTGGACGTACCTTCAGGATCACCATCAATATCGTTATAAGTATATGAGCCGGTAAGCACGTCATCCACTTCAGGAGCTGTATTATCAATAATTACAGCACTGACTGCAGGCTGGGAGTTAACGGGACCGAATGCAGCACTCCATTCCTCTGTACCATCCGTATCACCGGTCTGTGCTACCGGCTGCACTCCAAAAAAGATGTATTTACCCTGGTCTGCATCCTGTATTTTGTAGAAGGAATTTGCTTCCCCGCTTATTATGCTGGCATCGCCCTGGCTGGTGCTTGTTCCTGCAGCCCACCTGTAATTGGAATTGCCCTCAAGGTCATTGTCAGTATCGGCATAATCATAATCACCGTTAAGTATTTCATCAACCCAGGGTGTTCCGCTTATTGTCCTGTTTGATGTTGTTGGAGGTGTGTTGATTATGACCGGTCCGTGCACCGCGCTCCACACTTTGGTACCGGGACTCTCTCCCGTTTGTGCAACAGGCTCAACGCCGAAAAAGATATAATTGCCTTCATCAGCTGTTTGCAGGGTGTAGGTTTTTGATGTAGCCCGGGTCACATCATCACCATCACCCACAGTCAAGTCGTCGCTCATTACCCATTCGTAAACAGATACTCCTTCAGGATCATTCTCAGGATCAGAATAATCATAATCACCCGTCAGGAGGTCACCTGTCCGCAAGCCTCCCGATATCGTAACATTGGAAGCTACAGGCGGTTCTCCATCTGTTGCCGGTCCGTGAGCCATACTCCAGGCATATGTCCCGGGTGTGGCTCCTGACTGTGCAGCAGGCTCAACACCGAAAAAGAAATACTTATCTTCATCGCTGGCCACTACCTGGTAATTCCTTGATGTAGCACCTGAAATATCCGTTGCATCACCAAAGACATCCGTATCACTTATCCTCCATTGATATGTCGATGTTCCTTCCGGATCACCATCAGCATCGCTGTAATCATAGCTGCCTGACAGGATGCTTCCGGGATCAGGATTGCCTGTGATAGTAACATTTGATGCCAGGGGGACAGCGTTGGTATTCACAGGCCCGTGCACCGCGCTCCAGGTATAATCCGTTGTCTGTGTGCCGGTCTGCGCCACCGGCCTCACCCCAAAGAAAAAATACCTGCCTTCATCAGCCGTCTGTATCTGGTATGACTTAGTCGTTTCACCTGCGATAACAGCCGTATCCGAAAAATCACCGGCACTGCTTATCACCCACCTGTAAACGGATGCTCCTTCAGCATCTCCGTCAACATCACTATAATCATAATCCCCGAATATATAGTCACCAGGATCCAGTCCCCCCGCCAAAGCAACACTTGAAGCCACAGGTTCTGTATTGGCTATTACATCAGGACTTAAAGCACTCCAGGCGGTATCCTGCACTGCCCCGTCTTCCAGCACCACTCTCAGCAACAGCTTAAAACCCACATCATCTGTAACTAAGGTATAGTCCGTTGTAGTGGCCAGATCAGTACTGTCTGTTGCCGAAACCCTCATCCACTGAAGAAAAACATCTGCAGTCCCTGAGGCCCCCTCCAGGGTATAATTAGCTGTAACTGTTTTACCTTCTGTAAAAACACCAATTATCGATACATCCTTTACTTCCTGGGCAAATGCCATTATACCCGGCAGTAACAATACTAAACTGGTAATAATCAATCGTCTCATCGGGTATTATTTAAATCAATGCAAGTATATTTCTGTTAATGTCTATTTATCTACAGCTGGGGTTTATTAAACTTATAAAACGTTATCAGTGAGCTTGTTTCTGTTCCGTTAGTCCCCACCGACACTATACTTTCCTGTGTATCCACAATCACATCGTTTATCACCTGGCTGCCCTGTCCGGTCGGGATATGCGGCTCTGCATATTCACTGCCATCAGTATTCATAAAATAAAACAGCATGTCTTCTTCAAGGGCTTCGCCTATGGCCCCTGCAATAATAAAGAAACCCTCAGGATGGTAACATAATGAGTTAAGCACCAGTCTTCTACCGGAAATACTTATACCTTTCTCCAGCAAGGGAGGGGCATATATATCCTCTGCCAGTTTCAGAATAAATATTTCATTATCGGTGTTGCTGTCAGGCCCTCCGGCTCCCAGTATAATATAGGCATCATCCTGTAGTATAAGATCAACAGCCTTTTCGTTTGCCATGCTTCCGAAAGTCTCACTTTTTGTAACGTTACCAACACTGTTAATCCTGAGAAACATAATATTTTTCTTGCTCTGTCCGGGCCCATCCTTATCTGTTGTAGCCAGAACCATATAACCATTACCTCCCAGATCCCTGCTTACCTTAACACCGGTATCATCTTCATCAAAGCCATAGGATACTGACCACAGGCTGTCCCCCACAGCATTCAGCTTCAGAATATAAATATTCAGGCGCCCCTGCGGGTTATCCTGGCCAAAGGTGCCGGCAATATTTTCGGTATCGGTTGAACCCAGAACAAGGAATCCCCCGTCATCACACTCGATAATATCATTGGCCATCTGGTTGCCTGCTCCACCATATGCTTTCTGCCAGCTGACACTGCCAGCGGCATTCAATAAGGTTATAATCATGTCATTGCCCCTGGCTGTTCCTCCAGGTCCTGCTGCAACACCTGCACATATTACAGAGCCGTCTGCAAGTGATTTGATACTCCTTGCCTCATCATAACCTTCTGCTTCATTAAGATATACCCATTCAAGGTTTCCATTATCACCTGTTTTAATAACTGCCAGCTCCTGCTTTGCTGAATCAATAATACTTCCTCCTATATTACTTTCAGAGCGGCTGATTACCGTACGCATACCTGCTATGGCATAGCCGTCCTGTGTTTCGTCAAGTGACAGGCCCAGGTCCACAAAGGCATCACCATGGTATACCAGCAGTGGGTTATCAAAGGTGCCCCTGTCAGGATACTTCTCACATGAAGCAAGAATAACTACAAGGCTGAGAATTATAAAGAATAATTGTTTCATGGCTCTATTCCGGTATTCTTTCGGGTTTATAAATTATGAATATATAGCCAAGGCTCGCTCTTATCACATTCAGCCTGAACATGTCATCGGTAAAAAAATAGTAAAGCTCCTGGTCTGTGGGCACACCCGGTATTGACTGGTTCATCATTCCTGCGCGTGTATCCAGATCAAAAAAGACATATCCTGATGGCAGTTTATACTTACACCCCAGCCCGGCAGCAATCAGTATATCTGCCCTGTTTCGGGCATCCACCCTGTTAACTTCCGGTCCGGCCCTTTCAAAAGGGTTATTCACATCAGAATTATAAAGAGTTGAACTGGCCGTTGTGGAAATATTATATGCCATACCGGCGCCTGCCTTGAAATAGGGGATAAGTCCATTGAAATACCAGGGCTCATAATAAATATTCACTGTGCTTTCCAGCCTGCGCTGCTTCTCCTTATAGCTTACAATACCGTAGGAAAGGAATTCCTCACTTATATTAAAGGATGCTTCCGAGTAATCCAGCTCTATGCCTGCTTCAAGAAAATCATTGATCTTATATTTCACCAGGCCACCCAGGGCGATGGTAAAGTTCTCATTTCTGTAATCTGCCCCGGCAGCCTCACCCGATACTGACAGATCCTGTTTACCCAGGATATATGTATAATTAATCCCTGCTTTCAGTCCCAGCTGTATCACCGGTTTTACATTGAATTTATTAAAGAGGTATATAAAATCAGTGTTATCAGTAGGACTGATCTTATATTCCGGGTTTTTCTTCAGAAATTCCAGCATCATAGCTTCAGCCATATCTGTCTTATCGTCAAAAAGGTAAGATCTTATAATAAGCTTATATGCCGCAAGTTCTTCTGCTGCTGTAAATCCTGACTCAAGGCATGATTCAAGCAAAGCGGGTACCTCCTCAACACGACCTGCGTCAAACAATTCCTCTGCGTTACGCAGGTTAACCGCACAATCCTGTGCAGACAGCCCTGTTGCAAAAACAAATGCAAAAAGCAATAACAAACATGCTGATCGGATCATATAATGATGCGTTAGGTTAGTAATCAATCTCCTTTCTTTTCCTGGACTTTTATGCTGAGTTCATTTTTACTACAGGTCTCCTCATAATCAATATCCCTGCCTACATATCTCCACCACTCTTCCACCGTGAAGTTTCTTGTGAGCAGGTTACATATATCATTTACCATATAATCCACATGTGTTGGTCTTGCAATAAGGTTCCTGTTATTTACATTTCCCGAGCTGCCTGAAAGTAGCAGCCGGCCATCAGTACTGAAGGACAGGGAGAACACAAAACCATCATTATCATCAAGTGATATAGGAGGTTCGGTAAGGTCATCATAATTCCAGATCTTAACCAGTCCGTCGAAACCACTGCTGGCCATCTGTCTGAGCCCGTCATTGAACTGTATGTCCGTTACCCTCACCGAGTGAGCTCTAACAGACTCATTACTGCTTTTCTCCCCTACATTCCAGAATTCAATCAATCCATTCTGATAACCCACAGCATAACTCTTATCATCCATAAACCGGACAACCCTTATTGACCCTTTTTCTGTATCAAGGGCATTAATGGCCGTCTTATTCTCAAGATCCCATAAATGTATCAGACCACTGTCCGAGGCTGCGATAAGATATTTTCCCGATACTGACACATCAAGTGCATTAACTGCCTCGGAAGCTGTCAGTAAGAGTTCAGGTTTCCTGTTCTCCATATCCCACATAATAATTTTGCCATCGACACCTGAGGACACCAGTTCTTTATTATCAGGAGTAAAGGCCAGTGCTTTTATCTTATCCGTATGACCGGTCAGTTCATACATTAAACCCTCGCCTGAAACGGGTATTATCCTTATCACTGCCCTGTCGTTGCCACATGCCAGTAGCTGCCCGTCACTGCTTGTACTCAGCACCTCGATTATCTCATTTCCCTCAAATACAGAGCCTGGCTGTCCCATGGGATCCATGACATTCCACCTTAGCACCTTCCCGTCCGATCCCGAGGTAAAGAAGTCCTGCGTACCGGGCCGGAACACAATGCTGTTAACCATTCCCGAATGACCGTCAAATGTTTTATAGTTCAGGGCCCTGTGTGTTTTTGCCACATTATACAGACCCATATAAATATCAGCATCATTAGCGGTGCCGCCGTTCCGTTTATTAAAAAGATATGCCTGGTAGGCCAACAAGGTCTGCAACTGCCCTTCACCACTAAGCTGTACTGATTTAACAGCCATTGACTTGCCTACTGATACCATTCTAAGTCTAAGTGCTTCTTCAGCGTTCAGCTGAGCCGTATCTGCAAGTGCCAGTGCTCTTAACCTCTGTTCTTCGGCCAGTTCAGCATTCATCTCGGCTTTCGACCTCTGCACATTGGCCTCCTGAGCGTTCCTGTCTGCAAACTCTTTTTGTCTCAGTGCTTCCAGGGCACTTATCCTTGCCGAATCAGCATTGGCCAGGGCTCTTTCCTCCTGTCTCCTTGCTTCTTCTTCATTCAGTCTTGCTTCTTCTGCATTCTCCTCAGCCCTCTGCTGCTGGATGGTAGCTCTCTCTCTCTGTTGTTCAGCTTCCTGCCTGTTCTTCTCTGCTTCCACCTGCTTAACGAAGGCAAAAAGCATAAAGAACATGGATATTATGGCTGCCGTACCCAGGATTATTGCTGTTATCCTGCTGCGACGCAGCTGTCTTTTCTGGGCCCTTATCTTATTCTCCTCTTCTGCAATGAATTCCTTTTCACTGGTCCGTAGGTATACCATCGCCCTTTCAAAAGCCGGGTTAAACCTTTCAGCCCATGTCAGGGTAGGCATATTTTCATCACGCCAGTTAAGAGCCAGCTGCAGGTCGGGTGGACGCCACAGGGTTGTCTTCCCTTCCTGGAACATAGCAGCAGCCTCTGACAGGCGGAGGTACATCTGTACCGAAGCAGCCTCCTTATCCACCCACTCGCTGAGCCTGTCCCACAACCTCATTATACTCTCATGGGAGATATCGATTACTGTTTCCCCGTTTATCTCCACACCTTCACCGGGTGTAATAAAGGATCTTCCTGAGGACCTGAATGCATTGATAACCCTTATCAGCTCAGGCTCCGGACACCGGGCAATAGCGGCTATAACAGACACCCTTGTAGGATGTCTTGTACCCTTATTATCGGCCCCCTTTTCGGTTATCGTCTTGAATAATGACTCACAAATCTCCTGTTCCCTTTTACTGAGTTCCTCAAAAGCTTCATTCGCATGCCTTGACATGGCCTCGGCCATCTGTCCCACAGCGTCATAATTTGATATGGATATTGGCCTGTCTGGCACTCCCATCGCCTGCCAGTGCTCCCATGTTCTCATCAGGGCATGCTGCAGAACGGGTAACTGATCGGTACGGTCACCTATCTCACTTATGAGAAGGTCCAACAGATCATCATCTATGCTTGCTCCTGCATATTCCACCGGACCGGTTATAGCTCTCCGGTAATTATCCTCAGCCATGTGAGGGATAAGGTAGTTACTGTTATTAATCAGTTCTGTCAGTCCCTGGAAATGTGCGCAGTCGCCAATATAATCAGAACGCATGGTTATTATAACCGAAATTCCTGATGAGGCGTCTTTAACAGCATTTACAAGCAGGTTAACAAAATATTTGGCATCCCTTTCAGTGACATCTGATTTTGCAGCTGATCTATACCTGAATAATTCCTCAAACTGGTCTACCAGTATTAAAAGTTTCCTATCCCTTGTTTCAGACAGCTTACTGACAGCATTAACAAGGCCTTTCTCATCCTGCCTTAGTATAGTATCGCATATAGATCTGTTTATTTCACTATCCTTATCTCTTATTAACCTTTCAGCGATCATGGCAGACAGGTTGCCCAGGGGGTCATTCCCGGGGCGCATATTAACAAGCTGCCACTGATCCTGATTTTCAGCTTCTGACTTAATAAGATGGGGTATTACACCACAGTATATAAGCGATGATTTACCGCTGCCTGATGCACCTATCACAGTCACAAACCTGTTGGCTTTCAGCTTATTCAATACTTCGCCGCTCTGTCCTTCCCTGCCAAAGAAAAGGTCACTCTCCCCGGGTGTGAAAGGGCGCAGACCGGGGAAGGGATTTAATATGCCTTTTGCGGAACGATCATTTTCGGGTATCTTTTTTGCCATAATACGATTATCAATAAAAAAAGTACTAAATCCTAATACCTATCACAAGCACATCATCAAGCTGCTCCCTGTCACCTTTCCACTCATCCAGCCGTTTATCAAGCAAATATTTCTGAACATCACAGGGTTCTTTATGAATTTCCATCAGTAGCTCCTTGAATTTTTTGGTAGTAAACTTTTTATCTTTCGGTCCGCCAAACTGGTCAGCATAACCATCGGAATAAATATAAAGGCAGTCTCCTTTTTTCAGCTCTATCTCCTGGCGTGTAAAAACCTGCGGACGTTCACCCTCATATGCCCCGATGGGAAACTTATCACCCTTATACTGGAATAATTCGCCATCCCTGATTATTATCAGCGGGTTATTGGCACCTGAGAACTGCACGGTTTTCATCCCCTCACAGAAAACACATAATGCCATATCCATACCATCCATAACCTTTGATTCGTGAGTGTCAACCGATAAGGTTTCTATCACTCCGCTGTTAAGCTGGTTAAGCACATCTTCTGCATTTCTGGCTTTACCTACATTAACAGCATGATTAAGCTGGTTATAACCCACAATTGACATAAAGGCCCCCGGCACACCATGGCCGGTGCAATCCACTGCCGAAACCATTATCCTGTTATCTATCGCCCTGAACCAGTAGAAGTCACCGCTAACAATATCCTTGGGGCGATAAAGTATAAAATGGTCACCCAGCTTGTCATAAATATAATCCTCAGAGGGCAGAATAGCAGTCTGTATCCTCCTGGCATAATAGATAGAGTCCATTATATGCCTTCTCTGCTCATCTATCTCTGTATATGCAGCGTTTAGC
>CAZGUR010000019.1:0-21788 GCA_964529295.1 uncultured Rikenellaceae bacterium | reverse complement strand
TAACTGTTGATAACCCCGGTTTTTCTTTACTTTTGAGAACCAGCTAAATAGTTACTATGGTTTAATAATGTATTTTAGTACCTGATAAGCTGTTACAGGTATGAAAAAAAGTAAATCCGCTTTATCACAGGAAAACGGACATGATATCGGTGCTGATGAGTACCGGATACTATTCGAATCCACAATGGATGTTCTTATTGTATATGACCCTCATTCTGAAAGGGTTGTAATTTGTAACCAGGCAGCATGCAATCTGTTTGGTTACGAAAATAAGGAATGTTTTATGAAGATGACACCGGCTGCGCTGTCAGCTGAATACCAGCCTGATAGAAGGTTGTCATCTGAGGCAATGCCGGACATACTCAGAAGGGCAATGGAGAATGGGCAACTGAGCGGGAAATGGTTATACAGGAGGAAGGAAGGCCATACATTTCTTGCTGATGTACAGTTGACACGGATCGATTTTAAGGATAAATCAATGCTTCTTGCCAGTGCCAGGGATATTACTGAACAGTCCAGGATAGAGGATGAGCTCAGGGATAATATGTTCAGCCTTGATGCAGCTGTCAATGGTACGGGAAGTGGTTTGTGGGACTGGAATATTGCAAATGACAGGCTTATTCTTAATGATAGCTGGTTTGAGATGCTTGGTTTTACAAGACAGGATTTTGAGGAAAAGTATGAAAGTTTCGGGTTTAAAACATTTGCTGATTCCCTGCACCCCGAAGATCTCTCAAAAGTGAAGGAAACTCTTAAAAGCCATTATGCCGGCGAGAATGACTATTACAGGGTTGAGTTAAGGATGAAAACTGCTGATAATGACTGGAAATGGATACTTGCAGCCGGCAGGGTGTGCGAGTGGTCAGGGGATAAGCCGGTACGTATGGTAGGTATACATACGGATATTGATTACCGGATAAAAATGGAGGAGAAGCTTAAGGAGGCCATAAGCAAAGCCCAGGAGAGTGAAAGGCTTAAATCGGCCTTCCTGGCCAATATGTCACATGAGATACGTACCCCGATGAACGGTATCATTGGCTTTATTGACCTGCTGGAGAGTGCTGATATACCGGATAAACAGAAAAAACAATATCATGACATTATACGGTCAAGCTCTCACCGGCTTCTTGATATCGTGAATGATATAATGGATATCTCAAAGATTGCAGCAGGTCAGATTGAAGTTTTTGAATCGGCTGTCAGCCTTGAAATCCTCTTTGATGAACTATACAGGGAATACCTTCCTGTTATGCCCCGGAACGTCAACTTCACCGTGAAGAAGGGTGATTTAAAAAAAGGGCAGGATATTTTGACTGATCAATCCAAGATAAGAAAGGTGTTTGCCAATCTTATATCCAATGCTGTTAAATTCACTGCAGAAGGGGAGATAAGTCTTTCGTATAAACAGTCAGGAGATATTATAGAATTTGCAGTGGCCGATACAGGTGAAGGGATTGAGCCTGTTTTGCATAATGCTGTTTTTGAGAGTTTCCGTCAGGCTGATACCAGGCCTGCCCGCCGCAGGGGAGGGACGGGACTGGGACTTTCGATATGCAAGGCTTATATTGAAAAGATGGGTGGCAGCATATGGCTTGAATCAGAAAAGGGAAAGGGCAGTACATTTTATTTTAGCCTGCCTTACCGGCCTGTTGAACAGAATGACCACAGACGGCCAATGAGTAAGGATGAGAGTATTGGTATAAGTACAAGGGGAGTGGTGCTGGTTGTTGAGGATGAGCTGTTTAATTATCTTTTTGCCGAGCAGGTTCTGAAAACCAGGGGCTACCAGGTACTGCATTCTGAGACAGGCAGGGAAGCTATTGAATTTATTAGCCTTTACCCCGACATATCAATTGTAATAATGGATATACGTTTGCCTGACATTACCGGCTATGAGGCGACCAGGAAGATAAAACAGATTAGACCGGGATTACCGGTGCTTGCCCTGACTGCAATGGCATTGTCTGGCGACAGGGAGTCAGCACTTGAAGCGGGTTGTGATGATTATCTTAAAAAGCCCATAAGTAAAGAAAGCTTGCTGGAGTCTGTTTCGTATTTTATGCAGAAGTAGCGGGGAGATAAAATATTATAAGGAAATCAGCTGGCCAGCACCTCTGCTATTTCCAGCAGGCTGCGGCTGACATTCTTATGGAGCTTGACAGCCTTACGGAAAGGAACCAGCACAACTTCATTATTCTGCAATCCAAGCATAACGCTTTTCTGATCATCCATCAGTGCTTCCACGGCTGCATAGCCCAGCCTGCTGGCTGTAACCCTGTCGAAGGCGGATGGACTCCCACCTCGCTGCAGGTGTCCCAGCACGGTGATTCTTATATCATAGCCGGGATACCGCTCTTTCACCCTGCCGGCAAGGGCGTATGCACCACCTTCCTTATCCCCTTCAGCTACAATTACTATATTGCTGGCTCTCTGCCTTCTTCCGCTTTCAAGCAACTGGTTAAGCTTTTCCACTTCATCACTTACTTCGGGTATTATAATAGCTTCAGCACCCGTGGCTATACCGCTGCGGAGGGCAATAAAACCGGCTTCGGCACCCATAACTTCAATAAAAAACATCCTGTTATGTGCACTTGCCGTATCCCTTATCTTGTCAACGGCTTCAACAACTGTGTTCAGGGCGGTATCATATCCAATGGTATAGTCAGTACCATAAAGATCATTATCAATGGTTCCGGGTATACCTACAAAGGGGATATCAAATTCCTCATTGAATATCCTGGCGCCGGTGAAGGTGCCGTCACCGCCTATTACCACAACGCCATTAACACCTATCTCCTTTAAGTTATTATATGCTATCTGCCGTCCTTCAGGAGTTTTAAACTCCATACATCTGGCTGTCTTAAGTATTGTTCCCCCGCGCTGAATAATATCGCTTACATCATTGCTCCACAGCGGCATAAAGGACTTTTCAATCATCCCCTTGTATCCTTCCCTGATGCCAATCACTTCCAGCTTATTATATATGGCTGTGCGTGTGACAGCCCTTATGGCAGCATTCATTCCGGGAGCGTCACCTCCAGATGTCAATACTGCTATTTTCTTTATCCTTGTCATTTTGATTTTCTGTTTTATTGCTACAAAAGTAATTTATTTATCGGGTAAAGTTTAAAATCTCTTACCATCTGTCATTTTAATTTTCTCTGCCACTTTGCTGATAAGCCATTTGGGTGTTGATGTGGCGCCGCAAACACCTACCGATCTTACTCCTTTGAACCATGAATAATCAATTTCTGATTCGTCTGAAATAAAATACGAGTCAGAATTAACATCACGGCATACCTGGTAAAGCATTTTGCCGTTTGAGCTGCTTTTTCCGCTGACAAATATTATTATATCAAATTTACTGCAAAACTTCTTTAAGCGCGGTTCCCTGTTTGCAACCTGGCTGCAGATCGTGTTATTTACCTTCAGCATAAGGTCCGGGTCCTGGCCGGCCTTTCTATATTCATTTTGCAGGGCTTTCACCAGCTCTGCATATCTCTCCCTGCTCTTTGTGGTCTGCGAGAAGATTGCGGCCGGGCGTTTGAAATCCACCTTTTTTATGTCTTTCAGTCCGGATAGTAATATTGATTTATCACCTGTCTGTCCCAGTAAGCCTATAACCTCCGCATGCTCCTCTTTGCCAAACAAAAGGTTCTGAACCTTTTCTCCGTAATAATTATAGTCATCCTTTATTCTTTTTTGTATACTCCTAACAATAGGACATGTAGCTTCAATTAATTCTATATTGTTATCACGTGCTATATCATATGTTTCAGGTGGCTCACCATGAGCCCTGATCAGCACTTTCTTATTTCGCAGCTTATTGAATTCATCGTGGTTGATGGTTACCAGTCCCAGGCGCTCCAGTCTTTTAACCTCGGCTTCGTTATGGACTATATGTCCAAGGGAGAATATCTCTTCTCCCGCATCAAGAGCCTCTTCCGCCATTCTGATTGCTCTTTCCACCCCAAAGCAGAAACCTGAATGCTGTTCTATCTCAACCTTCATTTTCCTGTCTTTTCCTTTAATATTTTTCTGAACCATTCCATCTGCTGGCTTACTGTCATATCCGAGTTGTCGAGCAGCAGGGCGTCGTCTGCCTTCTTCAAAGGACTGAGCTCCCTGCCCGAGTCAATGCTGTCCCTTTCTGATATATTGGCAAGTACTTCCTCAAAGTTGGCCTCAAAACCTTTCTCCTGCAGTTCTTTAAATCTCCTCATAGCCCTTACTTCCTCAGATGCTGTCATAAATATTTTAATATCAGCATCAGGAAAAACAACCGTACCTATATCCCTGCCATCCATAACAATGCCTTTCATCATGCCTGTCTCCCTCTGCATTGCAACGAGCTTTTTACGAACCGGCCCTATCCTGCTTATAATACTTACAAATGATGCTACCTGCTTCTGCCTTATCTCCTTCTCTACATTCTCGCCATTCAGATATGTTTCGTGTTGCCCGGTGTCAGCATTATATCTGAATGTAATATTAATATTTGCTATACTGTCAATTATCTCTTCTTCTTTTAGCACTGATCCGGATATATAGCCCCTGCGCATACAGTGTAAGGTAACCGCCCTGTACATTGCCCCGCTGTCAATATACAAATAGCCCAGTTCGTCTGCTATAGCCCTGGCAAAAGTACTCTTGCCACACGATGAATAGCCGTCAACAGCGATAATTAGCTTTTTTTCCATGCCTTGCTTATTGTTGGGTCAAAGGTAAGAAATTCATCTTATCTGAAGCTTTTAAAAAGGGCGGGTTTGATAAGAAGGGAGAAATTTGTGGATGATCCTGCCAGGTGGTACCTTGCCCTGCTGAAGCTAATGTCAAGCAATGAAGTTTTAATACCTGCACCCATGCTGAATCCCACTGTTGACGCTCTTGCTTCATATATTAGTTCCTTTCTTCGCTGGTAATTGAATCCAGCTGAAAGGTAGAAGTTCTCTGTGGGGATCAGCTCGGCCCCGAAGACAAGGTGACGCATTATGTTTTCAGCTGTTTTTTCAATCCCGGAATACTCCTGATCCCCATACTGTTCAGAATAATCGTATATAAGATCATATTTCTCCAGGTGCCTTGCTGTAAGACTGAAGCGGAAAGGTGCGTGCCTCAGCCTGCTGCTTATTCCCGCCATTATTTCAAAGGGGAGTTTTTCATTATTGGCTGTGTACCTTTTTATCTGGAATCCCATGTTCCTGATAACCAGGCCCGCACTAAGTGATCCGTCGCGACTCCTGTAGGATGCACCTATATCCAGGGCCATACCAACAGAGATATAGTTCTCCAGCTGTGATATTACTGGTTTGAAGTTTGCGCCAAAGCTGAAGGATGAATCTATCTGCCTTGCATAAATTATATTAAAGGCATATTCTGAAGCAGTGAAATTGCCGTTTATGTTACCTGCTTCATCAGCCCTGTCGAATTTACCGTAATTGAGATAATTAATGCCTGCCGTGAATGAACCGAGACTGTCATAATAATGTGAATACAGGGCAGATCCGTAATTGATGCCTGCAAAATAATTCACATAATTCAGTGCCATTTTACCATGGGTCATTTCACCTGACAGAGCCGGATTGATCATTGCCAGACTCGGGTCCTGGCTGAAAGTGGAGATATTAAAGCCACCGAGTGACGATAAATATGCATTGGGTCCCAGATTCAGGAATTCATATATATTATCCCCGCCGGTTTGCGGGTATAAACAGTTGAAGCTGAACAGTAATACCGTAAATATCACAATCCGTCTCATGCGGGTATATATTTTATTCCTCTGGTTCATGAGACCGCTTCACCGGGTTCATGTTCGTTATATTCATTACTATTTAAACGCCTGTTTAGCACAAATATTATGGGCTAAATATATGGAATTATGTCTAAGCTGTATTTTCTGCAATGATTTTTTGATTAATGGTACTGATAATGGCGTATACCAGCACTGATGCCGTAATACCGAATATTATCGGGTCCAGACCCATAGGCAGCTCAAGTGGCAGCACAATAAGTAAGAATGTTACCGATCCTCCTGCTATCATTGACCACAGCGATCCCTGGTTATCCGGTCTTTTTGTGAAAAGGGCAGCCAGGACAGGGATTATCATACCCGACACCATAAATGCGTAGGAATGAAGCATCAGTTCAAGAACATTGGGCATTTTCATTGCAAGGAGCAAGGCTGTTACTCCTATGGCCAGGGTTAAAAGCTGTGACAGCCTGAGGCTGTTTTTTGATTCATGCTTGCCCAGTATATCCGTTATAATATTACCTGATGAGGCCATAAGGCAGCTGTCAGCCGTAGACATAATAGCTGAAAAGTATGCTGAAAGCACTAATCCCATAAGGCCGACCGGCAGAATGGTGCGCAGCAGGGCAGGCAGGCCCATCTCCGGGTCTATGGTGCCCCCGGCAGCAAAATCCGCCAGCATCCCTGCATCCAGTGCCACCCTGGAGAACAGTCCCAGTAAAACACCGGTGAATGCCATAACCGGATACTCAAAAAGACCTGCTATAAACCAGGCCCTCTGTGCCGTCTTTTTATCCTTTGAGGCATATATTCTCTGATACAGGGTCATACCTATAAACCATATGGGTATTATGGTGAAGGCCCAGTTAAGGATCTGCTGCCATGATACATTGGTAAGGGTCAGGAATTCGGGTGAGACAGTATCCCTGATAGCTGTAAAGCCCCCCAATTTAATGTAGCTCACAGGTATAGCAATGAATATAAGTCCTGACAGCAGAATTATCCATTGTATGGTATCGGTGTAAATAACGGCTTTCAGTCCTCCTACAACAGTATATGTAACAGCTATCACTCCCATTATCAGGAGGGCCTTGTTAAGGGAGAGATCAAGAAATGTTGCTGAGGCCAGCTTGGCTCCGGCAAGTATCTGTGAGCTGGTGAAGCCCAGGTATCCGATAGCCGATATAAGACCTGCAATAAGGGCAACTCTTTTGTCATATATGGTTTCCAGGAACTGGGGAAAGGACAGCAGTCCCTTTGCCCTTGCTATATCGGATACTTTCGGGATAAGCAGCACTGCCGACAGCCAGGCCCCGACCAGGCCGGTAAACAGCAGCCAGCTGCCTGACAGTCCCATTACAAAGCCCAGACCGCCAAGTCCGATGGAGAATCCTCCTCCCACATCTGTTGCAACCACTGACAATCCGATATGCAGGCTGCTCATCTCACGGCCGCCGACATAGTAGTCGTCAGTTGTTTTGTTCCTTTTAAGAAAATAGAAACCTACGCCAAGAACTGCGATAAGGTAAACGACGAAAATACTCAGATCAATCCAGTGCATATTATTGCTAATTCTATTTTAAGGATTTATATAATATATTCATGCTTTCAATCCTGCCTGAAATATTTGTGTTTTTTATAAGCGTGCCGGTATACTTATATCCCTGCCTTAAAAAAGTTTTGTTCATAGGCAGGGAGTTAAGCCTTGCTATTGTGTAGAGTGTTTTTATATCAATTTTTTTCATATGTTTTTCCATCTCCTGTAATAATCTTACGGATAGCTTTTTCCCCCGCTGGGATTTCAGCACTGCAAAATCAGTCATCTCCGCACACAGGTTCTCAGGATCAATCTCAGCGGATGATATGGCAATGAATTTATTATTGTAATCCCTGATACCAAAATACCTGGTATTACCCTGCATTGACCTGATGATAAATGCAGGATCGTGGATGGGAAAGGGGTAGGTTTCAAATACCTGTCTGAACAGGGCCGCTGCTTCATCAGCATCTTCTTCCCCGATGGCATCTATCCCTCCTGTGTCTTCAGGTATTTGTTTATCTGCCACATAAGCACTGTTCAGCAGGGAGCTGAATTTTTCCAGCATATCCGTCTCAATACCCAGGAGCCTGTCAGAATTGAGGAATTTGGATACAAAATGAATATCTTCTTCACCCCTTATATAGCCGGGTATATATGCTTCGGAGATATAACCGCCGGCTTTGAAAAGGGGCAGTGCCCACAGGGGTATGCGTGCAAATATCTTTCCGTAGTTATTATTACGGGCCAACTCATCCATTTCTTGTATAATGGCAGGCACATCCTTTTCCCCCAGCTTCATGAGGTATATCCTGTCATTAAATTTACCGTGCTGAAGCACAGATCCCTTATCTGTTTTTATCACCCGGTCTGTCATCTTACTCCCTTTTTTTATGTCTTATATTATCATCCGGTATAAGCGAAATGGTCTTGTCCTGATCAGAAAGAAGTTTTTCAATACCCAGGGCAGCATACTCATCAGCCCCGTCAAGCTGCAGGTCAAGGTTGCATTCCTCGCAGTTCCTGTCACAGAATTTTGCCTCGTAACTCTCAGGCTCACGGTAGGTTGTTATGATGCCCTCATAATTCCTCAGTACAACTTTGTTTGTTGACCATGAGATGATATAATTGGGCATTACAGGTATCTTTCCTCCCCCTCCCGGCGCATCTATAACATAGGTCGGCACTGCAAGTCCGGTGGTATGGCCTATAAGGCTTTCCATTATCTCAATGCCCTTCCCCACGGGGGTTCTGAAATGAGACAGTCCTTCCGACAGATCGCACTGGTAAAGGTAATACGGACGTACCCTGTTCTCAACCAGTTTGTGCACCAGAGATCTCATAATCCTGGGACAATCGTTTATGTCAGCCAGCAGCACAGCCTGATTGCCAAGGGGGAAGCCTCCGTCAGCCAGCATTGCCAGGGCCTCGCGTGATGAGCTGGTTATTTCCCTGGGGTGATTGAAGTGGGTGTTTATCCATACCGGCTGGTGCTTCTTGAGTATGTTTACCAGCTCGCTGGTTATCCTGTATGGCAGTACTACCGGCATCCTTGTTCCTATGCGGATTATTTCCACATGTTTGATCTTTTTAAGCTCGTCCAGGAGCCAGTCAATATAACTGTCCGGCAACATAAGTGGATCACCGCCGGAAAGGAGGACATCCCTTATGGCCGGTGTCTTTTTTATATAATCAATACCCTTTCTAAGCTGGTCTTTTGAAGGTATATAATCTATATCCCCCACTTTTCTTTTTCTTGTGCAATGCCTGCAGTACATGGAACAGATATTGCTTACATGGAAAAGGACCCTGTCCGGATACCTGTGGGTCAGGCCCTCAACCGGACTGTCCTTGTCTTCAGCAAGCGGGTCCCTGAATTCAGAATCGTGAACAGTGAGCTCATCTATACCACCAAAGGCCTGCTTGAAAACAGGGTCCCTGCGAAAATTATCCGTATTGATCAATGAAAGATAATAGGGGGTTATGGATAATGGAAATTTCTTAAAGGTCTTTTCCAGGTCTTCCCTCTCCTTATCCTTAAATTTCACACCGGTGAGATGCTCAAATTTGTCAATGGATTTTATCGAATGCTTTAACTGCCATCGCCAGTCCTTCCAGTTGGAAATATTACTGTTCTCTTCTATCTTGTTTGCAATGGATTGCTGTCCCTTACTGAATATTGACATAATGTCCTGAAATATTTATTTAATGGCAAAAGTAGCCATATAAAGACAAAATCCAAAGGGAGGGGCTGTAGTGAAGGAGTGAATGCATGGCGTAATTAGCGTATAAACAGGCTGTTGCAGTCAGTCGGGGTATATCGCGGTATCATTGTCCTGTCAGCCAGGGAACAGTTGACTAATAAGCCTCTTTTATTTTTCTTTTTCCTGAAAAGCGTATCTGGGCCATATAAAGTCCGCTGATCATAATTAAAATGCCGGCAAATTTTTCAATGGTAATGATTTCATTTATTGTGTAATAGGCAAAACCGGCCGTTAAGACAGGGATAAGATTTGCAAAAAGATTTGCCCTGGTTACACCTATAACCCTGACCGTATAGCCGAACAGTATAAAAGCACCGCATGAAGCAAAAATGGCCAGCTGGGCAACTGCTACCAGTGCTTCGGCATTAAATACCATATCCTGCATGTGGCTGCCTTCGGATATTAAAAATACCGGAATGAAAAGACCCAGGCCTATAATGTTCTGCACATTTACAATATATACAGGCCTGTAATTATTTGCCAGGCGCCGTAATATCAGCGAGTAACCCGTGGCACACATTACTGCCAGGAACATCAGTATTACACCCTTCGTATTGAAGGAAAGGTTGCTCTTGCCTGCAACTGTAAAAATAAAAATGCCCGTAAAGGATACTATGATGCCAAGGTAATTAAACAGGCTCAGTTTTTCCCTGAAAAGTATAAGTGCTCCTATTGCAGTAAAAATCGGTATAGTTGCTATTACAACAGAGGCAACGGTGGATGAAACAAAGGATAAGCCGTAACTCTCAAAGATAAAATAAAGGAAGGGCTCAAAAAGGGCAATAAAGAAGAAGTATATCCTGTCCTCTTTTCTGATCTTTTCAAACCTCTTTGTAAGGAAGAGAAAGAGGCTCAGCACAATTACCGCTGTTGAAAGGCGGAAGAAAACTATTGTCAGAGGCCGGTATGCCTGGTTTGCAACCTTAAACCATACATATGAAAAGGCAAAGAATGCCATTGAAAATAATATTGCAATATATGCTTTTGTTAACCTGCCCAAAACCGCCGTTTTTTATTGACGGCGAAAATAGAAATTTTATTGGAAATATACAGCCTGCCCATTATAGCCGGATTTGTTGGTCATCCGATTTTTTATATATTTGTTCGCTCAAAAGGTTAGATATGAGAGGGTTAATTTTTATATTTAAACTGGTAATTAGCTATAAAACATAACATTAAAATTTAAAACCATCTATACATGAAAATCCTTGTATGCATCAGTAATGTTCCTGATACAACCACTAAAGTAAAGTTTACCGATAACAATAAGCTTGATACTGCCGGGATACAATGGGTAATTAATCCATGGGATGAGTTATCGCTTACCCGTGCACTTGAATTGAAAGAGAGCAATCCCGGACTTATAGAGTCGGTAACAGTTGCCCATGTGGGTCCGGCTACTGCGGAGCCTGTAATACGCAAAGCTCTGGCTATAGGCGCTGACAGTGCCATAAGGATTGATGCCGAGCCGCTTGATGCTTATTTTGTGGCATCACAGCTGGCTTCTGTTGTAAGGGCGGATAATTTTGATATTATTCTCTGCGGTATTGAATCCAGCGATTTCAACGGATCGACAGTAGGAAGTATGCTGGCTGAGTTCCTGGATTATCCTTCAGTCTCAGCAGTGTCAGGAATAGAGATAGAGAACGGTGATATACTTATCACCCGCGAGATTGACGGGGGAAAGGAGCTGCTATCTGTTCCGGTGCCTTTTGTTGCAGTTGTACAGAAAGGAATCGCCAAAGAACCGAAGATAGCTGCCATGAGGGGTATTATGATGGCCAGGTCAAAGCCGGTTAAGCTGGTGGAGCCCGGGGAAACAGAAGCACTTACCGAGCTTGTCTCCTATGAGATGCCGCCCGAAAAGGAAGCCTGCCGCTTCATTGATGCCGATAAACCTGAAGAGCTGGTTGATATATTGCAGAACCAGGAGAAGGTTATTTGAAAATTACTGTTTAATTAAATAAGAAATAAAATGTCTGTATTAGTATATACCGAAAACTGGGACGGAAAATTTAAGAAATTATCATACGAACTTGTATCATACGCCAGGGGAATAGCTGATATGCTTGACTCCTCAGTCATAGCCGTGTCCATAGGTGATGTGAAAATGGACGAACTGGAAAAGCTGGGTAGATATGGTGCTGCCAGGATACTAAGCATAAAGAGCCCGCAGCTTGAGGGACTGGACAGCAGGGCATATAGTGCCATACTGGCTGATATGGCCTTGAAGAATGATGCAAAGGTGATTGTGATATCCAATAATAATACCGGTAAAGCCCTGGCCCCCAGGTTGTCGGTTCGACTTAAGGCAGGTGTGGGAGCAGGGGTAGGGAGGCTTCCCTCCTCAACAGAGCCCTTTACCGTAAATAAAAGGGTGTATTCGGGCAGTGCCTATGCCAATGTTATTATTAAGTCGGAGATAAAAATACTTACCCTGGCACAAAACTCCTATGATCTTACTGAGTCCCCTGCTGAAGCTGAAATTGAAGAGATAAGCTATGATGTTGATAAAGATCTTGTCAGTACGGATATCAGGGATATCAGAAAGCAGAGGGGCAAGCTGCTGCTTACCGATGCCAGTATCGTTGTTTCGGGTGGCAGGGGAATGAAATCACCTGATAACTGGGAGCCGCTGGAAGAGCTGGCAGAACTCCTTGGCGGAGCCACAGCATGTTCCCGCCCTGTGTCCGATGAAGGATGGAGACCGCATGAGGAGCATACCGGGCAGACGGGTAAAATTATAGCTCCTGATCTTTATATCGCCGTTGGTATCTCGGGAGCAACTCAGCATATAGCGGGTGTGAGCTCATCAAAATGTATAGTGGCTATTAATAACGATAAGGATGCCCCTGTTTTTGAGTCGGCGAAATATGGTATTATCGGTGATGCAATGAAGGTGTTGCCTGCACTTAATGAGGCGGTGAGGAAAGTGAAATCCAGGTAATAAGCTATTCAATAATGTGATATGCATAAGCAGATTATTTTCTCAATCGTACTGATTATCACCCTGGGTGTTTTTTTATATACAACACTGAGGCTGATACGTTTTTTTAAGCTCACCAAACCGGCTTTTCCTGTAAAAGATACCCGTAAAAGGCTGGCTGTCACAATGAAGGTTGCTTTCGGGCAGACAAAGATTTTCAGGTTGCCTGTTATCGGCTTTTTTCATGCCCTTGTCTTCTGGGGATTTTGTGTTATCCTGCTGGGCAGCATTGAAATGATAGTCGACGGGCTGGCCGGCACGGAAAGAATATTTAAATCCCTTGGTATAATATATGATATAATAATAGCTTCCGGTGATGTATTTGCACTCCTGGTAGCCGTTTCAATACTCATATTCCTTGCACGGAGGTTATTCTTTCACATTGGCAGGTTCGAGGGTGCGGAGATGAAAAAGGCATCACATATCGATGCCGGTATAGCCCTGACCATGATACTGTTGCTTATGATCAGCCTTCTGAGTATGAATGCTGCCTGGTATGCATATAGTTTTAAAGCCGGACATGAAGTGGCAGGTGTTTTTCCTGTCAGTTCCCTGCTGGCAGGAATTTTTACAAATTTTTCTGCGGAAGAAATTTATACACAGCATGAAATATACTGGTGGTCACATATCCTGCTTATCTTCATCTTTGCCAATATGCTGCCATACAGCAAGCACTTTCATGTGTTTATGTCAGTTCCCAATGTTTATCTTTCCAGGCTGAGGCCATTGGGAAAGATAGTTAATATGGACAGTGTAACCAGGGAGGTGAGGCTTATGCTTAATCCTGATACAGCCTTTAGTGCGGTCCCTGATGATGTACAGCCTGAAAGGTTCGGGGTGAAGGATATTGAGGATGTGACATGGAAGAATTACCTTGATTCTTTATCATGCACCCAGTGCGGCAGATGCACATCTGTGTGCCCGGCCAGTATTACCGGAAAAAAACTGTCGCCAAGGAAGATTATAATGGATGTACGTGCCCGTATGAATGAGAAGGGGCCCGGACTTATTGGTAAAGGAAAAGACTATGACGACAGCAGGAGCCTGTTGGGAGATTATATTACCATGGAGGAGCTGTGGGCATGTACAACATGTAATGCCTGTGCTGAAGAATGCCCTGTTAATATCAATCATCCTGAACTGATAATTGATATGAGAAGGTACCTGGTAATGGAGGAAGGACAGGCCCCGGGTGAAGTGAAGGCTGTATTCAGCAATATTGAAAATAACGGAGCCCCATGGCAGTATTCAGCTGAAGACAGGATGCAATGGGCGCAAAATATTGAGTTGAAGATCAACAAACCCCAATAAGCCCTTTATATGGAAACAAAAAAGATTGAAGTGCCTGTGATGGCAGACCTGGCCGCTAAAGGGGAGAAAGCAGAATACCTGTACTGGGTTGGTTGTGCAGGTGCCTTTGATGACAGGTATAAAAAGGTAGCTGCTGCTTTCGCCAGAATACTCTCATATCTTAATGTCAGCTATGCAGTGCTGGGTAAGGAAGAGACATGCACGGGAGACCCTGCCAGGAGGGCGGGCAATGAGATGGTGTACCAGATGCAGGCCATACAGAATATAGAAACGTTTAAGGCATATGATATAAAAAAAATAATTACCATATGCCCGCATTGTTATAATATTTTTAAAAATGAATACCCCGACCTGGGCGCCGATTTTGAGGTTATAAGCTATGTGAGCTTTCTTGACAATATGATGAAGACAGGCAGGCTTAAGCTGGACAATGATATTCTGGGCGGTAAGGTCATAAGCTACCATGATCCCTGCTACCTTGGAAGAGCTAATAAAATATATGAGGAGCCAAGGTCATTATTGAAGAGTATCAGCCCGAACCTAAGAGAGATGCAGCGGAATAAGAGCTTTGCCTTATGTTGCGGCGCCGGAGGGGCCCAGATGTTCAAGGAAGCAGAGAAAGGAGATAAGGAGGTCTTTATTGAAAGAACGGAAGAAGCCCTTGAGACGGGAGCCGGTATTATTGCAACAGCCTGTCCTTTCTGTATGACCATGATAACAGATGGTCTCAAGTATAAAAACAGGGAGGAAGAGGTAAAAAACATGGATATAGCTGAACTTATCGTTGAAGCATTAGAAATATAGATTATTAATTTAAATAAACCAATTGAGATGGAAGACAATAAACTCCTCAAAAGCGGAGAATTCCTGGTACATGACGTTGATCCCGCAGATGTATTTATCCCGGAAGAATATGACGAAGAACAATTAATGATAGCGCAGACATGTAAGGATTTTCTTGATGCAGAGGTCTATCCCCAGCTGGACGCGCTCGATAAGGGAGATCGCGAACTGATGAAATCACTGCTTAAGAAATCGGGCGAACTGGGATTGATGGGTATAGCCGTAAGTGAAGAATATGGCGGTTTCGGACAGTCTTTTGTCACCCAGATGCTTGCTGCGGAAACCATCGGAGCAGCTTATTCCTTTTCAGTGGCTTTTATGGCCCATTGTGGCATAGGCACCCTGCCTATACAGTATTTTGGTAATGAGGACCAGAGACAGAGATATGTCACCAAACTGGCTACCGGTGAGTTGCTGGGGGCTTACTGCCTTACAGAGCCCGGAGCAGGTAGTGACGCCAATGCGGGGAAATCCAATGCCGTTCCTTCTGAAGATGGCAGCCATTATATACTCAACGGTCAGAAGATGTGGATAACCAATGCCGGCTTTGCAGATACACAAACGGTATTTGCCAAGATAGAAAAAGACAGGGTTCTCAGTGCTTTTATCGTTGATACTGAGAGCGAGGGAGTGGTTATAGGTCCGGATGAGCATAAAATGGGAATTAAAGGCTCATCAACAGCCCAGATATATTATAACGATGTGAAAGTGCCTGCATCCAACCTGCTTGGTAAAAGGGGTGAAGGTTTCAGAATAGCCCTGAGTATATTGCATATGGGCAGGATAAAGCTCGGAGCCAATGTTATCGGGGCAGCCAAGAAGGCCATTATTGACTCTGTTCAATATGCCAATGAGAGAAAGCAGTTTGGTACCGCTATATCTGGTTTCGGAGCAATCAAGCATAAGCTGGCAGAGATGGTGATCAGAACATTTGCAGCAGAATCGGCTACATACAGGGTAAGCAGGGATATTGACAGGCTGACGGAAATATATAAGTCTGAAGGCTGTGAGAAAGGGCGTGCCTCAATCGATGCCATAGCTCATTATGCGGTGGAAGCAGCCATACTGAAGGTTTATGGTTCAGAAATGCTAGACTTCGTTGCAGATGAAGCGGTACAGATACATGGTGGAATGGGTTATTCCTCCGAGATGGAGGTGGAAAGGGGTTATCGCGATTCAAGGATAAACAGGATATTCGAAGGTACAAATGAGATAAACAGGATACTGGTGGTTGATACTGCTATGAAAAGGGCTATGAAAGGGCAGTACGGATTGTTTGATGAAGCGGAGAAGCTGGCTGAAGATATTTCATCGGTGCCTGTATACAGAAAAAAGGATAAAGATGATTTTTTTACAGCCGGTTCAGGATACACTGGCAATATGAAAAGGATTGCACTGCTGTTGCTGAATGCTACATCAAAAGCATATGGACGTAAGCTTGTTCATGAGCAGGAAGTGCTGAATAATATTTCCGATATAATTATGGAAATATATATTGCTGAATCACTGGCTTTGAGAGTGAAGAAGATTGCAGATATTAAAGGAGAAGCAGGAATTTATAAACATATCCTTGATGTGTATATTTATGATTCACTGCAGCAGGTGCGTAAAGCCGCCCTGGACGCTGTTTATTCAATTGAAGACGGGGATACGGAAGCCCTGCCGGGAATTATAAGCAGTTTGGCGGAAACAGGAGGGGTAAATGTGAAAGAGTCCCGCAGGCTTATTGCCGATAAGCTGATAGATGATAATACCTATAAATTCTGAATCTGACGGAAAGGTTTATTAAAGCCGTCAATTGTGATAATATCATTATAACAGACAGATTTATATAAGCCATAATAATCAATAATTGAGGACCCCTGTTTCAGGGGTCTTTCTTTATCCTTAATTATCAGGGTGAAGTAAGTGCTGGATTATGAGATAAAAACCTGTTCCGTATGACCGTAATCATGGATAATATCTTATATTGCTATTTATTCTGCCAGCTATGAATCAGAATGATAAACCATGAATGGAAGGAGCGGCACTTTGAATTAACAGCTCCCGGGGCGGGAAAAGTGTCAGAAGATAGCCAAAAACATGATTTATGTCAATAAAATTAACCATAAAGATCAGTTCTAATTATGTAAACGTATCTGCTGTTCGTACTATGCCTTCATATTTAGATACGATATATTTACCAATTGAATAATACTTAACAGATTTTAAAATATTCTAATGAAAATGAACAGAAAGATAATGATGGCTATCAGTAATACTGCTCTGGCATTAATTATTATAGCGATAGCAGGATTAACGGCATGTGAGCAATACAGCTATGATCCGCCGGTCTATGAACCGCCTGATATAACACAGCCTTATGATACTGTTTATTATGGCAAGGATATAGCCCCGCTGTTTCCCGCTTATGACTGTACAGGCTGCCACGGGGGTGGAATTAAGCCGGATCTCAGGGAATCTGAATCATATGAAGAGCTGACAGAAGGTAATTATATCAACCTTGATAAGCCTGAGGAAAGCTCACTGGTGATTAAGATAGATGATCCCGGTCACGGTGGTACATGGAGTAATGATGACCGCTTTTTGTTACTGGACTGGATATACCAGGGAGCACCGAATAATTAAAAAACTATAACCAATATAAACCGATAACAATGAAAAAGATATTCTCATTATTACTTATTACTTTTATTGTAATCCCTTTGTTTTCGCAGGATGAAGAGGAGGACTATCCGGTAATGTTCACTTTCGAAACAGGTATACTGGCTGATAACCAGACTATAATGACTCCCTATAAAGGGATGATAGAATTTCAGATCCATCACCGTTTCGGGGAGGTGACAAATGGGCATCAATCACTTTTTGGCATTTATTCACCCTCCAATATCAGGCTCGGGCTGAATTATGGTATCACCGACAGGATTATGGTTGGCGCAGGAGCCACCAAGGACTTAAGCTTCTGGGATCTGCAGGGTAAATATGCAATACTTCAGCAAACCGAATCAGGGCGTATGCCGGTGTCTCTTACCTATTACGGTAATATCGGATTGGAAGCAAGGGCTGATGAGAATTTTGGGCCGCCTGAAGAGTTCAAGTCGTTTCATAAGCTCTCTTATTTCCACCAGCTTATAGTGGCAAGAAAATTCACCGAGAACATATCTGTTCAGCTGGCCCCTACATTTATCTGGTTAAATGCTGTTGAGACAGGCTATAATAATGCTAATTTCGGCTTGCATGCGGGTGGAAAATTCACTTTTGTACCTTCACATTCAATTATTTTTGAATATGACTATCTTTTCACGCCACCCGATACCGATCCTGATGGTGATGGAACGGATAATTTCGAGAGGACATTGCCGCAGATAGTTTTAGGCTGGGAGAAAAGCACACCTACCCATGCATTCCAGCTTTTCTTTGCCAATTATAAGGCAATCATAGGTCAGAGGAATTTTGTATATAATAAAAATGATTTCTGGGAAGGCGAATTCCTTGTTGGTATGAATATAATAGTTAGATTCTAAACACCTTATAGGAATTATGAAAATTGCATTAGCTCTTTTTACGGCAGTCCTTTCGGTTGTTTTAATGACAGCAGAGGATGGACCCGTACTACAGGAGCCTGAAGAATATTTCCAGCTTGTAAAGGGTATTGAGAATAATATTTTTGCTGAGGATAACGAGAAATGCCTTGTATGCCACGGTGAACCCTATTTTGAACTTGCAGACACTGCACTGGGGGTTTCACAGAACAGGATTATGGCTGATGATTATTTTGTAGACAGGGATGAGTTTTACCAGTCCAATCACTGGAGTTTTGCCTGCACCGATTGTCATTCATATGATTTTGAGGAATTTCCACATTCGATAGAAGCCAGGCTGGAAAAACCGTATAACTGCAATGATTGCCATGGCTATGACGAGCAGTATGCCCATTTCCAGTTTGAAGCTATAGAGGATGAATACATGGAAAGCACACATGCCGAGATAGAAGGCTTTTCATGCTGGAAATGCCATGACCCTCACAGTTATGAGGTGCTGATCCGGAATACGGATGATTTCGAAGAAGCGATTCTGGCAAATAATAATATCTGTCTGGAATGTCACGCCAATTTCAGTAATTTTCAGCTTTTGACCGATCGCGAGGAGATAGAGATAGTTGATAGTCACAACTGGCTTCCTAACCAGGAGGCGCACTTTAAAAGTGTGAGATGCCTGGAATGTCATACCGAGATTAATGACAGCATCCTTATCGCACACAAGGTTTTACCAATGGATAAGGCAGTTAAAAGGTGCACTGAATGTCATTCAGCCGACTCACGGCTGCTGGCAACCCTTTATAAATACCAGAGCAAGGAATTCAGGGGTGATGTAGGATTCCTGAATGGTGTTATCCTTAACCAGTCCTTTGTTGTGGGGGCTCACAGGAATGTTATCCTGAATTACCTGAGTTATATAATTTTCGCCGGAGTAATTTTTATATTATTGGTACATGTGTTTTTTAGAATTTTAAGGAAAAGTTAATAAATGGAAAAACGATTATATCTATATCCGGTCTGGATCAGGTTATGGCATTTGCTCAATGCCCTGTTATTTCTTATCCTCATATTTACAGGTATAAGCATGCAGTTCGCATCTGCTGAAAGATCATTTTCCCTGATTCGTTTTGACCAGGCTGTTGCATGGCATAATGTGTCAGCAATCATTCTTACTGTCAACTATGGAATTTTTGTCCTGGGAAACATACTGACATCAAACAGCAGGCATTACAGGATTAAAAAAGAAAATCTGTGGAAAAGGCTCTTTATACAGCTGAAATTCTACGCTTTCGGGATGTTTAAAAATGAAAAGCATCCATTCCCGGTGAGCTATCAGCAGAAGTTTAATCCGCTGCAGCAAATATCCTATGTAATGGTAATGTATGTTGGTTTACCCCTTATTATTATTACAGGTTTTGGACTGCTTTTCCCTGAAATACTGGTAAAGCAGTTTTTTGGTGTCAGCGGCTTATTGATTACGGATATATTGCATATTTCCATGGGATTTATTCTTTCGGTTTTCCTGGTGATACATATATATACCTGTACCCTGGGTGAAAAACCCACAACACTTTTTAAAAGTATGATTAACGGGTATCATGAAGAGCATGAATAGAAGAGAAGCAGTTATTGGTGACAGTGATAAGAATACTGTGCCCGTACAGTGTATGTCAGGAAAGAGTAAAGGGAAAAACGGGGCAGGGTGAACTTTGCAGCAGTGCTGGATGTTAAAGTAGTGGAATGATATATATTGGGAGCTTAAAAACGGACAGAAACAGTTTATTAAAGATTACTTGCACGATTATTGTATTATTTATAATGAATTAAAAATTGATTATTATGAAAACACTTAGAATTCTAACTATTAGCCTGTTACTTACAGGATTGGGCTTTGCATTTATGGCAATGAGCCCGCAGAGACAGAAGATGCCGGAGCCATGGGAGGTGCCGGATGAGTATAAGAATATGGAAAACCCTGTTGAGGCTGATGCAGCCAGTCTGAAGAAAGGTGAATCATTATATAAAAGGTTCTGTGCATCATGTCATGGTAAAACAGGACTGGGCGACGGCGTAAAAGCCAGGGCTCTGAAAACTTTTTCAGGTGATTTTTCAGGCGACTTCTACCAGGATCAGACCGACGGTGAGCATTTTTACAAGACCAAATATGGCCGTGGTGAGATGCCTGCATATGAGAATAAGATACCTGATGAGGATATCTGGCATATGGTAAACTATATGCGTACATTCAAGGCAGAATAACACCTGTTTATTTGTTTGTCAATGGTTTGAGTAGGTAAGCCGCAGAAAATAGAGTTTGTCAGGTTTAACCTGCAGGTTTTCGATGGGCGCACAAAAACTCCACAGACAGAATAGTCAGAACACTTATAAATAGAGAGAAGCGCGGATCCTAAGAGGTTCGCGCTTTTGCTTATATATAGTTATGGTATATTCCTGCCGCTGGCGGCTTTTTTCTCCGGCGTGCGTATCTGGTTCGGGATAACTTCCCTGTCCGGGCAGCCCTCTTACTAATAATTCAACAAAAAAAGACCGTCTCAGAAAGCTGAGACGGTCCCTTGTATATTTGATTTAAAACTATCTGTATTTTATATACCGAAGACCACTTCCAGTGTGTTTTCAAGAATTGCCTCTGTATATTCCGGGTTATGAAAACCAAGACTCCTGTCTCTTTCAATTGACCTGAAGTTGAGAAATGCAGCAAGCTCCTCTTTTGAATGCTCAACTGTTGTAACATGGTAGGTGTCGTCCATAACACCTGCAGCAATAAGCTCGGCCTCCAGCGCATCGAGAAGGGCTCCGATGTCTGTCTGTATTGTTGTCAGCAGGTCATCCAGATCCAGTGCACCATCAGGAGTATGACACTCAATACATGTAGCTGACCAGTTTGGCACTGTTGATCCGTGATATGCATATCCGAATGCCATTGTATGTCCGCCGGCCTGCACTCCGTATGCATCTGCCATATGACATGTCACACAACCGTCCGGGGCAACACTTAGAACGTGAGTGTCTTCTGTGGGATAAGCTGTTGTGCCGTCAAACTCATACAGTCCTTCTCCTGCATATACATTATACTGCGTTCCGTAGTGCAGTGACCAGTAAGGAGATGTAGGTGTTGCATTGCCTCCGTCTGTCCAGTCGCCAAGTAAGTCATCTGTCCTGGCCTGGTGGCAGCCCGTACACATATTGCCAGCTCCGAGATCAACCTCCGTAATTGTTGTTCCGTCAACACTGTGCCATGCAACAGTGGCATCAGTTTTGGTAAGGTTCCAGTCGTCGGTAGTATACGTGTTATGTATGTCGTGGCACGTATAGCAGTTTGGCTGGACGGGATTGTCAATGGCTGCCGATGTAAATTTTGCGCCGGCAGTTGATGAAAAATCACCGGCTGCGTTCACTTCCAGGAAGCCCTGGCTGGTGTGGCAGGGTGCACATGCAGTGCTGTTTCTTTCAGCATTGCCTCCTGTGGCATGTACTGAGGCTTCCCACTGGGCTGAAGCGGCTGTAATGATCTGGCTGTTGTCGTGACATTCAACACAGC
>CAZGUR010000018.1:0-22020 GCA_964529295.1 uncultured Rikenellaceae bacterium | reverse complement strand
AGGGAGGTGATATATAAGAGGCGCAGGCATGCGCTGCAGGGATCCAGGCTAAGTGTGGATATAGCAAATATGATATATGACGTATCAGAGCATATTGTTAATACCTACCAGCCTGATGCTGATTTTGAAAACTTCAGTATTGACCTGCTCAGGTCCTTCTCAATGGAATCGCCGGTAGATGCAAAGGAATTCCTTAAGATAAACCCGGATGAGCTGATAGAGATGCTTAATAATAGTGTTATCGAGACCTATAAACGGAAAGTTGAGAAGATAGCATCTGATGCTTATCCTGTTATAGAGGACGTTTATGAGAAGCAGTCGCATGTTTATGAAAATGTTGTTGTGCCTGTTTCAGACGGCTCAAAGGTTTACCAGGTGGTGACCAACTTGAAAGCAACGGTTGAGTCAGGCGGCAAAGAACTTGCACGCTCATACGAGAAGACTGTGGTACTGGCAACAATTGATGAGTTGTGGAAAGAGCACCTCAGGGAGATGGATGAACTCAAGCAGTCGGTTCAGAACGCAACATATGAGCAGAAAGATCCCCTGCTGATTTATAAATTTGAGTCCTTCGAGCTGTTTAAGTCAATGATAGAGAGGGTAAACAAAAATGTTATTTCCACCCTGATGAAAGGACATATACCCAGTCCTGACCCTGACCAGGTAAGGGAAGCAGAGCGCAGAAGAAGGACAGATATGAGTCGTTACAGGGCATCAAAAAGTGATTATTCATCGTATAGCGACAGCTCCGGGGGTGGTGGACAGGCTGATAAGCCGCAGAAAGCCGAACCTGTAAGGGTTGAAAAGAAGGTAGGACGAAATGATCCATGTCCCTGCGGCAGCGGCAAGAAGTATAAGCATTGTCATGGCCGGGTTGATCAAAGCCCACCACAACAGCCCCGGGAAAGTGTTTAACAGGGTTCTTAAAGCTTCAGGTCTTCTATCATTGAACTGATCTTTGCAAAGGTCTGTCTTGAAGCTGCCGTAAGGGGCAGGCGCAGGTAATTCTGGCACAGTCCGAGATTGCTCGCTGCAGCCTTGATACCGGCCGGATTACCATCGGTAAAGAGCAGGTTAATAAGTTCCATATACTTATAATGAATCTCACGCGCTTTTATAATATCATGCTTCAGGGCAAGCTTTATCATCTCTTTCCATTCAGAGGTGAAAGCATTGCCAAGAACGGATATCACCCCTGAACCTCCAAGCGATATGAAGGGCAGTGCATTCAGGTCATCACCTGATATTGCGAGAAATTTCTCCGGTTTGTTATTGATTATTCGCATTACCTGCGAGAGGTCGCCCGAGGCTTCCTTAATGCCCGCAATGTTTTTATGGTTCCATGCCAGCTCCAGGCACGTATCTGCATCTATATTGCAGCTTGTGCGTCCCGGTACATTATAAAGAATAACCGGCACGGGGGAGGCTGCGGCTATCTCTTTGAAATGCAGTAATAATCCTCTCTGTCCGGGTTTATTATAATAGGGGGCAACCGACAGAATTCCATCAATGCCTTCAAAATCAGTCTGCATGATAGCATCCGTTACCTGCTGTGTGTTATTGCCGCCAACACCGAGAACAACAGGCAGCCTGCCGTCATTAATCTCTTTGATGTATGATGTTACAGCCTCTCTCTCGCTCTGGTTAAGTGTTACGGCCTCACTTGTTGTACCCATAATAACAAGGTAATCACATCCGCCATCAATAATATGGGCTGTAAGCTTTTCCAGGGATTTAAAATCAACACTCCTGTCTGATTTGAATGGGGTGATCATTGCAACACCCAGTCCTTCGAATTTTTTCATACTTAGCTTAGCTTATTTATTTTCCTCTTCCGGTGTTTATCATGTCAAGGTAGTATTCTACCTGCTTAAGATAATAAGATGTATCATTCTTGCCTTCTATCTTAATTGTCATATCCAGCATATCCCTGTAAGGTACGCAGTCAGGTCCCACCTTAAATTCAGCTCTTGAAAGGACCGTCATATATTCAGCAGGGAAACAATAATTATTATTGATATCAATAAGTATTTCATAGGGAGTGTTGATAAACTCCTCAATATCTGGTAATTGTGGTATATACCAGAGGTTGAGATCACTCTTTTTAACACATTTAAGGTACCTTATGGCGGTATATTCATCGGGTAGTACATTACCCGGGTAATAGCAGATTATATCAGTCTGGATATTTATCTTCAGCATATCATTATAGAAATCACTTATGCTTTTAAAATCAGCTGTATTGCTGCCATCCCATACCAGGCCTATCTTGTGGGAGTTGCCCAGGTTATTGAATTGCTTGTTGCGCCTGACCTTCTTTTGCCTGCTTTTCAGCAGCCACCTCCCGGTAAGTAAACGCATTCCTTTAAAAAGTTCCATCTTACAAACCTAATCGATTTTTAAGGAATAATAATTCCGAAAGCTATACTTTATTTAACATTTTCAGAAAATCTTCTTCAGTCACCAACTCAATACCCAGCTTTTCCGCCTTGTTTCTCTTTGAAGGACCCGTATTTTTACCCGCCAGTATGAAACTGGTGTTTGAACTCACCGAAGATACATTCTTTCCGCCATATTCTTCAATTATATCCTTATATTCTTCCCTGCTGTGCTTATCAAAAGTACCGGATATAACAATGCTTTTTCCTTCCAGTATACCCGGAGCTCTTTTTCCGGACTTTTCTGCCCGCATATTAACCCCGTACTCTTCCAGGCGCCTGAGTATCTCAATATTATTATCTGATCTGAAATATGCTCTTATGCTGCCGGCAATCCTCTCCCCGATTCCCGGTATTTCCAGTAGCTCATCATATCCTGCCAGGGATAATTCCTCTATTGAATTGAAACTGCCGGCTAATAGTTTTGCTACCGTTTCGCCTGCAAATCTTATACCCAGGGCGTACAGGACTTTATGGAAGGGAGCCGATTTTGATTTATCAATGCCTTTGATAATATTGTCTGCCGATTTCTCCCCTATACGCTCAAGCTTTATCAGCTCTTCTTTCCTGAGGGTATACAGGTCGGCTATATCTTTAAGCATACCTGAACGGTACAGCAGGTCCACCGTTTCTTCACCCAGCCCGTCTATATCCATCGCCTTGCGGCTGATAAAATGCTCTATCCTGCCTTTTACCTGGGGCGGACAACGGTATATATTGGGACAGTAATGATTTGCCTCACCGGGTATCCTGCTTAAGGGGGTACCACATTCCGGGCAAAGGCTAATAAACTCAATGGCCTGTGCATCCTCTTGTCGCCTGGTAATATCAACGCCCACTATCTTGGGTATTATCTCACCTCCCTTTTCCACATACACGGTATCATCCTTATGAAGGTTAAGTAGTTTTATCTGTGCTTCGTTATGCAGCGAGGCTCTTTTCACCACCGTGCCTGCCAGGCTTACCGGTTCAAGTTCTGCTACGGGTGTTACAGAGCCCGTTCGTCCCACCTGGAAAGTGACGGAGAGCAACCTGGATGTGGCCTGCTCAGCCTTAAACTTATATGCTATGGCCCAGCGGGGCGACTTTGCAGTGAAGCCCAGCTTTCTTTGCTCAGAAAGGGAGTTAACCTTAATAACAACCCCGTCTATCTCATAGGGAAGGTTCTTTCGTTCTCCTTCCCAGTATTTGATATAATCAATAATATCCTCCATGTTCCTGCACAGCCTTATTTCATCAGGTATTTTCAATCCCCACTCCCTTGCTTTCCGGAGGTTGTCATAGTGACTGTCAGATGGCAGGTCTTCGCCCAGGAGGTAGTAGAGGTAGCAGTCAAGCCCCCTGCTTGCCACTATAGAGGGGTCCAGCATCTTTATGGTTCCGGAAGCGGTATTCCTCGGATTGGCAAACAGTTGCTCCCCTTTCTTCATCAGATTCTCGTTCAGCTTCCTGAAGCTTTCTGCCGGCAGGAATATCTCACCCCTGACAATTATTTCCGCAGGATAGTCATCACCCCTCAGCCTTATGGGTATGCTTCTGATAGTCCTGACATTATTAGTAACCTCATCACCTGTTTCGCCATCACCTCTTGTCACGGCTGAAGTCAGCAGACCGTTCTTATATGTCAGGCTAATGGATGCCCCGTCATATTTCAGTTCACAGACATATTCAGGCTCCCTGCCAAGCGATTTGCTCACACGCCTGGTAAAATCAAATATTTCCTCTTCACTGTAGGTATTGCCGAGAGAGAGCATTGGATATTTATGTCTCTGTTGTTTAAACTCCCTGCTTATATCGCTGCCAACCCTCAGTGCGGGTGAGTCTTCAGTCCTGAGATGGGGGAACCGGACTTCAAGATCCGTTAGTTCCCGCAGGAGAACATCATATTGAAAATCAGATATGCGTGGTGCATTAAGTACATAATAATAATAATTATGATCGTTAAGCTCTTTTTTCAGTTGCTCTATTCTTTGTTTTGCTTCCTTTTCTTTCATTCACCTATAATAAAACCAATAAACATAAATAAGCTTTTCATAAGCGGACTGTTTTTGTTGCTAACTCCATATGCCGCTTATTTCAGCATTGCAGAATTTACATCTGCCGCTCTCAATATTATTTTCCTTTATACTGTAACCTTTTCTTTCCACAAGGGTTTTCCCGCATTCAGGGCAGCGGGTATCAGATGCATGTGTTCCGGGCACATTGCCGATATATACATGCTTCAATCCTTCTTCTTTTGCAATTTCATATGCCTTATCAAGGGTGCTGACAGGGGTGGGGGGCAGCTGTTCCAGCTTGTACAGGGGCTGGAAGCGGCTGAAATGCAGCGGGGTGTCGCTGAAACCATTATCATACAACCAGCGGCACATTTCCCTTATCCCGTTCATGTTATCGGTCCATTCCGGGACGATAAGATTGGTTATCTCAAGCCATACACCCTGTTCTTTCAATATGCGGAGTGTGTTTAACACCGGGTCCAGTTTCCCCCCGGTAAGCTTGAGGTAAGTTTTATTATCGAACGATTTGAGATCAATATTGGCAGCGTCTATATGCTTGCTGATCCTGATAAGCGGCTCTTCATTGATATAGCCGTTGGATACCATAATGTTCCGTATGCCGGATTGTTTTGCCAGGCTTGCGGTATCAAGCACATATTCATAGAAGGTGACAGGCTCTGAATAGGTGTATGATATTGACCTGCATTTGTATTCAAGTGCGTTTGCAATAACCTTATCCGGGGGCAGGTCATGGTTTCGTGTTTTATCCGGACTGGTCTGTGATATATTCCAGTTCTGGCAATTGAGACATGCCAGGTTACATCCTGCCGTTGCAATTGAGAAGGTAATTGTGGATGGCATAAAATGGTAAAGGGGCTTTTTTTCGACAGGATCAAGGTTAACAGCACATGGATTCCCGTAAGCCATGGTATATAATTCACCATTTCTTACAATACGGTTCCTGCAGTCACTTAGTTCACCTTCCTTAAGAACACATTCATTGGGACAGATATTGCACATTACACCCTTCGCCGTTTCTTCCTGGTACAGGGCAAGCCTGTAATTCTTCTCTTTCACCTGCGGTGCATGGGGTCCGGTCAGTATATCAGGACATACAGCCATACCGCCTGCCGTTAAAACACATCTTTTCAGAAAATCACGTTTCTTCATATTTCACTTTCTGTTTATGTATGCATCCTGATACCTACTATCGTCGCCGGTATAATATATGAGGCAAAATTAATAAATGCAAGAATAAAAAAGGTTGATCTGATACCTGTTAAGGGCACAAGTATACCTGCTATCACCAAAAAACCAAGGGCAGCGCCGCAGAGGTCTGCAAAATATATGTTTGCAATAAGCCCGGGATCAGTACCGTCCTTTGTTTTGCGCCGGTAGAAATATCCTGCCAGCACAGCCGGTATTATTACAATTATAAAAGATATAATAAGAGGTAAAGTAAAACTCTGAAGCCTTAGTATTATACCTGACAGGCAGGCAAAAAGTATGGCGAGCAGACCGAGAAACAGTGGAGTGGCGTTCAGAAGCCTTTCCCCTGTATTGTACCTGAGGGAACTGCCAAGGGCCAGTCCGGCCATTACAACAGCTATCAGGAGTCCGGCCAGACGGTAAAAATTACCTGCTGTTGACTGTATGAGTATCAGAACCAGTATTTCAGTACCGGCCAGGTTAAGCGATGTGCTGTACATGCTCCTTGAGCTGTTATTACCTGTAAAAAAGGGTATTAGCAGCAGCATAGCTATACCGGCAATAAGAGGCATGCTGTCAGTACCTGCTTTTTTCATACTGTGCTTCTGCCGGTGGAAGACAGCTACAGGCTTATCCAGGAAGTTGCCCGGGCTGCCGGTGTCTATTACACTTATCAGCCGGGCGGAATCATAGCTTATAATCCTGCTGTTAAGATAATTTTCGTTGACATAGCTGTTGTCAATACCTTTTTTGCCAATAAGTACCGGTATATCACTGCTGAGATCCCCTGATGATGACAAGAGGTAAATTGATTCCCCCTTTATGGGCATTATATTTGAAAACACACCATTAAGGCTGTTGTAAATGGCTGAGAGAAAATCTGACTCTTCATTGCTGATATAGCTGGATGCCGCACCTGCCTTAATCATGAAAATACCTTCCGGGGCTAGGATTTTTCTGATATCCTTAAAATATTCTACGGTATAGAAACGGTTTGTCACAATATCGCCCGGTTCAGGAAGCAGGGATAATATTATATCATATTTTTTACCGGTGCTGCGGATATAGCTGAATGCATCATCATTAATGATTATCACTTCCGCTCCTTTATAAATAATGCCGGGATCGTGGGTGCAGGCAATCAGTGCCGGATCGCGTTCAATATACCATATCGTGTCAACACTGCTATATTTGAGCACTTCATTAACATGCCTGTCAATGCCTCCTGAAACAATCAGTATATTACCGGGATTATCATGCTGTACCATGGCATAGTGAATATTTTCTTCCCTTTCCCTTGTGTCCTGTTCATATCCTATAAGCCGGTGATTATAGAATATGCTTTTTTCACCCTGGTACTCTGCTATGGCAATATTGCCGTACCTGGAATCAATACTGGCATTCACTTTTACACCGCCCAGCATCAGATTTCTGATAAAGGCATCCGGACCCATAAGCAGTATTACTGTCATCACTACTGTTGCCATGGCTGTATAAAGTCCTGAAAACCTGAATGTGCCCGACAGATAGTAAATAATGTAATATAGCAGCATGGCTGCCGTAAGTATCTGGAAATTGCCAAGTAAACTGCCTGTGACAAGGGTTATCAGTATTCCGGCCGTAATGCCCCCTGTTGTTTCTATGGCAAATGAATTACCGGCCGGGCATGATGCTTCCCTGCCTGCATACCAGGAGAGACTGACAAAAAGATATCCTGAAATTATGCAGAAAGGGGCAAGGGAAAGGCTGGTTATTATCAGGGTGTAGACCATACCCGGTGTTACCCCTTCTTCGATAAGTATTTTTGAAAGCAGCAGGTAGATAAAGAAGGAAAGGACTATGGACAGGGGCAGCGACAGGGCCAGCCTGTTTATATTTGTTTTCCTGCCTTTCCCGGCCAGTGCGGCCCCAAGAGCTGATATCAGTATCCAGCATGCAAAAACGGCTCCTGCCGCAATCTCATAGCCTCCCGACAGGTTCAGTATCTCCCTGAGGAAGATAAGCTGTGTGGTGCCGGATATAAAACCAAGCAGGAAAAGCAGTATCCTGAAATTTATACCCTTCAGGCTTTGTGTACCGTGAGCGGAAGAGGCCCGGGATTCTTTCTTTCCGGTAAACAGGACCTTTTTATAATACCCGAGATGCCATGTAAGGTGTATAATGGCGGCAAATGAAAGTGCAATACCAAAATTCACATGCCAGTTAAGTATTTTTTCCACAGCTCCGAGATTCCATCTATAGCTGGAATGAAGGGCAAGGAATATGCCTGCTGAGGCTGATACAAAGAATGTTATCAGTAAGACCGTATTCCAGAATTTCCTGTGATCTCCGATTGTTATAATACCTGTTCGGCTGCCTGTAAAGGTAAGCAGGTAAAGAATAAGGGAGACTACAGCTATGATAATAACATAATACATACTGCTTATTCCTCCCCGAAAACAAAGGCTTCATATATATAAATATCAGCATCCTTCCAGCCAGTCCATCCCAGTCCGGCCTTATCCCTTGCTATATGCCCCAGAAAATCGTTTAGGGTCCAGTCCCGGCCTTTAGCCACCTGTGGAAGGAAGGTGCCGGATCTGTAGCCTTTCTTTAAATATACCCCGTGTTTTCCCAGCTCTATCTCATTTATGTCGTTTACCAATTTCAGGGGGCTTAAAACAGAAATCTCAATACTTATCTCATTAAGCTCTTCCTTTTTCAGGGGACTGAACCTGCTGTCATTGAAAGCTGCAGCCCTGGACATTGACTGCACCGTCTGGCAGAGAGGATCGGGGGGCATAAAGCGGCCCACACATCCCCTGAGCTCACCATTTTTATATATCGATACAAAGGCTCCGAGCTTCTCCCGCAGGGCAGCTGGTAATTCCGATTCACGGTATTCGGATTCGGCTTTATTATTGAGAAAATTATCCAGGGTTTCCCTTGCAATATTAAGGAGATAAACCTGGTCTTTTTGATTAATACTGAAGGCAGTGATTTTTTCTTTCTCAGTGCTTTTACCCTTTCCGGTGTTTTTACCGATAAGTGCAATGGCATGATATCCAACTACGCCGGAGTTATCACCATATTTACTGTGCCCGGAATTCCGGTACATAATATGTCTGAAGTCAAGACCTTCTTCTTCTTCGGCCATATAAAGCAGTGTCAGTCCGGATGTCCACCCGCACATGCTGGTTGCCAGCCCTTTGATATTGCTGTCCGAATTATTTTTCAGTGTTTTAAGAAAAGCTTCTGAATCTCCTGTCATCAGGGCCCCGGCCGTTATATTATCAATTTCTGCAGCATCTTCAAAGGGGGGGTAGTGACTGAAGTCGCTGCTTATAACAAAGAGATTGTCGCCGCTGAACCAGTGCTGAAGGGCAGAAGCTATCTCCCGGCAGGTTTTAGTGCTGTGTGTTCCGATAATAACGGGCACTATCCGGATATTCTTTCCAAGGTGTTGCTGTATAAAGGGCAGTTGTACCTCCAGGCTGTGTTCACCGGTATGGGCATCCCTGTGGTAGTTGAATAACTCTGATTCATTTATCAGTTTATCTGCAATAGTTCTGTTTATCTGCACTGTTCCCAGAGGTGTCCTGTAGTTACCCTGGTTATAGACTGATGCGCCCGGAAAGGAAACGCGGTGACTGGATCCTATAATAAAAATATTATCATACTGGGCACCGCCGGGGATAGCTCCGAAAGCAGCTGCAGCCACTGTGCCTGAAAACACATATCCTGCATGAGGGGCTATCACAGCCCTCACTCTTTCCCCTTTCTTCAGGCTGAAAGAGCTCAGTTCTGAAGCTTCATCAAAGTGTTTATCCACTGTTGCAATCAATTCTGATTCAGCAGCCGGATAAAATGATCCGGCCACAACGGGTTCCCTGTCATGTGATTTTTGCTGGCCTGAAATATTCATGGTCATAAATATAGTTATCAGAAATACAAATACATATGTATTATACATGCATTATACTTTTTTATTTTCTATATGCGAACGCTTCACAAAGTAAAAGTCCGTTTCATAAACGAACACTTTTCGGATAATAAAAGTAAGAAAACAGAAGCAGAAAGTAAATACCCTGCAGGTATTTATCAGATAAGTATCAGTTTTTGCTTTAGCCTGGCACCCGTGTGATCAGTGCCGAAGATTTTAACTCCCAGGCTTACGGTTGCTTCATTAACAACATCCAGAACAGGCGCTATGGCATCCTGCATATCCTGTTCCTCCATTTCATCAAATTCCTCCATATCGAAATAAAGGTTTATAACCAGAAGTTTTTCACGGTCGTTTATTTTTGACAGTATCTTTATCATGCGGGCCATCCATATTGAGGATGCTGTGTTGAAATACATAAGATCAAAATGCAGATTTGTCTCCTGTTTGGGGGATTTGATGTATTCCTTTAACCACAAGATAGCAGGCTCATAGGTTTTTGTGGCATTCTCGGGTATTGATTTCCCTTTTAATACCAGTTGGCCGGTCCGCTGATCAAAATGTATTTCAGGAGTCTTTTTAGTATCCTTAATATGTAATTTCGAGATGCTCATCGGTATTTATGGAATGAATATTATTAGTTATTAGCTTATTGTCAAAAATATCCATTTTTTTTCAGACATTATTTACTGTTCGTCAAAAAGATTGGACTGTAGGTCAAATATCCGGTACATTTGGTATAAAGATTAATAACAATTATGCGATCTGCAATCAAAATCTCTTATCCTAAAATATATTATCTTTGCAGGCTGATACAGGATTAAAACCAATGGAAAAAAAGCTGATAATAAACCTTGAGAATGCCCTTAAAGATCTTTACGGTAAGGCTCCTGATATTTCGAAACTTCAAATCCAGGAAACGAGAAAGGAGTTTGAGGGGGATATTACGGTGGTTGTATTTCCATTACTTCAGTATTCGGGAAAATCACCGGAGCAGACTGCAAGGGATATTGGCAATTATATACTGGATGCCAATCCGGGTATTGAGAGTTTTAACGTCGTAAAAGGGTTTCTCAATCTCCGTATTAATAACAGGACCCTTTTGCATGCGTTTAACAGGCTGGTGCAGTCCGCAAAAAAGGAATTTTTACCAGACAATGAGGAAGGACCGGTTACATTGATTGAATACTCATCGCCCAATACCAATAAACCTCTTCATCTCGGACATATAAGAAATAACCTGCTGGGGTATTCACTGTCCAGAATACTGAACTCATGCGGGCACAGGGTTTATAAAACCAATATTGTCAATGACAGGGGAATTCATATATGTAAATCCATGCTTGCCTGGAAATTGTTTGGTGAGGGTAAAACACCTGCCGGCACAGGTCTCAAAGGTGATCATTTTGTGGGTAAATATTATGTTGAGTTTGAAAATGCTTACAGAAAAGAGATTGAAAAGCTTACAACTGAAGGATTGACAGGGGAGGAGGCTGCCAAAGGCTCCGTGCTGATGGCTGAAGCCAGGGAGATGCTGAGAAAGTGGGAAGCAGGTGACAAGGAAACGGTTGATCTGTGGACAAAAATGAACGGATGGGTGTATGAGGGCTTTGATACTACCTACAGGGAACTGGGAGTTGATTTTGATAAGATTTATTATGAATCAGATACCTATAAAAAAGGAAGGGACATCATCAGGGAAGGTCTTGATAAGGGGCTGTTTTACAAAAAGGAGGATGGATCTGTGTGGGTGGACCTGTCAGGGGAAAATCTCGATGAAAAACTGTTATTGAGGGCTGATGGCACAGCAGTTTATATGACACAGGATCTGGGTACTGCAGTGGAGAGGTATAATGATTTCAGCTTTGACCATCAGTATTATGTGGTAGGCAATGAGCAGAATCATCATTTCAGGGTGCTTAAGATCATACTTGAAAGGCTGGGTTATGAATGGGCCGGAGGCATACATCATTTTTCATATGGTATGGTAAACCTGCCCGAGGGTAGGATGAAATCAAGGGAGGGTAAGATAGTCGATGCAGATGACCTGCTGGCAACAATGTTTGCCACGGCATCTGAAATGTCGGATGAGCTGGGTAAGCTGCATGATTTCAGCAGGGAAGAAAAGGAAAATATACATCGCAAGATAGGCCTTGCTGCACTTAAATACTTTATCCTTAAGGTGGATCCAAAAAAGAATATGCTGTTTAATCCACGTGAGTCAATAGATTTTAATGGCAACACAGGTCCTTTTATACAGTACACATATGCCAGAATAAGGTCTGTGATAAGAAAGGCTGAAGGGTATTCCTGGAATGATGGAGAAAGTAGAGGTGAACCGGTGCTTAATGACAAGGAAAAGGAGCTTATAAAGCTACTCAGCAGGTTTGAAGACATTATTACTGATGCAGCCGAAATGCTTAATCCATCGATAATAGCCAATTACGTTTATGATCTGGCCAGGGAGTTTAACCAGTTCTACCATGATTATTCAATACTGGGGGAAGAGGATGTTTCAGTAAGGCTTTTCAGGATCAGCTTGTCGGAAATATGTGGTGAAACCATTAAACGGGCTATGTGGCTTCTTGGAATAGATATGCCGGAGAGAATGTAATAATTAATATATTTGATAAAGAAAAAAACAGGGTAATTTAATGTTTGAAAATTTAACTGACAGGCTGGAGCGATCGTTTAAACTGCTGAAGGGGCAGGGAACAATAACGGAAATAAATGTTGCTGAGACCTTAAAGGATGTAAGACGTGCACTGCTCGATGCCGACGTTAATTATAAGATAGCCAAGTCTTTTACAGACACTGTGAAGGAGAAGGCACTGGGAGCCAATGTTCTCAATGCCGTTAAACCATCACAGATGATGGTTAAGATTGTACATGATGAGCTGGAGAAGCTTATGGGTGGTGAAAAAGCCGATATCAATCTTAAAGGTAATCCCTGTATTATACTGATAGCCGGATTGCAGGGATCAGGTAAGACAACCTTCTCCGGCAAGCTTGCGGGCATGCTGAAGAGCAAGAATGGTAAAAATCCCATGCTTGTGGCCGGCGACGTGTACCGTCCTGCCGCCATAGAGCAGCTGAAAGTGCTTGGTGAACAGATAGGGGTGCCGGTTTATACTGAAGAGGATAATAAAGACCCGGTAAAGATTGTTAAAAGAGCAGTTAAGGAAGCTAAAATCTCGGGTATTGACCTGCTTATTATTGATACTGCCGGTCGTCTGGCAATAGATGAAATGATGATGAAGGAGATATCATCGCTTAAAGAAGCTGTTAACCCGCATGAGATACTTTTCGTGGTAGATGCTATGACCGGCCAGGATGCTGTTAATACGGCTAAGGAATTCAATGAAAGGCTTGATTTTGACGGTGTGGTGCTTACCAAGCTGGACGGCGATACAAGAGGAGGAGCGGCATTGTCAATAAAAGGTGTTGTGGATAAGCCCATAAAATTTATCGGGGCCGGGGAGAAACTTGATGCCATTGATATATTCTATCCTGACAGGATGGCTGACAGGATACTGGGCATGGGTGATATAGTATCACTTGTGGAGAAGGCACAGGAGCAGTATGACGAGCGTGAGGCTGCCCTGATGAAAAAGAAGATAGCTAAAAATCAGTTTGATTTTAATGACTTTATCTCACAGATACGCCAGATTAAGAAGATGGGTAATGTCAAGGACCTGATGGCAATGATCCCGGGTGCGGGTAAAGCAATGAAAAATCTTGATATTGATGATGACGCCTTCAAGGGCATAGAGGCCATAATACAGAGTATGACGCCTGATGAGAGAGTGAACCCGGCGCTTATTAACGGCAGTCGGAGGAAAAGGATTGCTATGGGTTCAGGAACAAGTGTACAGGAGGTTAACCAGCTTCTGAAACAGTTCAATGAAACACGCAGGATGATGAAGGCTGTGTCAGGAAAAGGAGGGGCGGCGCAGCTGTCGAATATGCTCAGAACCAAATAATAGACGGAGTGAATTACAATCAGAACCAAATAAAAGATTATATGTACAAATTAATTGACGGAAAAAGAGTATCCTCTGATATTAAACAGGAGATTGCAGAGGAAGTAAAATCATTTGAACAGGAAAAAGGCAGGGTGCCGCACCTGGCAGCAGTACTGGTTGGTAATGATGGTGCCAGCGAAACTTATGTTGCCCATAAGGTTAAAGCATGTGAACAGGTAGGCTTTCGTTCTACACTTGTAAGGATGGACAGTACCGTAACTGAAAAAGAACTGCTCGATAAGGTTGATGAGCTTAATGCAGACAATGATATTGACGGTTTTATTGTACAGTTGCCGCTGCCTGACCATATTTCTGAAGATAAGGTTATTGAAGCTGTGGACCCTTCCAAGGATGTGGATGGCTTTCATCCTGTGAACCTGGGTAAAATGACCATAGGCCTGCCTTCCTTTGTCCCTGCCACACCTGCGGGTATCATGGAACTGATAAAGAGGTATGATATTGAAACATCAGGTAAGAACTGCGTGGTTATCGGCAGGAGCAATATAGTAGGACGTCCGGTAAGCATACTGCTCTCAAAGAAAGGTATTGATGCCACTGTGACGCTGGTGCACAGCAGGACGAAAGACCTGGAATCAGTTGTGAAAAGGGCTGATATAATTATTGCCGCCATAGGCATACCTGAGTTTGTGAAGGCAGATATGGTATCGGAGGGAGCTGTGATCATTGATGTTGGTACTACAAGGGTAAAATCCGATAAAACAAAATCAGGCTGGAAGCTGAAGGGTGATGTTGACTTTGAAAATGTTGCACCTAAATGTTCATATATAACACCTGTTCCGGGTGGTGTCGGACCAATGACCATTGTGTCACTGCTCCAGAATACACTGCTGGCCTGCAGGATGAAAAGCTGATCTTATTCTGTTAGGGCTGAAAGGTCTATGCCTCTGAAATACAGGTCGTAACCACCCTGTCCGGATGGCCTGTCCGAAGAGAAAAGAAGGAAGGCGTTGCTGAAGTTGGGGTAGCTGCCGGTCACCGGCCTGTATTCATTATATTCGGTATTTATTTCCGGTCCCATATTAAGCGGACTGCTCCATTTGCCATCCCTGTAAACCGAGTAGTACAGGTCGTAGCCTCCCATTCCGCCAGGGCGGTTGGAAGCAAACAACATTATATCCTGCCTGATAAAGGGGCACTTGTCATCATAATCGCTGTTTATACTGTCAACAGCGCTAACGCTGACAGGATCGCCTTCCAGCCATAGTCCAAGCAGAGAGGGATCGTCAATGTCTGCACTTACTATATCGAAGCTGCCGTCCCTGTCGCTTGTAAAATAAACAGCTGATATATCTTTATTAAAACATATATAGGCATCGTTGGAATCACTGTTTAAAGAGCTTATTGAAACAGCTTCATCCGGTTCAGATGATTTGCCTGTTCCGGCCGGTGAGTAGCGCAGGTACTTAAGGTTTAGTACAGCTCCTTCCTCTTCGCATGAATAAAAGAAATATTCCATTCCTTCTGAGCCGTTAAAAAACCTGTATGGTCCCAGCTCATCATATGAGGTGTTTACCTTCTGCTCTATATTTTCATAAAAAGCATCATTAATCATGTTGCTGTTAAGAGTGAATTCGGCGTCTATCTGGCTGAAAATGAAATAGATCATCCCCGATACTATGTCGAATTGCTGACCCTGGCTGTTCCTGTTGCTGGAAAACATAAGCGGCAGTTCTCCTGCAAACTGGGGCAGTGCAATATTAAAGTCATCATATAATGAATTTATGCCCTCAAGATTATAGCTTTCTTCAGGGAAAAAACCTGTATCATAATTTATCCCGGTCTCCTGCTTGGAACAGTTGCTGCCTGCGCTTATTATAAGAATGACAAGGCTTATGATATAGATATAAGACGCTCCTTTCATCTGATACTTTTTTAATGATTTAATTATCTCAAAAATACGTAAAAATAATCAAAAAAAAACCGGGCGGGAACCCGGCTCTTCGAAGGTAGAATTTAGGTTAATTTAGGGTAATTAAGGGTATGAGGGTAAAAATACTTTCGCCTTGAATTACACAGCTATGATGAACGACAGGCCCAAAAGGTTGCGTTCTGTTTAAAAAAAATGCTTCGTGTTTATAAATCAGGATGCTTGTAGTGTGCGGTGTAATAAAATATTATAATTTTGCATGAAATATTTTAAGGGATGGAAGACGAAGGTTTAGGATATATAGAGGAGGAGATACTGGAAATAGTCAGGCGCTATGAGCGTATGCGCAGGAATAACGAAAATGGTTTCTTTGATGTTGCAGAGTTTGAGACTATTATTGATTATTATCTCGAACTTAACGATGTGCACTATGCTTCCGAAGCGGCCGAGGCCGCATCAGAGCAGCATCCTGAAGCATTTTCCATACAGATGAGGAAAGCCAGGGTTTTTATTGATAAAGGCAGACCTGTGGATGCGCTGAAGATAGCCAGGGTTATTGAAAAGATTGAACCAAGCAATTTCGAGGTCTTACTGCTTAAGGGTGCGGCCCTGGGTATGCTGGGCGACCTGAATGGTACCAGGAAGTATTTTGATATGGCGCTTTCCGTTGAAGAATCCGAAGAGGTGAATATACTGCTGAATATTGCCGGCATACTCAATAACCTGAACCATTACAGCCTGCTGACCTTATATTTAAAGCGTCTGCTGAAGCTGGAACCAGAATACAGCAGCCATCTGTATGATCTTGCCTATGCCTATGAGAAGCTGGGTGAGATCAGTAACAGTATTAAATATTATGAAAAGTATCTTGAGGAAGAACCCTTCTCAGATAATGCCTGGTATAATGCAGGACTCCTTTACAGTAAAAAAGGCCTGCAGAAGAAGGCCCTGGAGGCATATGATTATGCTCTTGCCATAAATCCCGATAACTATTTTGCTGTATTTAATATGGCAAATATCTACAGCAGGGAGGGAAGGTATAAAGAGGCACTGGAAGCATATCTTCATTACCTTGAATTTGAAGAAGACAGTTCAGAGGCAATAACTTATGCAGCTGAATGTTATGAGAAACTGGGCAGGAGGGAAAAAGCCCTGGAGCTGTATAATGAGGCTATAGATATTGATCCTGATTATTCAGAACCGTGGTATGGTATAGGACTTGTTTTGCTTGCTGAATCGCCCCGCGAGAGTATAAAATATTTCCGTAAGGCAGTGTCCTTGAAAGATGATGAACCCGAATACTGGTTCTACCTGTCACAGGCATACAGCAATTGCATGAAACCAAAAGATGCCTTCCGTTCACTTATCAGGTCTGTTAATTTAAATCCCTATTATAATTCTGCCTGGTTAAGGATGGGAGAGATAATTGTTTCCGGTCAGTACTATGGTCATGCTGCAGTTATGCTTGAGAAAGGTATTAAGATAATAGGAGATGTATATGGCATAAGATACCTGCTGGCTTCAATCTATCTTTACAGGGGTCAGCAGGACATGTTTATGATGCACCTTGAAAAGGCCCTGAATGATTCACCGGACGATTACAGCTTTTTCCGGTCATTGTTCCCGCTGCAGATGATAGATGAAAAGGCACAGATACTTATAAACAAACGATAATGTTATGATGGTTAATTTGCCGGGCATGCCCGAAAGAAGTTCGAAACCAAGAGAGAAGGGTTTTACGATGGTAATGGATAAGGGCTTGAGCACCAGGGAGGCAGAGGATCTTATGAGTGTGGGCAGTGAATATATTGATTTCCTTAAACTGGGCTTTGGAACATCTGTCTATACTCCCGCTGTGTCTGATAAGATCAGTGTATATGAATCAGCAGGTGTAAGAACATACCTGGGAGGTACACTCTTCGAAGCTTTTGTCATTCGTAATATGTTTGATGAATATGTGGAGCTTGTGGATAAGCTGGGCATTACTGCCGTGGAAGTTTCTGACGGCTCCTACGAGATGGATCAGGAAGTTAAGCAGGAGTACATAAGCAGGTTGTCTGAAAAGTATTATGTTCTGTCGGAGGTGGGCTCCAAGAAAAAAGATGTGATATATACTCCGGAAGAGTGGGTGAAAATGATGGTTTCCGAGCTGCAGGCCGGATCGGAGGTAGTGATAGCCGAAGCAAGGGAGAGCGGGACAACAGGTATTTATAATAATGACGGTTCCGTTAATACCATGCTGATAGACAAGCTCTCCGCCGAGGTGGGTTTTGATTCAATTTTATGGGAGGCACCGCAAAAATCCCAGCAGGCATGGTTTATCAGTCATTTTGGAGCCAATGTGAACCTGGGAAACATTGCACCCGCTGAAATAATTGCCCTGGAATCGCTCAGGAACGGACTGAGGGGCGATACCTTCTTTACTTTTTTTCAGAACGATAAATAATGTATGCGTAAGTTCACAGATTACAGCCTGCTTTTCTTTAAGGGCATGGGTATGGGTGCCGCCGATGTGGTTCCGGGCGTTTCAGGAGGCACCATTGCATTTATAACCGGAATATATGAAGAACTGATAATATCCATTAAGTCAGTGGATATGGAAGCCCTGAGACTGCTTCTCAGGCTTAAAACTGCACTTTTCTGGAAAAAGATTAACGGAAATTTCCTGCTGGCACTGTTTACAGGTATTTTGTTCAGTGTGTTTTCTCTCGCCAGGATTCTCGAATGGTTGCTCGCCAGTCATCCTGTACTTATATGGTCTTTCTTCTTCGGACTGATAATAGCCTCGGCGATAGTTGTGATAAGAAAGATAAGGTTATGGAATGCTGCCAGGATCGTGGCGCTGCTTGCCGGTATAATAATAATGTACTTTATTACCCGTTTTTCACCTGCTGAGACCACTGAAGCTTACTGGTACGTTTTTATTGCTGGTGCCATTGCCATATGCGCCATGGTACTGCCTGGCATCTCAGGTGCCTTTATACTTGTTATACTGGGTAAATACCAGTTTATCCTGGCTGCTGTAAGCGAGCTGGACATACCGGTGCTGCTGGTGTTCGGTCTGGGTGTAATAGCCGGATTACTGAGTTTTGCCAATCTCCTTTCCTGGCTTTTCAGGAAATATCATGATCTGACCGTTTCATTGCTGGCAGGTTTTATCATAGGCTCATTGAACAAGATATGGCCCTGGAAAGAGACACTTACCGTAACAATAAATTCACATGGTGAAACCATACCGGTGGTACAAAGTAATATTATGCCTCATATATATGCTGATATTACAGGATCGGACCCCCAGGTTTTGCCGGCACTGCTGCTTATGGTGGCAGCCTTTGTTGTTGTTATTGTTCTGGACAGGGTAAGCAGGAGGCCTGACTAAAAGCAGAGTGCTTATGAAACGATACGGACTTGTCGGTTATCCTCTCGGTCATTCTTTTTCCAGGGACTATTTTATGGATAAGTTCAGGAAAGAAGGCATAGATGCCATATATGATAATTTTCCCCTTAAAGGTTTATCCGGATTCCGAAGGCTGCCTGAGCGTTTTCCCGGACTGGAAGGTTTAAACATTACCATACCCTATAAGTCAAGGGTCATTGAGTTACTTGATGAGACAGACGAAAGAGCCGCTGATGCGGGGGCTGTCAATGTTGTTAAGATCACAGAAAAAGGTGGACACAGCTTTTTTAAGGGTTATAATACTGATATTGACGGCTTTGTTTTATCATTGCTTCCCCTGCTGGGTGATAGCAGGGGAAAAGCTCTTGTCCTGGGCACCGGAGGAGCCTCGCTGGCTGTGCGGGCCGGACTGGAAGAAATAGGTATGGAATATTCTCTTGTGTCGCGCCAAAGTGAGAAAGCACCTTATACCTATTCAGATATTACAGATGATGTACTGAAGTCTTACAGACTTATTGTAAACGCCAGCCCTGTGGGGATGTACCCGTCTTATAATGAGGCTCCGGATTTGCCATATAATGTTCTGCATAGTAATCAAATACTCTATGATCTTGTTTATAACCCTGAGGAAACCCTCTTTCTTAAAAGGGGACGGGAAAGAGGATGCATTACAAAGAATGGCATTGAAATGCTTCATATACAGGCTGACAAAGCCTGGGAGATATGGAATGCATAGAAAAGCTCTTCAGAAAGGATAAGGGTATTCAACAAGACTGAGGTACAGTCCCCTCGCTGGTGCCGACATACCGGCCTTACCGCGGTCCTGCGACTCAATAATTCCTGCAAACTCATCAACACTCATTTTGCCCGAGCCTACATCCGTCATGGTACCCGTAATGGCCCTTACCATGTTTCTCAGGAACCTGTCGGCACGTATGATAAAGATATAGCCGTTGTCAGTGATAAACCATTTTGCATGGCTTATCTTACAATTGTTTGTTTTTACATCTGTATGCAACTTGCTGAAACTGCTGAAATCAGTATACTGCATCATGATCTCCGCTGCCTTGTTCATCTCCGCTACCGAGAGGCAGTCATACCTGTACCATGCAAGATCGGTCATAAAAGGATCCTTGTGCCTGATAATATGGTACTCATATGTCCTGGATATGGCATCAAAGCGGGCGTGTGCCCCTTCAGGCACCCTGTAAATATTTTTAAGCTCTATATCTCCTGGCAGGTGCTTATTAAGACTGAACACCAGGCGGTCTGACTGACCTTCCAGGTCGGTGTCCGAGTCAAAATGGGCTATGAAATAACGGGCATGCACACCGGTATCAGTCCGGCCGCATCCCGTAACAGCTGTTTTCTGCTGCAACAATACTGACAGCGAATTTTCAACAGTTTCCTGCACCGTAATGCTGCCAGGCTGCACCTGCCATCCATGATAGGAGGTGCCCCGGTAGGATAAGCGGATAAAATACCTGTGTGTTTTTGCCATATACAAGTATAATGATCAGTATGCCAGGCAAGCGCTTAAGCCCTTACCAGAAGACAGTGTAAAGAAATGCCAGTATCAGTAATATTATATAGGCTGCTATATTAAACGATTTACTTGTCTTAAAGGTTGAGGCATACAGCTTTATTCCCTTTGGATCATCGTCTTCCTTACTTGTTGTAAGGCTGACTCCCAGTATGATAACCATGGTGATAATACAGGTATAGAACATCTGGTCCATCCATGGCAGGTTCATAATATTAAGCTTGAGCAGCCCGGCTATTGGTATCGAGGCTATGGCTCCGGTAATGGCGCCCCTTGAATTGGCTTTTTTCCAGAAAAGTCCCATCAGGAAAACGGCCAGTATACCCGGACTCACCATACCTGTATATTCCTGTATATACTGGAAAGCCTGTTCAAGATTCTGCAGCTGGGGGGCTATAAGAATGGCAATTACCAGTGCTGCCAGTCCGGCTATCCGTCCAACTCTTACTGTGACCTTGTCTGAAGAATTCTTATTGAAGTAAGGCCTGTAGATATCCATGGTGAATATTGTTGAGGTAGAGTTGACCATGGAGGCCAGCGATGACACTATTGCTGCGGCCAGTGCTGCAACAACAAGCCCTTTCAGTCCCACAGGTATAAAAGTACCGATAAGCCATGGAAAAGCCTTGTCATAATTTGTTGTGCCATCGGCCTTGGTAAATGCTTCAACAATTCCGGGGATAATAGTTGTACCCTCCGGCTGGGTGTACATTACATAGACAATGATCCCCGGTATAACAATGAAAAGGGGTATTATCAGTTTCAGGTATGCTGCAAAAGCAATGCCTTTCTGTGCTTCCTTCAATGATTTGGCTGCCAGTGTCCTCTGGATAATATACTGGTTAAAGCCCCAGTAATACAGGTTGGCAACCCACATACCGCCTATCAGTACACCTATGCCCGGCATATTGAAGAATTCGGGGTTATCACGTGACAGTATCATCTGGAATTTCTCACCTGCAACATTGTAAACATGGCTCATTCCGTTTAAGATACCTCCGTCGGGTGTAACCTTGTTTAATGCAATGACAGTGGTAATTACTCCCCCCATCACAAGCAGGGCTACCTGTATTATGTCAGTCCAGGCCACCGCGGAGAGTCCACCGTACAGCGAGTAGGCTGCGGCAACGAAGGCCAGTGCTATTATGGCCCAAATAAGTATGGAACCATCCCCGGTACCTATAATCGTATCAATGGCTTTTGCCCCGAGGAAGAGAACAGAGGTGAGGTTAACAAAAATAAAGAGGGCTATCCAGAAAACGGCCAGAATGGTCTTAAGTGATTTATTAAACCTCTTTTCAACAAATTCGGGTATGGTGTATATTCCTTTCTCAATGAAAACCGGAAGAAAATACTTGCCTACAATTATAAGGGTGGCTGCCGCCATCCATTCATAGGTAGCTATTGCCAGTCCTATGGCAAAGCCTGAACCTGACATGCCAATCATTTGTTCTGCCGATATATTGGCAGCAATAAGAGAGGCACCTATTGCCCACCATGGCAATGATTTACTTGCAAGGAAGTAATCCTCGGCGTTCTTGCCTGTGCCTTTCTTGTCGCGTGAGACCCAAAGACCAAGAGCAATAAGTCCGACAGCATAA
>CAZGUR010000017.1:0-22399 GCA_964529295.1 uncultured Rikenellaceae bacterium | reverse complement strand
CGGTGAGGTTTCAGCAGCGGTTTCTGACCTATGACAAGCAGAGTATCCAGCCTGCGTCCCGTACTGAGATCATCACTTATCTCATACCATTCCTCACCCCTGTTATCTGTTTTAAGCACCCTCTCTGCCCCTATATAAAGTGAATGCGGCTTATGGGAAGAAACAAAGAAAGGGGTGTTCCAGTTAAACCTGTAGTCAAGGTCATCATCATCCCTGCCGGGCTTTATCCGCTTCCTCTCACCCGTGTCATGATTATACCTGACTATATTGCCAAACTGCGATTCGCCATAAACAACTGAAGGGTCTTCAGGCTCTGTGTCTGAATAAAAACCATCACCTCCGTTTATTGATATAATATCATCTTCTGTTACAGGCTCTCCGTCAGCGGAGCGTGAAGGGGTGCACCATACACCGTTATCCTGCAGCCCGCCATAAATACGGTAAGGGTCACTGTTATCCACTGATATATTATAGTACTGGCCGATAGGCAGCTTGCCTATAAACTCCCAGTTGTCACCGCTGTCAGATGTGATGTAAAGTCCACCGTCATTGCCCAGAAGCCTTTTTGATGTATTGGCAGGGTCGACCCAGAGCACATGGTGATCCACATGCACACCCTCCATCCTCAATGCTTTAAAGCTGCGGCCGCCATCGAAAGATTCCTGTATCCGTACATCCATAACCCAGAGGTGATCCTCATCGGTCGGGTTAACATATATCCTGCCATACCAGTATGATGTTCTGATATCTTTATTAACGGACTCCCATGTTATGCCTTTGTCCTCTGACCTGAACAGACCCACTGAATCATGTTCCATGCAGGCGTATATGATATCCGGATTTGAAGGGGCTATAGCCACGGCTATCCTTCCTGATTTGCCGGCCGGCAAGCCGTTCTCAATTTTCTCCCAGCTGTCACCCATATCCGCTGAACGGTACAGTCCGCTGCCCGGACCCTGCCTTACATGTGCCCAGGCATTCCGCCTTTGTTCCCATGTTGTTGCCAGCACCGTATGTCCGTCAGGGTGAACCGCTATATCACCGATGCCTGTGTTCTCATTAACATATAATATTTTTTTCCATGATTCACCTCCGTCATCTGTTCTGTAAAGTCCTCTTTCCTCACATGCTCCCCACCTGGTGCCGGTGGCACCTGCAAAAACCATATTGTCGTTATCAGGATGAATAACAACCTTCGAAAAATGCCTGCTTTCCTCCAGTCCCATATTCTCCCAGCTTTTACCTCCGTCAGTGGATTTGTAAATGCCGTCGCCTATCGAGGCTGGATTTTGCTCTCCCGAAGCTTCACCCGTACCTGCCCACAGAAGGTCAGGATTATTTGCAGAGATATCCATATCGCCGATAGAGATACTTTTTCCTGCTTTGTCGAAAACAGGAGTCCAGTCGATGCATGCGTTGACTGATTTGAATATGCCGCCTGTGGAAGGACTGACATATATGACAGAGTCATTTTCAGGATGCACGAGTATCTCGGATATCCTGCCCCCGAAGCTGCCGGGACCGATAGGCCTCCAGTTAAGGTTCATGAACATATCCTCGCTTAATGCGCTTATATCTTCCCTGCCTCTTTCACATGAAGCAAGGCTGATTAATAGTACCAGGTAAATTAAGGTAACGGAAAACTTTAATACTCTCATTTTTCAGTTATTCAAAGAATTAAAAAATTATTTTTGCTACAATATAACAAATTTAAGAAATATCTTTAAGTGTATTATGTACATTAAAAATAATTTATATATTTGTTTCAGATTAGAATAATTTTTGGGTAATAAAACCTGTTAATTTGTACATTGGGAAGCCTTATGCTGGTTTTATACCGCTCCGGGTTGCAGGTTTTAAGTATTATATAAATTAACTCTTAAATAAAATGACAATAGTTGACTGGATTGTACTGGGACTTTTCTGTCTTGTTTTAATCGGTGTTATTATTTGGGTTGTAAGGAAAAAAGACAAAACTTCAGCTGACTATTTCCTGGCCGGACGCGATGCCACATGGATAGCCATAGGGGCATCAATATTTGCTTCAAATATCGGATCGGAACATCTTGTGGGTCTTGCAGGAGCAGGAGCTGCAAGCGGTATGGCTATGGCTCACTGGGAGATGCATGGCTGGCTTATCTTATTGCTTGGCTGGCTCTTTGTGCCGTTCTATGCCCGCAGCGGGGTGTTTACCATGCCTGAATTCCTGGAGAGGCGTTATAACAGTAAATCGCGCTCTTTTCTTTCAATAATATCTCTGGTCAGCTATGTGCTTACCAAGGTGGCTGTTACAGTTTACGCAGGGGGTATTGTCTTTAAACAGGTATTTGGAATTGAAACGATGTTCGGGATAGATTTTTTCTGGATAAGTGCCATTGGACTGGTAATACTGACCGGGATATATACGGTGTTCGGTGGAATGAAAGCGGTGCTTGCAACATCGGTTATCCAGACCCCTGTTCTGCTTATCGGTTCCCTGGCCGTTATGGTGATAGGGCTGAAGGAGCTAGGCGGCTGGAATGAGATGATGGAGATATGCAGGGCTGTACCCGTAAATGAGTACGGTGATAATATGACCGACCTGATACGTTCCTCGAAGGATAACGAGTTTCCATGGACCGGTGTACTGCTGGGCTCGGCTATAATAGGTTTCTGGTACTGGTGTACCGACCAGTATATTGTACAGAGGGTGCTGTCGGGCCGTGACCAGAGGCAGGCACGCCGAGGTACCATATTCGGAGCCTACCTTAAACTTACACCCGTGTTTATTTTCCTTATCCCGGGTATGATAGCTTTTGCTCTTAACCAGAAAGGCATGCTTGAGCTTCCGAACTCCGATGCAGCCTTCCCTGTGCTGGTACGTGAGCTGTTACCGATGGGATTTACAGGTATTGTAGTAGGAGGCATACTGGCTGCCCTGATGAGTTCACTGGCATCACTTTTTAACTCCTCGGCAACACTGTTCACCGTTGACTTCTATAAAAAATTCAGGCCGGAGGCAACGGAAAGGAAGCTGGTGATAGTGGGACGCTGGGCAACCGTTGTGGTGGTAATTCTGGGTATATTATGGATACCGGTAATGAAAGGAATGGGTAAGGTGCTCTATGCTTATCTGCAGGATGTACAGTCATTGCTTGCACCGGGTATTGCAGCGGTATTCCTGCTTGGGATAATATCAAAAAGGACGAGTCCCACTGCAGGTTTTACGGGACTGGTAACTGGCTTTGTACTTGGTATGACCAGGCTCGGACTGAAGGTGTTTGAAGAAGGTCTTAACCCTGACGGTTTTTTGTACACTGTATTTGTGGCGCCCAACTGGCTGCATTATGAGATTGCCCTTTTTGCTCTTGTCATTGTGGTTATGATTGTGGTTACCATGTTTACAGAAGCCCCTGCACCGGCACAGATAAGAGGCCTGTACCTCGGATCCCAGTCAGCAGAAGAAAAAGCCATAACAAGGGCCAGCTGGAATAAATGGGATGTGATAAACTCAGCAATAATTATAACAGTAATAATAGTATTCTACGCATATTTCTGGTAGAAAAAAAACTAGACTTGAATGAATATTTATAAAAACTCTGAAATATGGTTCATCACCGGCAGTCAACACCTGTATGGCGATGAAACATTAAAAAAAGTAAAAGAAGATTCACAGGTAATAACAAGTCATCTTGATAAAGACAAAGGCATACCTGTAAAAGTAGTTTTTAAACCCGTTCTTACCTCTGCGGAAGCAGTGGAAAGTTTGTGTTCGCAGGCTAATAACGATGATGCATGCATAGGCCTTATCGCCTGGATGCATACCTTTTCCCCGGCCAGGATGTGGATCAGCGGACTCAAAACACTGAACAAACCCCTTCTTCATTTCCATACCCAGTTTAACAGGGATATACCCTGGAAAGAGATAGATATGGATTTTATGAATCTTAACCAGTCGGCACACGGGGGCAGGGAGTTTGGGTATATTGGATCGCGACTGCGTCTCGAGAGGAAGATAGTGACAGGTCACTGGCAGGACAGTGAATGCATTGAGGATATTGCTATATGGTCGCGCGCAGCAATGGCCCTGGCTGACAGCAAAAAGATGCGGGTAGCACGTTTTGGGGATAATATGAGAAATGTGGCCGTAACAGAGGGCGATAAGGTGACAGCGCAGATACAGATGAACTATACCGTTAATGGTTATGGTGTGGGAGATCTTGTCAAGGCATGTAATGATGTTGCAGACAGCGAGCTGGACAGGCTGATAGAGGAATATGGTGATACATACAGTATCGGTGACAGGAATATACTAAAATCAGAATTTTTAAGGGATGCGGCACGTATAGAGGCCGGCATGACGGGCTTTCTTGAAAATGGAGGTTTTAAGGCCTTTACAACTACATTTGAAGACCTGCATGGATTGCCACAGCTTCCCGGACTGGCAGTACAGAGACTAATGTCTAAAGGATACGGTTTTGGTGCTGAAGGCGACTGGAAAACATCGGCGCTGGTAAGATCAATGAAAGTAATGGCTCACGGACTTGAAGGAGGTACTTCCTTTATGGAAGACTATACCTATCATCTTGAACCTGGTAATAGTGCTGTCCTTGGTGCCCATATGCTGGAGGTATGTCCAAGTATAAGCGGTGAAAAACCAAGACTTGAAGTACACCCGTTGTCAATTGGTGGAAAGGAGGACCCTGCAAGACTGGTTTTTAAAGCAGGTCCCGGATCAGGAATCAATGCTTCAGTGATTGATCTTGGCAACAGGTTCAGAATGCTGCTTAACCCCGTTAAGGTTATTGAGTGTCCTGATATGCCCAAACTGCCTGTGGCCAGCGTGCTCTGGCAGCCAATGCCCGACCTGAAAACATCAGCTTCGGCATGGATACTGGCAGGAGGAGCTCACCATACAGGTTTCTCAAAAGCGATAGATCACAGGTATATGCGGGATTTTGCTTCAATGACCGGTATTGAAACGGTGATTATTGATGAGGATACACACCTTGAAAAGCTGAAGGATGAACTGAAGTGGAATGAAATATATTTTCATTTTTCAAAAGGAATTAGTTAAATTTATTGCCAAATGATTTTTCTGGTCTGTTATTGCAGTTCTAATACCATTTTTGAGTTATGATTGATCATTACGCGGTCCTTGAAAAAAACCTGATTGCAGTCGATTGTGTTATCTTCGGGTACAACTTAATTGACAAAGAACTGAAACTCCTGCTTATAAAAAGGAAGTTCGAACCCGAATATGGGAAATGGTCATTGCCAGGTGGTTTTGTTAAAAGAGATGAAGGTGTGCTGGAAGCCGCATGCAGGGTGTTGTACCAGCTGACAGGGCTCAAGGATGTATATATGGAGCAGTCTTCAGCCTGGGGAGATGTCAACAGGGATACCGGCGGAAGGGTTATAACAATATCACACTTTGCTCTTATCAATACCTATAAGCTGGACCCGGTAATGATAGAGGCCAGCTCGGCACACTGGAGGTCAATCTCCCGTATACCAAAACTTATTTTTGATCACAGGAAAATTGTGGAGAAAGCGCATAAGCAACTTATTGACAGGATAAAAGTTAAACCCGTTGGCTTTGAACTGTTGCCGGAGAAATTCACCCTGGTGCAGCTGCAGGATCTGTATGAGGCTATATACCAGAGAACTATTGATAAAAGGAATTTCAGGAAAAAGATCATTTCAATGAACCTCCTTGAAAAACTTGATGAAAAAGAAAAGGAAACATCCAAGAAAGGAGCTTACTATTACAGGTTTATCCCTCAGAGGTATGAGGATTTCAAAAGGCAGGGATTCTATTTTAACCTTGACGTTCATTAAAGATGACCGGTATTTAGTAAATGAATTGTAAGTTAATAAGCGTAAATTATACAATTAAAAATTTAATAATGCTTAATAAACTGAAAGAGGAAGTACTCAGGGCCAATATTGATCTTTATAAATCCGGACTGGTAATACATACCTGGGGCAATGTGAGCGGTATCGACAGGGAGAATAATGTAATTGTGATAAAGCCTTCCGGTATAGATTATGACAGTATGAGGGTGGATGATATGGTAGTGCTTGAGCTTGACGGCACAATAGCCGGTGGAAGGCTGAAGCCATCATCTGATTCTCCCACACACCTGGAGCTGTATAAACATTTTCCATGTGCCGGCGGGGTGGTGCATACGCATTCCTCCTATGCCACTGCCTGGGCGCAGGCCGGTCTCTCAATACCTGCAATGGGCACAACACATGCAGATCATTTTTATGGTGATGTGCCATGTACACGCAAGCTTAAACAGGAAGAAGTGGAGAATGATTATGAGCTGAACACAGGAAAGGTGATAGTTGAAACCTTCAGCTCACTTGATGCAAAGGCAATACCGGGTGTTATTGTCAATGACCATGGCCCGTTCGTATGGGGTGGCAGTCCGGCAGAAGCAGTATATAATGCCATTGCCCTTGAAGAGATAGCACGTATGGCCTTTATCACATATTCACTTGCCGGTAATGACAGGATTGACAGCTACCTCCTGGATAAGCATTATAAGCGCAAGCATGGAAAGGATGCTTATTACGGGCAGAAGAAACAGGGGGATTGAGAAAGGTAAAAAGACCTTTAAACCAGGAAAAAACAGAGGAATTAAGAAAGGTAATAAACCCTTTTAAACCATCAGATATAATTAGCAAACAGAAAAAAAATACCAGTACAGCATGAGTAAATATGTAATAGGAGTAGATTTTGGTACACTGTCCGGGCGATCAGTCCTGATAGATATAGAGAATGGTAATGAAGTGGCAAACTCTGTCTTCGATTACCCCCATGGCGTAATGGACAGGCAGCTGCCTGACGGTACAGAGCTGGGGGTTGACTGGGCCCTGCAGCATCCCGGCGATTATCTGGATGTTTTTTCACACACAATACCTGCTGTTTTGAAAGATGCAGGTGTTGAAGCTGACCAGGTGGTCGGCATTGGCATTGATTTTACCGCCTGCACCGTGTTGCCGGTTAAAGCCGACGGCACACCGCTAAGTATGCTTGAAGACTTTAAGTCGGAGCCAAATGCATGGACTAAGTTGTGGAAGCATCATGCCGCACAGCCCGAAGCCAACAGGCTGAATGAGATAGCGGCTGAACAGGGACAGGATTTCCTTAGTAGGTACGGGGGCAAGATATCGTCTGAATGGCTTGTCCCGAAAGTGTGGCAGACCCTCAACGAGGCACCGGAAGTGTATAAGGCGGCGGACAGGTTTATTGAAGCAGCCGACTGGGTGGTGTGGCAGCTTACAGGTAATGAAAAAAGAAACACATGCACGGCAGGCTATAAAGCAATATGGCATAAGCATGAGGGATATCCTTCTGATGATTTTTTTGCATCCCTTGATCCGCAACTCAGAAACCTTGTCAGTGACAAGCTCTCCACTGAACTGTTTCCCGTGGGAACAAAAGCGGGGGAGATAAGTGCTGAAGCGGCTAAGATGACCGGCCTTAAGGAGGGAACCGCCGTGGCCGTGGCCAATGTCGATGCTCATGTGTCTATGCCCGCCCTTGGTATCTCCGAGCCGGCAAAGATGCTGATGATAATGGGTACCTCCACATGCCATATGGTGCTGGGAGATAAAGAGAAAACGGTACCGGGAATGTGTGGTGTGGTGGAAGACGGTATTATTGAAGGCTTTTTTGGTTATGAGGCCGGACAGTCATGTGTGGGTGATCATTTCCAGTGGTTTGTTGATAACTGTACCCCTCCGGCGTATTTCGAGGAGGCGGCGGAGAAAGACATGGACATACATGAGCTGCTTACGGAAAAAGCTGCTGCACTGAAGCCGGGTGAAAGCGGGCTGCTGGCCCTGGACTGGTGGAACGGGAACCGTTCGGTGCTGGTTGATGTTGATCTGACAGGCATGATGCTCGGCATGACCCTGGCCACGAGGCCGGAGGAGATATATCTTGCCCTGATTGAAGCCACCGCCTATGGCACAAGGATGATAATAGATACATTCCATGAAAAGGGTGTGCCGGTAAATGAATTATACGCTGCCGGTGGTATTGCGGAAAAGAATCCTTTCATTATGCAGATCTATGCCGATGTGACCAGCCGTGAGATAAGGATCTCCGGATCGCCGCAGACTCCGGCCCTGGGATCGGCTATGTTCGGAGCCGTGGCAGCAGGTAAGGAAAGGGGAGGATATGATAATATCGTTGAGGCAGCGAAAGTAATGAGCAAGCTGAAAGATATTGTCTATAAGCCTATAGATGAGAATGTTGCGGTGTATGATAAATTATACAAAGAGTATAAGACGGTTCATGATTACTTCGGAAGAGGTGATAATGATGTTATGAAAAGATTGAAAGAAATAAAAAAATCAAGCCGGTAATATGTCTAAATACTTGATATACAGGATTAACAGGACAGGCAGAACAGCTTTTATTGTTATTGTGCTTTTGGCGCTGCAGTCCTGCAGTGAAAAGGAGGCTGATGATAATGCTTATTATCCGTATACACCTGTTAGCTTCACTGAAGTGAGCCTGCAGGATAATTTCTGGGCACCGCGTATTGAGACCAACAGAACCCTTACCATCCCCTTTGCCCTGGAAAAGAACGAAGAGACGGGAAGGGTGGATAATTTCAGGAAAGCGGCTGGACTGATGGATGGCAGATACGAGGGCCGCAGGTTTAATGATACGGATATTTATAAGGTGCTGGAAGGCGTGGCCTATTCTCTTAAGGTACATCCCGATGATGATCTGGAGAGCTACGCCGATGAACTGATAGAGCTTGTTGCCGCTGCACAGGAAGAAGACGGATACCTGATGGCGGGACGTACGGCTCATCCGGATAATCCTGCACCCGGACTCGGAGAGGAACGGTGGGTACACCTGCAGGGCAGCCATGAACTGTATAACTCCGGACACCTCTTTGAGGCTGCCGTGGCATACTATGAGGCTACAGGTAAAACCAACTTCCTTGATATAGCCCTTAAGAATGCTGACCTGCTGGTCGATACCTTCGGGGAGGATAAAAGGCATGATGCACCCGGACACCAGGTGGTGGAGATGGGACTGGCACGCCTGTACACGGCAACAGAAAACGAGGAGTACCTCGAACTGGCAAAGTTTTTCCTGGATCAGAGGGGACAGGAACATGCAAGTGAACCCTACCCTGAAGATACACCTTTTGCACTTTATAACGGGGATTTTTACAAGCAGGATCATAAGCCTGTCAAAGAGCAGTCAGAAGCATGGGGACATGCAGTCAGAGCTACATATATGTATGCAGGCATGGCAGATATAGCTGCGTTAACAGGTGATAATGAGTATCTTGCGGCTGTTGACAGGATCTGGGAAAATGTTGTTGGTAAGAAATTGTACCTGACAGGCGGTTTGGGATCAAGGCATGGATCAGAAGCTTTTGGGGAGGATTATGAATTGCCCGGTGCCAGCGCTTATTGTGAGACATGCGCGTCCGTAGGCAATGCATTCTGGAACCACAGGATGTTTCTTACCCATGGCAACGCTGAATATATAGATGTGATGGAAAGGGTGATGTATAACGGGCTGATATCGGGAGTGAGCCTCAGCGGCGACCTGTTTTTCTATACCAATCCGCTGGAGGCAGACAGTGATTACCGCAGGAGTCCGTGGTTTGAAGTATCATGCTGTCCGGGTAATATTGTGCGTTTCCTGCCCTCCGTACCCGGGTATGTATATGCCAGGAAGGGCAATGACCTTTATGTTAACCTTTATGTGCAGGGCGATGTGAACACCGGGCTTGGGGACCGGGACTTTTCGCTTAGCCAGGAGACGGATTATCCATGGAGCGGCGATATAAAGCTTACAATCAATAAAAGCACCGGCAAAGAGCATAAAATATTTTTGCGCATACCGGGATGGGTCTATAATAAACCTGTTCCTTCTGATCTCTATTACTACAGGGAGCCCGGAAACAGCAACTGGAGCATTAAGGTGAACGGAGATAAATACGAGGGTATCATTATTAACGGATATGTGGCAGTGGAGAGGAAATGGAAGAAAGGGGATGTAATAGCACTGAATCTGCCAATGGAGATACACCAGGTGAAAGCACATGATAAGGTTGAGGCCGGCAGGGCTAAGGTGGCCCTGCAGAGGGGTCCCCTGGTATGGTGTGCTGAAGGAACGGATAATAATCACGGGGTTTTTAATACCTTTATACCCGATGATGCCGGATTCACTTTCAGGTACAGCAGTGATATGCCCTACGGGACAGGTATAATAGAAGGAATGGTTAAAGACAGTGATGGCAATAATGTGAACCTGACATTAGTTCCGTATGCTTACTGGGCTAACAGGGACGCAGGTGAGATGGCAGTATGGATGAAAACAAATAACTAAGGATATGTTAAAATTAAGGATTACAGCAATTTTATTTTTTTCGGTATTGATTCTGGCAGGATGTTCGGATAAGCAGGACGGTAATACCGCCACGGTTGAGCCGGTACCCTTTACATCGGTTACGGTGACTGATAATTTCTGGGCACCGCGACTGGAATCGAACCGTACGGCTACCATTCCCATTGCTATAGAGCAGTCGGAGATAACAGGCCGTATAAAGAATTTTGAAGTGGCAGCCGGTATGGCCCAGGGAGAGTTCTGCTCCGAAGCCCCCTTCGACGATTCTGATGTATTCAAGATAATAGAAGGTGCAAGCTATTCCCTGCAGACTTACCCCGACCCTGAGCTGGAGGCATTGCTTGATACCCTTATCATGAAGATAGGAGAGGCACAGGAGGAGGATGGTTACCTCTATACCTACCGTACCATAATGGGCGATGACTCCCATCCATGGATTGGATCGGAGAGGTGGGAGCTGACACATATACTGAGCCATGAATTATATAATATAGGACATATGTACGAGGCTGCCGTGGCTCATTACAGGGCTACCGGCAAGCGCACATTTCTTGATATAGCCATTAAATCGGCTGACCTTGTTGACCGTGATTTCGGCTGGGGTAAGATAGAAAATTACCCGGGTCACCAGGAGATAGAGATAGGCCTGGTAAAGCTATACCGTGTAACAGGTGATGAACGCTATCTTGACCTGGCAAAGTTTTTCCTTGACGTGCGTGGTCCTGACGGTGATGAGTATTCACAGTCACATAAAAAGGTTGTTGACCAGAGAGAGGCCGTGGGCCACTCGGTAAGGGCCGCCTATATGTATACAGGGATGGCTGATGTGGCTGCCCTGACAGGCGACAGTGAATATATTGAGGCAATAGGTGCTATATGGGAGGATATCGTTCACAGGAAGATATATATTACAGGCGGTATAGGAGCCGCGGGGGGCAATGAGGGATTTGCAGAACCCTATAACCTGCCTAACCTGACTGCTTATTGTGAGACATGTGCCTCCATAGCCAATGTGTTCTGGAACCAGAGGATGTTTCTGCACCATGGTGAGTCGGAGTACTATGACGTGCTGGAAAGAACATTATATAATGCCCTGCTGTCAGGCGTGAGCCTGTCTGGCGACCTGTTTTTCTATCCCAATGTGCTGGAGTCAACAGGCAGTCACCAGCGGCAGGAATGGTTTGGCTGCGCATGCTGCCCTTCCAATATATCGAGGTTTATTCCCTCCCTGCCGGGATATGTGTATGCACGCAGCGATAATGATATATTTGTTAACCTCTACCTGTCCAGCACGGCTGTAATAGACTTACCCGGCAACAGCGTTGAGCTGGTGCAGGAGACACAATACCCCTACAAGGGGAAAGTGGAGCTTACAGTTAACCCTGAGAATGCGGCTGAGTTTTCATTGAGGCTCAGGATACCGGGCTGGGCTGAGGATATCGTCATACCCGGACCCCTCTATGACTTTTCCGATGAGCAGGAGGCCGGGATATCTCTTACGGTAAACGGTAAGACAGAGAAAATAAGGAAAGAGAATGGTTATGCTCTTATCAGGCGCAAGTGGGAGGAAGGCGATAAGATAATTCTGAATATGCCCATGGAAGTGAGAACTGTGACAGCCGATGAAAGGGTTGAGGCCGACAGGGGCAGGTTTGCCGTACAGCGCGGACCGATAGTGTATGCAGCTGAATGGGCTGATAACGATGGCAAGGTGCTGAACCTTGTCTTTAACCCTGATAATGAGATGAGCATTGAAGAACGGCCGGAAATGCTGGATGGCACTGTGGTGATAAAGACTCAGGCCCGGCCAGCAAGCAAGAAGCTTGATTCCACCGTGGAGTTGGGTGAGGAGCGTGATGTTATCCTTATACCTTACCACCTCTGGAATAACCGGGGTCCGGGAGAGATGATGGTATGGCTGCCGGCCGAACCGGAGGCAGCAAAGGCTACCCCATACAAGCTGCCATAGCACACCTCAGCAAGGTAAGCTGCAGTAACAATGTCCCAGGGGTGTGCATGAATGGTTCGTGGAAAAGAGTTATCTTATATAGAATTCTATCATTTCACGTATAGCCTGCTGGCATACCTTGCAGAAAGCATCAGCCTCATTGCTTTTCATACGGCAGTCAAGCTGGGGGCGGTAGATGCCTTTGGCTGAATAGCCACCTCCCTCAAACAGGCCGATTATGTCACTGTTTTCTTCCACAGCCGGTGTGGGAACAGGGGTGTCAGGGTCTATCATGTCTTTCCACTTGCTTTCAAAATTCACCAGGGTGCTTATATTTGCCTCCCATGGTTCAATGTCAAGGGGATAAAACTCCTCGTAGGCTACATCTGATGAGTAATATTCATCACCCAGACCGGCAAAGCCGTGACCGAACTCATGGGTGAATACCTGGGGGGTAAGTGCATGGTCTGAGGTGGTGCCGGAATAGTAATTATACATCCCTCCACCGCCATACCTTTCACTGTTTATCAGAACAATAATATTATCATACGGTACCACGGCGGCATAGTCTCTTACTGATTTGATATCGTATGTGGTAAGGTACCTTGCCAGGTCAAAGGTGTAATAGCTGCTGTTAAGAGCTGTTTTCCGGTATATATTCTCACCTGGTATATCGGTGCCTGACTCCTCGGATATGGCATCAACAGCCCAGATATTAATATGGTCGCGGTAATCACTGAAGGGCTGATAGTCAAACAGTACATTCGCAAGCCTGCTTACATCATCGTGGAATTTATCTATCTCATCTTCCGTATATCCTTCGGCGATGAATACGATGTCAACTGCCCTGTGATGATCTGCTGTACCTGATATTCTTTTATAGTCAACCTTTTTTACAGGCTCCCTGAGTATGAAATAGTCATCCGGATCAATTACCGTCTCATATACTTTTTGCAGACTCCCGTCATTCATGTACTTTTTCAGCACAAAGCTCACATCTTCTTTAGGAAAAGGGAAGGTGGCCACCTCGTAAAAGCTGCGTTGCATCTTTTTTGCCTCTGCAGTGGTCTGCCACTCCTGGAATAAAGATCCGTATCCGCGCGAATAGATTAGCTTACCTGAGCCCAGGTCATAAATCTCATAACGGAGGTTACCGTAATGGAAGGGATCAACAAGGTTCTCAAGAGAGCCTCCGTAAAAGGGCTCTTCTTTCATGCCAAGGGGGTAGGCGTTTATGGTTTCATGGTCGCCTGCAAGCATAAAATCAAACCTGAGGGTACGGTCGGTAAAGTAATCATCAAAGTCTACCTGTGCACCGGCAGAAAATGATATGATAAGAAAAAGAATTATCAGTATTCGTTTCATTCTATATGTTTTTAATTTGAAAATAATCGCGGCTCATTTATTATTATAAGCGGTTATAGATGGATAAATACTCCTCTGTAATGAAATGTTAGGTTTTATTATTTAATTATTGACGCTATGCGCTTATCCAGTGCTTCCTGGTCGAGGGTAAATGATGCCAGTCCCGCCAGATTGAGCAGTGTGTCGGGTGCAATCTTCCCGGCATTTAGCTTATCCATCCATGTTGAGCGTAGCGGTATCTTCCCCTCATCACTTATCTTCTGTTTCTCTTCAGTGCTCAGAGTGGGGAACATGTCTTCAAACCCTTCATCGTGGAAGATTTCCTCCAGGTCCGCTGGATCCTTAATAAGGGTGTTTCCCAGTATTCTTGCCAGGTTTGACAGCCTGCCGTCAAGCTCCCAGAATTTATTCATTCCTTCCTGCCCGGGAGCAATGTCCAGTCCGGGTTCATAATTCTCCTTAAGCTTTGATGCAAAGTTGCCGGACAGTTCATTATATCCTGATATTGCAACTTTCGGAGGCATGGTAAACAGATCTACTCCTGCCAGTGCTTCTAACTGGTCGTGGTGCCTGATACTTGCCGCTATCAGTTTTGTTTTTGTGTTAATGGAAGATCTGATTTCCGCTATATGTTTTTGTGTTTCAATCACGGTTTTCTCTCCTATGCCGGAACCGTCGCCGATATTATTATCAGCCACATATGCACCTATACGGCCAAGAAAAACATTAAGATAATCAGGCCTTGCTATGTTGGCGGCCAGCACGTTTTGCCTTGCACTGAAACCCAGGGTGAAGTTTATCCTCACACCCTTATCCCTGAGCAGCCGTGCCCCTATCAGTCCGGATACCGTATGAGGCACTTTAATGATAAAGCTGTCGGGACAGATATCCCTGTACCTGAGTCCGTAGTTAACTATTTCATCCACATCATGAGCTGTTGCCGTGTGCAGCTCAACGCTTACCAGTCCGCCGAACTTTTCCGTTAGTCTTAATCCATGCCTGGCATTAAGGATAAAGGCTGTCTCCATTATCTGCTTTTCCCTGGGTAATGATCCCAGGAGCTCCTGTGTCCGTAAGATAAAGTCATCATAGATACCTTTCTGGATCACCTTGTTTATAAGCGTGTTATTAGTTGTAAGTGCTTCCATATCCCCGCTCCAGATTGCAAGTGCCTCATCCATATCGCCGGTATCGAGCCATAATGTTGTGCCGCAGTCCTTAAGGGCTGTCCAGAAGCTGTCTGCAGGTCTGCTTACAATTTCTTCATTTATATCTTTCTGTATGTATTCCCTGATCTTTTTTTCCAGTGCCATATTATTTAATTATTTGTTAATGATCTGAAGTCGTCGCCAGTGGGGTACTGGAACACACGCAGCCCGAATTCCGGTACCACGGCCAGCAGGTGGTCAAAAATATCTGCCTGTATGGATTCATAATTTGCCCATGCCTGGTCATTGCTGAAAACATATATCTCAATTGGCAGACCTTTTTCCGAGGATTGTAATTGTCTGACCAGAAAGGTCATATCATTATGTATCTTTGGATGCTGCTCGAGGTATGCCTTTATATACGCCCTGAAGGTACCCACATTTGTCATCCTTCTGCCGTTCACACGCACGGTGTTATCAATATTATGCTTTTTGTTGAAGTCCTCCATGTCTTTTTCCTTACCCTCGATATAATCTTTGAGTATCTGGATTCTTTTTAGCTTTTCTACCTGTTCAGGGTCAAGGAATCCTATGCTTTTAATATCAATATACAGTGACCTTTTAATTCTGCGTCCGCCCGACTCCTCCATACCCCTCCAGTTCTGGAATGATTCCTGTATAAGGGCATATGTGGGCAGGGTGAGTATTGTCATGTCAAAATTCCGCACCTTAATGGTATTCAGAGTAATATCCATTACGGTTCCGTCCGCCCCCCTTGATGGCATGGTTATCCAGTCGCCCACCTTAACCATATCATTGGCTGAAAGCTGCACACTGGCTACCAGTCCGAGTATGGTGTCCTTAAAAACGAGTATTATCACTGCAGCCATGGCACCGAGGCCGGCAAGCAGCTTGCTGATATCGTTGTTAGTGATAGCCGATATCATTATTAATCCGGCCACCACCCCCACGAATATCTTCAGCAGTTGCACATATCCTTTGATATGCCTGTGCCTTGATATGGGCAGTGTAAGGTAGATATTGTGCCAGGCCGTGATAAAGGCGAAAGAAAAGAGCATGCCTGCCACTATCATATACAGGTAGGTGAGGGTACGGACAAAATTCAGCCACCCGGGATATGGCTCAAGGGCCCATCCGGCCATAAGGTAAATGATGATGGCCGGAGCAAAATGGGACAGGCGTGTAAAAACATGGTTGTCAAAGAATATATCGTCCCATTTAAACTTTGTTCTCCTGACAATCCTGGCTATCACCTTATCAATAATGAACCTGGTAATAATAAATGACAACCAGCTAAGCGCGGCCACAAGAATAACAATTATAATTGTTTCCAGGAGAACTGCAAGGGTCTTGCTCAGTCCCAGGCTGAGGAATATATCCCTGAGGAAAACAACAAGATCAAAATCATCGAACATGGTAAAGAAGGGTTTTTAGGTTCAGCCCAAAATTATACAATATAATTGAAAAGTCACTGATAATTTTCAATCCGGTTTTTTCCTCTTTTATTTTGATGCTTTCAGTGTGATTTCCCTTGTTTTACCCAGGTCTATAAGCGCAGCCCCCCGCTCCGTTTTTATGCGTGCAGGCAGACTGTATACCGGCGCCGGAGCTGTGTCTGACGGCTGCTCTACCCTAAGTCTGGCTTCAGTGGTATAGTCGTTTGCCTGATCAAGCTTTATTATCACATCACCGCTTTTTTCATCGAAAGTGACTTCTTCAAACCTTCCGGCATCGAGGGTCAGCCACAGCCTGGCAGGGGTAATAAAAACCCTTGATCTTGCTGCCGTAGCCGGTAGAAGTGATATCTTCCCTTTTTCTTTTCTTATATTACCGCCAAAGGACACCCAACCGTATTCATTATGGTTGAACAGGTAGCTGGAGCTGTTAACGGCATATCCAAAAAAGCCTGATCCGTAGTCGCCTGACAGGTGATCTATCCTCAGTGTTGAAGGGTAGGCATGAAAGGCTGCCGGACCGAATCCTTCGGGTGTAATATTTGCCAGTGCTCCCATCATGCCGGCATGTCCTACCCTGAGCAGGTAGAAATCACCGGGATTATCGCGGTATTCGCTTAATACCGGTATTGCGTTCAGTGCTGAACCGTAATGATGAAGCTGCCGTTCGATACGCCTTAGTTTACCGGCGTACTGGAAATCCCAGTAACGGCGTGCGCTGCCGTTATATCCCCAGTGGGGTACTGCCGGCATATAGGCCAGTATTGCATTGAGGGTTATATCAGCCTTCTCCGAATAGCCGAAATATTTTGACCATATATATACCTCTTCCTGTCCGGTTGAATCCCAGGGCATCTCACTTCCAAAAGGGTATTTCAGTGATTCCCACAGGTCTGCACGGCCCTTCATCTTATCTTCCAGCATTGCCGCCAGCTCATCCATGCCTTCACGCTGGAGGTCCAGCAGTATAAGGAAGAAGATAGTTCCTTCCATCTGACCAAACTGCGCATAATGGGGAGCCTGGTCCACCATGGCTACTGCCGTATGGCATGCCTGCTCCAGGTACCATTCCCATGAGCCTTCCACAAGCTTGTTATGGTTTCGTTTAAGCTGGTACATGACCCACCATGCCGATGCCACATGCGGGTAGTTATATGAGCGTACGGTTGACCTTGCTTCTTCCGGTGACCATGCCGACCAGCCTCCGTAATTAATATCTTCGCTGTACGTCCCTTCCGGCATATTATCAGGGTCATAGTAGAACATACTCTTGCGTACCCCGTATTTTTTCTCTCCCTCACTGTACTGAATTCCTCCCCACATTGTCTGGTTAACAAACTGCTGCATCTTTTCCAGTTCTCCGGCATCAGGCTGTATCAGTTGCTTCATCATGGCAGCAAGCCATGAGCCTGCGCCTCCCTCATCGCTTAGACCGGCAATCCATGCCCTGGAATCCTCAGTCACCTGCTGCATCCTTCCGTAGTCATAGCTTATAACCGACAGGTGACGGTCGAAAGGATCATCAGGGTCCTCGAACCATTGCTCATTGGTAAGGAATGAGCCCATATCCTTCACTATCTCTTCTTCCGGTTTAATAACCTTGTAGTGTATGGTTTGTGTGGTCCCGTCCTCATAGCTGACAGTAAGCCTGGCCCTTCCATGCTTTACCGCTGTTATATTATAGTTTTTCCATCCTCCCGGGCTAATTTCACCCTCTTCAAATGTTAGCGCCCCGCCGGGATGTACATCAAGTGAACGTATATCACTGCTGTAATTGAGCAGCAGCCTTGCTTCGATATCGGCTGGCAGCACATAGCCCGGTAATCCTACCGCTACGGGACGATTATGACTGATCAGTGTAGATTCAATGTCCCGAATAGTTGGTGAGAGAACGAAGCTGAGGCCGTACTCACGCGATTCACCCGGGTTGAGGCGTACCGACCGCGGGTGATTCCATTGCTCTGCCTCCCTCCATTCCTCATCGGCGTATGCTTTAGACAGGGCCATCCATTCATAGAAGCCCTCGAAGGTTATGCCACGTGGTGTGCGGTCTTCCAGCAGGGGTTTATATGCTTCAAATGGAGTGTTTCCCCATGGCAGCACCAGTAGTACGGGTCCGTGTCCGTGCAGGCGTGTCACCTGCAGGTAGCCTGCATCCTGACCGATATAGGGATCATAAAATGAACATTCGGCATGAGCCTCATCCAGGCTTTTTCCTGCCAGTATATTATTAAACACCATGGGCATGCCCAGTGATCCTATCTCAAGAGGTTCCCCGCTATTATTCTCTATCCTGAAGCGCAGCAACAATCCTTCACCGTCCTTCTCCCAGTAACGTTCCACCTTAAGGGGTATATCATCGCTGAAAGCAGCAGTGATGTCTGCAGCGGCGAGTATATCACCCGTTCCGGTAGCAGGCAGGGCCTTCACCGCTTGTCTGTCTGTTGCAGTGGAATAGTGCTTCCAGTCATCCTGCTCTATACTGCGCACCCTCAGGTTGATATCGCCCAGGTGGTACAGACCGTTGCCCTTGCGGACTTCCAGCCTGTCAGCAGGTGTAAAATCAAATTCGCCGGCACCTTTCGGCTGAAGGGCAGCAATGGTTTGTGATTCCTTTACCAGCTTGATATTAAAAGCCGGAGTAGCGGTTTCTATAAAGCCACCTTCAAGACCCAGTGTACCCTCCCCGGCTGCAAGACGCTCCCATGGCGACTGTGCAGTTACTAAAAGGCTATGTGTTACAGTAATGATTACAAGCAGCTGTAAACGCCTGCTGATCAGCGATATTATCCTTCTTTTCATTCGTCCGGATTTTATTAATTACTTGAATAAATGCTCGTTTTGTCTTATTTGTTTTTAACTTTTTTCAGAAGTGTAATATATACATTTAAAACATTACTGCCAAATATTTTTTGCTGCAGTCAGAATTTTGTTTGGTGACTTATCCCATCCTGCTTTCCGTGATTATATAGAGCAGTATGCCGGCGGCCACTGAAACATTCAGTGATTCGATGCTGCCGCTAAGTGATATGGAGAGTTCAATATCGGCCATACTGAGTATTTCAGGAGACACGCCCCTGTCTTCGGAGCCCATCACCAGCACTGATGGTCCGCCGAGCTTATCGGGACCGATCCTGTGTTTTCCCTTCTCTGAGGCACATATTATTTTCAGTCCGGATTCCTTAAGGAACTCAAGTGTCTTGATTATGCTTTTCACCCTGGCCACCGGTATCTTGTTCAATGCTCCTGCTGATGTTTTTACCGCCTCTGCATTGACACGGGCGGCCCCTTTTTCGGGTATAATGATGCAGTCGGCCCCGAAGCACTCAGCGCTGCGGGCTATTGCCCCGAAATTGCGAACATCGGATATATTATTGAGTACAATAATTAAAGGATCCCTTCCTGATTCATAGATACCGGGCAGCAGTGTTGCTATATCATGATACTCAATGGCAGATAATAAGGCTATCACCCCCTGGTGGTTCTTGCGGGTTGTCCTGTTTAGCTTTTCCAGCGGCACAAGCTGGTAAGGTATGGAGTGCTTTTTCAGTTCCTCCACTAGCTCGGCGTACAGTGCTCCTTTCATCCCTTTCTTTATCAGCAGCCTGTCAATTGTCTTTCCCGATCTTATGGCTTCAAGTATTGGCCTTAATCCGTATATAAAATCTGTGTTATTCATTCGTTATAATTTTTCTTTATAGTGAAACCATTGCCCTGTGTTATTCATCTTGTTAGTGAGATCGCTCCTGTTTATTCATTTTTTAATTTTTCTTTACGGTGGAACTGCTTTGCCGGGTTATTTTTTTCCATCTCACTATATTCCTTCAGGATTATCCAGTCTGAATACTATACCGGAGCGCCAGGTGCGTACGGCCAGGTCCCAGTATGTTGTTACACTCTCACTCCTGAGAAGTGTATAGTCATTGGTAGTAAAAGGATTTTCCCTTTTACTGAAATTAAAGTACAGGTAGTCATCTTTAATATTATATCTTATTCCCCAGCCCTGTTTTATTTGTGTTTTCAGATAACCCCATCTTTCTCCTTCTGCGGTTTTATAGACCTTGTCGGGCGGACCGTAAATAATATACATCATTCCCCTGTCTGTCCGCCAGCCTTCCTTATGCGAGGTAAAGAAAAAATTGGCATAAAGCACCCTGTTATAATAGATCCTTATCAGTTCACGTGCCCTTTCTATATTACCTGTTATATCAAGCCAGAATTCATCCAGCGCTACCTTTACCCTGTCACTGTTGCGCATATCTTCCAGCTCGCCTTCATTAGAAAGGTAGATTAGTGGTTCTATCATTGTTTCCGGCTCGCTCATACCAGGGTACTCCATACCAAAATTAAAGAAGGTATATCCCTCGAGGAGGTTTTTATCAGGACTGCACATAAATATACCCCGTGTAGGAAACATGATGGGAAGGGTGTCGGAGTAGGCCAGTGAGACAATCTCTTCCGGTTCAGTGTCAATGCTTTTTTCTGGTACAAGCATAGAGGGGGGTGCCGGAATGTCTTCGTCTGGCTCAAAGAACTTAATAAACAGACTGTCGGTATTATACCTGTATTGAAGATTCACAAATTCATTAGGTCTGAGAACTGGATTAAAGACATATATTTTATTGAAATGTCCACGCACCCTGAAATTATTCCTGCTCAATGCTGATGTTTTGTTAAAAGGAATGTGGGCCTGAACCCTGGTATTTCTTATAAGGTCCTTTATAACCAGCTCGGCCTCGTACTTTGAGCCTGATGGTGCCTGCATGGGGATGGTGTAGGTATACTGCCTGGTACCCCCTTCTTTTCTTATGGCAATGTTATAGAAGCCTGTATCAGTCTTAACCCTGCCGGCTGACATATCATAAAGGTTGTATATTATTGCCAGTGCTGCTTTAGGCACTCCTTCAGGGTTGGCTTCACTGAAGAACAGGTCATTGGAAAAAAACTTAACTGTCAGTTCCGACACTTCATCACTGGTATTATATACCTGGTATCTTGGATGTATAGGGTTTTTAAGGGGGTTGTACAGGTATGACAGGTCGCGGTTATCTGTTGACTCCATGACTGTGGCACATGATCCCAGTGTAACTATTATAAGGAGTGTAAAAAATATATTACTGATCTTTCCCATCATATCTGTTTGTTTGGTAAAAATAGTAAACTTTATCCTCTTTCATATCTTCCATTTTACCCTGAGCCTGCATAATTCAGTATGGTCATTCTCCCTTGTAACGGAATGATCAAAAATATTTTCTTCCTTTTGTGCAGCAAGGACTTTGATCTCATCTCCCGGCAGTGATTCATGCAGGTAATTTATCTCTGCTGACTCAAATACATTATTCAGCCTGTACTCCAGCGGATAGCTGTCGAGAGCCCATTTTATATAATGTACATTATTAACGTGCATATTTACATCCAGATCGGAATATTTAACCGTGAACAGAGGGGAGCGGTATGATATGTTTTTTATCCCCGGCAATTTGACCGGCACCCTGTCAAGAGCCCTGTTTTCACTGAACCTGCCATCCATCTTTTCCAGTATCCTGTCAGGCCGCAGGGGCCGCCGGCTTTCCCGGTCCAACATCAGCCAGCATGATGTGGCAGCACCGTAGCTTTTTCCATTTTTACCGCAAACCTTAAAATCGCGTATTGCAAATATCCCTTCCAGTCCGCGTGGCCATGTTGTTATCCTAATCTCATCTTCCCATCCCGGTATGGTATCCATTTTTACCAGTATCCTTGACAGCACCCAGAACATATTATTAATTTCAAGATCTTCTTTGCCAAAGCCAAGGACAGATGCGTGTGATGCTGCTGAATCCTGCAGGTAGTTGAAGAGTCCGGGTATGCCCAGACTACCGGAGGCATCGGCTTCATAACTGCTGACCCTGTAGGATTTTTCCTGGACGAGCTTATCCATTGGATTCTGATTTTTCTTTGAACCGTTCAATTTATCACTGGCTTTTGTTTCTTTCTTTGAACTGTTCAGCTTATCCATTGGCTTCTGTTTTTTCTTTGAACCGTTCAATCTCCAGGGACAGTGATTCCCAATTTTTCATTTCAACCCTAATCATCTTATTTATCT
>CAZGUR010000016.1:3623-22691 GCA_964529295.1 uncultured Rikenellaceae bacterium | reverse complement strand
TGATCGACGATGATCTCTCCGATGCCTATCACTCGCCGGAACTCTTCGCGGACCCGGTTCGACCTGTTCAATAATTATAAACTCATAATAACCCGGCTTTCCGACATATTGCACCGCATTGCCGAAACCACCGGATTGCGTAACCTGTACTGAAACACCTTTCATCTGTATTACCAGTACTGTATCACCGTCACTGAAGCCGCTCACATCGTCAAGAATGACTGCATCCTGTGACTCAAAGGTATTTACACGGGCATAGGTATTGACAACTCCCGATATATCCTGGGGTGATCCAAAAAGAGTCACACCTGCCATTAGGGGGGTAATAAACAGTAAAAAAAATATAAATATATACCTTATCAGATACCGGGTCATTAACTAATTCTTGAACAATGCTAATATAATTAATTTATCATATTAATCAAGCCGGATTAATCAGGCTATGGTTTGAATATTTCAATAGCACCAGGCTTTCAGTATACAAAGATAGCAGTTATTTGCTATATGAAAGGACAGGATATTCAATATAAAAAGTTGAACCCCTGCCGGCTTCCGATTCAAACCACACTCTTCCGTTTGCTGTTTCAACCACTCTTTTAACTATTGCAAGCCCCAGGCCCATTCCCGAAGATTTGGTAGTGAAATTAGGCGCGAACAGCTTATCTTTCAGCTCTTCAGGTATACCGGTGCCGTTATCCTCAACGCTGATCAGTGCTTTATCATCTTTAAGTGAAAGGCTTATTCTTATGAGGCCCTGCTTATTGCCCGGTATTGATTGCACTGCATTCCTGAATATGTTTGAAAGCATACTGTTCATCTGCTCCTTATCAGCATAAACCAGCACCTCTTTGAGACCATTAAGATCAATCTCAAGATCTATATTTCTTATATCTCTGTATAATTCAGCCACGCTGTTAATATGTCCTACAAGATCTGTCTCACTCGGATTGGTTTTTGGCATACGGGCAAAATTAGAAAATTCGGTTGCTATTGATGAGAGATTATCAATCTGCTCTATCTGGTATTGAGCAAATTTCTTCAGGCTCCCTTCAAAGTCGTCCGGCTTATCCTTCCATTTTTTATATAATTGCTGCACATTCAGTTTCATGGGTGTAAGCGGGTTCTTTATTTCATGAGCTATCTGCTTGGCCATCTCCCGCCAGGCATATTCTCTTTCCGATCTTGCCAGCTTAACAGCACTGTCCTGCAATTCATCAAGCATTTCATTATACTGACTGACCAGTTCGGATATCTCATCATGACCGCTATACTCAAGGGGCTGGCTTTTTTCTTCCAGCTTCACAGATGCCAGACCCTGCTGAAGCATACGCAGGGGCGCTGTTATCCTGACCGAGATAAATGCCGCAATACTGAGGGCTATAACAAACATAATCATTGAAAAATTGATCATGGCGGCAATCAGGTTTGAAGTCTCCCTGCTTATCCTGCTTTGCATATTGAAATACGGCAGGTTAAGATAGGCGAGCACCTGATTGTGACTATTCACAAAAGGAGCATAGGCTGACAGGTATTCCAACCCGCCTATCCTTTCCTCATGAATAAACTGTGCCGCACCATCATGCTTCAGTCTTGTCAATGCCATAAAATCCATTCTCTCGCTCTTGAGATTCTTTTCAAACATCTCTTTTCTTGATGATGCCATCAGTTCTCCCGAGGTATTATACAGATTGATATCTGTCTTAAAGACATTCGAGAATTTTATCAGCAGACCATCAAGGCTGGCATAGCCCTCAGCCTGCCAGTTGTTACTGAGAGTGTCCAGTCCGGCTAATTTATGGTCCAATTCAATATAAACTGATCCCAGTTTCTCTTCAATATTTTCATAATGCTTACTGCGATACTGATTGATACTCAGGATAACAACCACTGTACCTATTGCTATCAACGACCCCATCAGTATACCTATAAATGAAAATTGCAGCTTCTGTGTAAAATTAAGCCTGCCGGGAAAAATATTATGCGGTGGTCGTATGATAAGCAGTGCAAAAAGAAAAAGAATTAGACTGGCAACAAGCAGATAGGTGAAAGTTACGATCCTGTCCATCAGATTAACATGGTGGCGCGCAACAACCACGGATACTTCATTATCAGTATACACAAAATACTCTGTGTTGTCAGAAACAGATACAGTATTAAAACCTGCAGAATCATTCACGGGTAAAGAAAGATAATTATCAAAAGGATAATCACCCGATTGCATAACAAGTGAGTCGTTAATATATTTGGCTATTGAATAATCACCTGTGCTTCCATGTTTATTATAAGTATCATCAATCAGTAATTCGGGATATCCTGATTGGGTATATTGCACCATGCTTATCAGCTCTATAAACAAACCGTTCATCCTTTCCCCTGGTTTCTCATAATAAATACAAGCCATATAATAAGGCCGGCCTGAATTATTATCAAGGAAAACAAGGTTGCTGTCCCGCAGAATAACTCCATTATCCCTTACCCTTGTACGGAAAAAGTCAAAACAATTCTCCACCCTGCCGGTATCATCATCAAAAAACAGAGGGGAATCATCCTCACAGATGGTATAAAGCCTGTCATAATTATCCCAATAGCCTGTAAAATATTCATTATCAAGATAAGAGGATATCCTGTTTACATCATCACTGCTGAGAAAATCCTGACTCAGCACGGCCTGTAAAAGACTGTCATTTTCAAGGTCTGTCCACATATCAAGCAGCAGTCCCTCTCCATAAATATCATTCTGATTACTGTAATTTACTGTAATAACCTTAAGTTTCTCGGTCTCTTTCAGCCATGTCAGACCGGGAATGATGTATGCTGTATAGGCAGCTGCAATAATGGCAAAAGTGACAGAGATGTTAAGCAGTCTTCCTTTTTGAGTCCGGAATAACCATGACTGGAACAGCAGCAGAATAAAAGCAATAATATGTATAAGCGATGGGTCACCAAAGAGAAAATGAAGCAGGTAAAGCAGGGCTGATGAAATAAATAATGCAGTCAGCAGTGTCTTTATTGATAGTCCGGAGCAGGATGAAGCAAGCTTAAGCAGGTAAATGCTCAGGCCGGCAAGTATCATCAATGCAGAGCTTAATGTGACTACAGAAAAGATGTCAATATCAAGTATTTCATATATCCTGAAATATATATTTGATCCAAGAATAAGTGTGTATATCAACTTGCTGAAGATAAAGAAAATAAAAGAAGCAACTGAAAGATGCATACTAATTAAAAACAGTTTCACACCTTGTCTTTTGCCTTCGCAGGAAGGTCCCGGAAAATGCCTGTAAAACTCAATACAGAGGAACAGAAAGAGCAGGCTTATCATTAACAGATGACCTGGTGAGGGAACAAGGGGTCCGGGATTAAACCTGAAAGAGGAAAAAATCTCCATTCCTGTAAAAATGGCTGGCTTATCCAGTAAAAGAAAAACAAGGTAAAGAACAAGCACGGCCTGGAGAGATGAAAGAAATGAAAGGTACGGAAAACCTTTCAGCACCAGCCACCCGGCAAGCCTGTCTATAAGTATCAGAAAAACAATAAAGAACACTATCCACAACAGCACCGGAATTAACGAAAGAGAGCTAAGGAAATTCTCCTGGCGGTCAAACTCAAGTGAAAAAAGGTATTCCCCGCTTATGTCATGAACAGCATAGCCTTCACCGCTGTCTGTGCTGAGTCCGGTATTGACATCAAGTCCCAGTACCGGGTTAAAGCCTGATTCTATATATTTATTATTAATCTCATAATCCCTGTAAAGATCGGTCAGGCAGATATAAATATCCTCGCCATGCTTCAGCTCATTAACCAGCACCCGGTGATTTTGAAGGTGTATAAATTTTTCGCTGAACAGCTCCGCATCATAAGTTTCAGGCATGGAATAACTGTTTCCGGTCCATGCTGCAAGTCCGTCGCCCGTGTATCTGAAGAAGCTGCAGATATGCTCATTTTGAATCTTCCCGTAAAAACTGTCACTCCCAAACAATGTATCAGTCTCTGAAAGTGTCTGCAGGTATTCTGCACTCTGTCTCTCAATTGCATGCAATTTTTGTTTAAAAGACTTCGCCTCCAGTGAGTATTTAATATCACTTTCAGAGATGATATCTGATATTACCGCCAGAAAAAAAGCCGTTAGCAGAAATATTATCAACCTTCGATCTGTAATTGAAAAACTCATTTGCCCGCTCTTAATATTCAGTCATTATGATAAGGAATTCCTTTAAGTATTGTTAAAGCCCTGTACAGCTGTTCAGCAAACAATAACCGTACCAACTGATGAGAAAAAGTCATGGCAGACAGCGACAGGACCTTATCGGCATTGTCCTTTAGTTCATGGTGCAGTCCCCTGGGACCACCAATAACAAAGACTATTCTCCGTGGTCCTGCATTCATTGTTTTCTGCAAAAAAGCTGCAAAGTCCCTGGAACCCATGTTATAACCTGCTTCATCAAGGAGTATTACCGTATCCCCTTTCCTGAAAACATCCATAATTCTCTCCGCTTCTTCCTTTTTTATAACCGAATCCGGTTTTTTCTGCCTGACCCGTGATTCAGCAACTGTCTTCACCTCAAACGGCATCAGTTTTTCAATTCTTGAATGATAGACCGAAAGCCCCTCACTGAGGTATCTCTCATCTGTTTTCCCCACCTGGAGAAGCACCAGTTTCATAGTCTTACAATTTTACTCAACCTGCACACAGGAATCTGAAATAAAAACAATAAACTTACGAATTTAAATAAACAAATTGAATTAGATGAAAGAAGCCCATTCAATCAAATCTATTTCACGGTTTAATAAATTTCGCCTATTTTTGTGTTTACACCATAATAAAAAGTAATCTTCATGAGAATAATAGCAGCGATAATACTGTTTATTGCTTTATCGGGTACTAATTATCTCTCCGCTCAGTCAGCAGATATCCCTGATGAAATTACACTGGCATTCAAGGCAGGCAATGTTGATGTTCTCTCAAAATATTTAAACTCAACTGTGGAACTGGTTTTGCTGGACAAGGAAGATTTTTATACCAAAAAAATTGCAGAAGGCATATTAAAGGATTTCTTCCGTGACTATCCTACAAATGATTTTATCATCAAGCATAAAGGGGGCAGAACGGCATCATCCTATGCCATAGGCAATTTACATACTGGCAAGGGTAATTTCAGGGTATATTTCCTGATAAAAAAGACAGACTCAAAACCACTTATTCATCAGCTTAGAATTGAGAAGGATGATAGCGGAGACAATAAATGATCTTATTAAACGTGCCCTGGCCGAGGATCTGGGCGATGGAGACCACAGCTCCATAGCCTGCATACCTGCTAATTCCAGGGGTAAAGCAAGGCTTATAATCAAAGAAACAGGGATAATTGCCGGTATTGAGATGGCTTCTTATGTTTTCAGCCATGTTGATAAAAGAATAAGCATCCGTAACAGTCTGGATGACGGCACTGCAGTTAAACCCGGTGATACCGGCTTTATCGCTGAAGGACCTGTCAGGGGCCTGCTGAAATCGGAGAGGCTTGTTCTTAACATAATACAGAGGATGAGTGGCATAGCTACCACAACAGGAAAATATGTCAATGCAGTCAGAGGATACAAGGCCCGGATACTTGATACCAGGAAGACAACACCCGGCTTCAGGGTTATGGAGAAAGAAGCGGTAAGACTGGGCGGTGGCATTAATCACCGTATGGGTCTTTATGATATGATAATGCTTAAGGATAACCATATTGATTATGCCGGAGGTATAGTCAATGCAATCAGCAAGGTTAACAGTTATCTTGAAGAAAAGGCACTGGATCTTAAAATCGTTATTGAAGTCAGGTCCCCTGATGAGGTAAAACAGGTACTTGACACAGGTATGGTTGACAGGATAATGCTTGATAATTTCAGTATAGCTGACACAAAAGAGGCTGTCGGGATGATAGGCGGAAAGTATACTGTTGAATCGTCAGGAGGTATAAACCTGAGAACAATAAGGTCCTATGCTGCCTGCGGTGTTGACTATATCTCTGTCGGCGCCCTCACCCACCAGGTTAAAAGCATGGATATCAGCCTTAAAGCTTTATGAACTTATTATTCAAAAACAAACATGGTACCAGTCGTCTTGAGTGGCTTAAAAAGCTTGTCCTGCCGGGATTTGACGGGGTCCCCATCTATGATGTCATTGTTTTTTTTATCCGGGGATTCAGAAAAGGGGCACTGGTAACAAGGGCATCATCCATTGCCTTTAATTTACTGCTCAGCCTTGTACCGGCAACCTTTCTTCTCTTTACTCTTATTCCTTACATCCCTATTCCGAATTTCCAGAATGAAGTAATCTTACTTTTCGAAAGCATAATGCCGGAAAGGGCCAATACCTATTTTAAACAGAGCATTGTTGATGCTATAACCAACCGCAGTGATGCCTTTCTAATAATTATGTTTATTGCCTCTGCAATAATGTCAACAAACGGCATTCATGCTCTTATCAATGCTTTCGTTGTATCAGATCATAAATTTGAAACCAGGAGCTGGATTGCACAGAGAAAGATAGCTTTCTTTCTCTTCTTTATTATCGGCCTGCTTATTACTATCTCAGCCATACTCCTCATTTTCGGCAGGTCGGCGGTTGAAAGGCTGGTGCAGAATAATATTATCGAAACAAATATCGTATTTTATATCCTTCTTATCTCCAAGTGGCTGGTTATAATCAGTCTCCTGTTCCTTGCCATATCATTCCTTTATTACCTTGCCCCTTCAAGGAAAGCCAGGTTCAGGTTTATCTCGGCCGGATCCTCCCTTGCCACACTGCTGTTTATATTCACCTCACTGGGATTTTCGGCCTATGTGAATAATTTTGACCAGTATAATAAGCTGTACGGCTCCATGGGAACAGTACTGGTAATACTATTATGGCTCTACCTGAATTCCATAACCCTCCTAACCGGTTTCGAGCTGAATGCCAGTATTAAGACAGCCAATTCAAATAACTCCGGGAACGGAGACTGTTAACTGCAATGCAGAAACTCATTTACAAGCTCTGCCAGTTCATCATGCTTACCGTAAAGTCTTTCACTCAGATCCTTGTCATCATATGCCTTCAGCCTGTCAATGATATTATCGATCAAGCCGGCAGGAAATACATTATCCTTCTCATAGCTTGATCTTTGTTTGTCCAGGTTCCCGGCCGACTCCCAGCATGATGCGGGCAGAAGCTTCAGCTTCTCCCTGAAGGATTTGTTCTCTTCCGTAAACAGGTTGCCGGAAACATACAGGTCATTCGCATATTCAAGTCCATTATCCATCTCAAGACCATGCTCAATAGCCGTAACCAGTCCGGCCATTAAAAGATAAAGGTCGGCAGATCCGTCAGGAGCCCTGAATTCAACTGTCTGCTTACTGTCTGAAAAGCCGGCTTCACTTTTTTCCTGCGGGTTGGCATCTGAGATCATATTACCGGTACCTGTCCACCCCAGTGGCACCCTTACCAGCACTGACCGGTTCCTGTCGCCCCAGCATATATTTGTCGGGGCCTCCTGGTGCGGTACCAGTCGCAGATATGAAGTAGGTATGGTGTTGCCAAAGGCAGTGAGCGAAGCAGAAAGATCAAGTATCCCTGCAATCATCCGTCTTGCCGTATTGCTTATTTCTCCATCTTCCAGCATTATATTCTTACCGTCCTTCTCAAGCATCATATGTATATGAAGGCCATTGCCCGCCTTGCCTACCGTGATCTTGGGTGCAAAGCTGATCTCCACCCCATGCTCATATCCCAGCATCCTCAATATCCATTTACATATAACCATCTGTTCCACTGCAACATCCACCTCGGTAGGCAGAAATTCAATTTCATGCTGCTCATAATTCTCTCCCTCACTGGTAAAACTACCCACCTCGGAATGCCCGTATTTGATTCTGCAACCCGCCCTGGCACAAAGATCAAGAGCTTCAATACGCAGCTGTTCAAACTTTGCAAAGGGCATAGTCTGGTGATATCCTTTCTGATCAAAAACAGGGTAAAGGTCATCAGCAGCCGACTTAACATAATATTCCAGCTCACCCAGGGCCTTCATTGTAAATCCGGATTTTGACACAAAGCGCTTATAGGCCTTTGTCAATATGTTTTCGGGAGCGCTCTCAAGAGCTTTTCCCTTGTAGTCATAAAATGAGCACATAATATCAAGGGTCGGGCGCTCGGTGAAAGGATTAATAAAAGCTGTACGGTACCGTGGTATAACATAAAGGTCGCTTGAACCGGCTCCGACAAAAGAAAAAAGACTGGAACCGTCTGCCCGTTCGCCTTCTGACAACAGGTGCTCCAGGTGCTGGCGGCTTGATAAAACAAAATTCAGGGTTTTTAGCTTACCGTCTTCAGCCACATAGCGAAAGTTTACCATCTCTATCCCCCTGGCTTCAATAAACCTTATAATATCAGCCCTGGTAAATTGAGCGGCAGGCTTTTTCAAAAACTGCACAAGCTCATTCGGGTTCATTAATATTTCATTATCTATCATATAATAATAATTTTTATTTGGGTACAATAAGGCATCAAATATAAAAATTTACTCTGTCGGAACAAATAAGATAAATCAGCATAAAGCACATATATTAACATAATATACAAGACAGGTGGTAGCCCGGTATAAGAATTTTACTATTTTTGGACAATAAAGACAGGCAAGAATGAAAATATGGACAGTGATATTTTTTCTTTTGGCCTTACTGCTGACTCAATGCAATGAAGACAAAGGCATTGAGTATTTTACAGCAGAAAAGGCAAAGTATTATTTTTCGGAGGTCGAAAAATTATGCGATAAGGATGACGGTGAACTATGGGGGGAGAATCTTTATGGTCCCATATTGCTTATTGATATCCGTACACGCAAGCTGTATTCAAACGTGCAGGATAAAGAAGGATTATTAAGACCGAAGGACGGTATCTATACAGGAAATTATCCCAGGGAGGAAGTTATCAACTATGCACTTGAATACGGAGGTACCCTGTATGCCATGGCACCAATGCCCGAGGAAGAAGATTATTACAGGATAACATCAAGGTGCATACATGGGCTCTTCCATTGCCTGCAGATCAGAAAAGGGATTGAGACACCGGACTATAACACAAGCCATATGAGTGAGCGAACGGCCCGGCTATGGCTTAAGATGGAATGGAAAGCCCTGGAAAGGGCTATACGAACAAAAGGTGAAACAAGGAAACAGGCAATAAGGGATGCCCTGGTTTTCAGGTCAGCACGTCGTGAGATGTATCCCAGACACATACAGGATGAAAACAGGTTTGAAAACTACGAAGGTCTGGCTTCATTTACCTATATGATGGTGGCTACACCATCAAAGAATGAATACCTGGAAAAGCTTCTTGATTATTACCACAGGATCTATAACTTCCGTTCATATACCTTTTCATACGGCTTCGTTCACGGCAACCTGTATGCACACCTTCTCTACGAGGCGGGTTTTGATTTTTCATCCATTGAGAGCCGCAATTCTGATCTTGGCAATATCCTGATGAATATTTATGATATATCACTGCCCGACATAAGCCGTGATATAGCAGGAAGTCTTGCATTTAACTATGATATCGACCGGGTCAAAGAAGAAGAAAGGGTGCGTGAAGAAAAATTAAGGGAAGGATTGAGGCGCAGAACAGCACAGTTTACAGAAAAGCCTGTTGTGCTTCTTGAACTGCAGAGCCCTAATTTCTCCTTTGAGGCTGAAGATACCGACCCTGTTGATACGCTTGGGACCATATACCAGACCATAAGGGTCTCAGATAACTGGGGCAAGCTGGCTGTTGAAGAAGGGGGCTGCCTGCTGTCTCCTGATCTGAAATTCCTTCGCATACCGGCAAAGGAGGTAGAAAAGGAAAGACAGCATATAAGCGGAGAAGGATGGCATATAGTGCTGAATAATAACTGGGAAATGGTTAAGGTTGAAGATAATTACTTCATCAGGAGCCTAATGCCCTGATCAGGAAGAAGATTCTGCCTTTTTTAACTCCTCTATACGGTCCAGTAATGAGCTGATCTTAAGATCTGTATCTTTTTTCTTTTTCATTTCTGTCTCAACAACCTTTGCAGGAGCATTATTCACAAAACGTTCATTATCCAGCTTTTTCATCACTGTTTTCAAAAAACCCCTGTTATATTCCAGGTCTGCTTCAAGTTTCTTTATCTCCTCTTCAACATCTATCTTTCCCTCCAGCACCACATAATACTCGGATGTGCCAACCATAAAGCTGACGGAAGCTTCCGGCTTGCTTTCTGTTTCTTCTATGCCTGTTACTTTACCCAGTCTTTCCACAAGCTTACGGAATGAGCCCGGACCGCTATGTGTCTTTTTATTCACAAACAGGCTGAGCATTTCCTTGTTCCCCATGCCCTTTTCCTTTCTAAGGTTACGGACAGCACTGATCAGAAGGCTGGCATGCTCAAAACCATCCAGGACTGCCTTGTCCACTTCCCCTGATACAGGCATATCAGACACCATTATACTGCTTCCGGCAGTCCTTTCCTCCATTATTTGCCATATCTCCTCTGTTATAAAGGGCATAAAAGGATGTATCAGACTGACCAGGCTATCGAAGAAAGAAATAGTTTGCCTGTATGTCTCCTTATCCACAGCCTTCTTGTAATCTGGTTTGACAGCTTCGAGGTACCAGCCTGAAAAATCATCCCAGAAAAGCCGGTAAACTATCATCAGGGCATCTGATATCCTGTATTTATCAAAAGCCTTATTATATTCATTTATCGCCTGGTTAAGCCTGTTACTGAACCAGTGAACAGCTTCAGATGACCATGCAGGCTGTTCGCTTATGCTGTCGTCTGTCTCCCAGCCTTTTACAAGCCTGAAAGCATTCCATATCTTATTGGCAAAATTCCTGCCCTGCTCAGGCAGCGAGTCATCGTATAACAGGTCATTGCCTGCCGGTGAGCACAGAAGCATACCCACACGCACCCCGTCGGCTCCGTATTTATCAATCAGTTTTAAGGGCTCAGGTGAGTTGCCAAGTGATTTGGACATCTTCCGCCTTTCCGGGTCGCGTACTATACCATGCAGATAAACATCATTGAAAGGCTTATCACCACGGTACTCATACCCGGCTACTATCATCCTTGCCACCCAGAAAAACAGTATCTCCGGTGCTGTGACCAGTGCATTTGTGGGATAATAATAATTAATATCACTGTTATCGGGTTCCAGTATGCCATTAAAACCTGCAATGGGCCATAACCATGATGAAAACCATGTATCAAGCACATCCTCATCCTGGCGAATATCCGAGACTGTCAGTTCATTATTTCCACTGGCTTTACGGGCCAGTTCAAGGGCTTCATCCTCATTCTCCGCCACAACAAACTCTCCGGAGCCGTAGTACCAGGCGGGTATACGGTGTCCCCACCACAGCTGGCGGCTAATGCACCAGTCACGAACATTCTCCATCCAGTGCCTGTACACATTCTTAAACTTGGGCGGGTAGATTTTTATCTCCGAATTCATTACCGCATCAAGTGCAGGTCCGGCCAGCTTTTCCATCTTCAGGAACCACTGCGTTGACAGCTTGGGCTCTATCACTGCATTCGTACGCTCGGAACGGCCTATCTTATTCCTGTACCTCTCTGTCTTCTCAAGCATGCCCTGCTCCTTAAGCATATCCACAGCCTGCTCTCTTGCTTTAAACCTGTCCGATCCTGTAAACAAAACTGCTTCACTGCTCAGGGTACCGTCATCATTGAATATATCTATAGTGTCAAGGCCATGTCTGATGCCTATCTCATAATCATTGATATCATGAGCAGGGGTTATCTTAAGGCAGCCTGTCCCGAATTCCATATCCACGTAATCATCAAAAATCACCGGCACCTCCCTGTTAACCATTGGTACAATAACACTTTTCCCTTCCAGGTGTTTATACCTTTCATCAGCCGGGTTAACACATAGGGCAGTATCGCCCAGGATTGTTTCGGGTCGTGTTGTGGCCACAGTAAGAAACTCATCATCAGTGCCTCTGACCCTGTAACGGACATAATACAGCCTGGAATCCTCCTCCTTATAAATTACCTCCTCATCTGACACCGCAGTTCTTGCATCAGGATCCCAGTTAACCATTCGTACGCCCCTGTATATAAGCTCTTTGCTGTACAGGTCATTAAACACTTTTATCACCGATTTATACCTTGGCTCATCCATGGTAAAAAGCGTACGGTCCCAGTCGCACGAAGCACCCAGACGCTTAAGCTGCTCCAGGATAATACCGCCGTGCTTCTCAGTCCATGCCCAGGCATGAGACAGGAACTCATCACGCGTAAGATCTTTTTTCTCTATCCCCTCCTCCTTAAGCTTAGCCACAACCCTGGCCTCGGTGGCTATTGAAGCATGATCAGTGCCCGGCACCCAGCAGGCATTTTTGTTCATCATCCGCTGCCTTCTTACCAGCACATCCTGCAAGGTGTTATTTAGCATATGGCCCATATGCAGAACACCCGTAACGTTTGGCGGAGGGATGGTAATAACATAAGGTTCGCGCTTATCAGGAACGCTGCTGAAGAAGCCCTGCTCCATCCAGTATTCATACCACTTTGACTCAGTGCTGCCCGGTTTGTATCTGGAAGGTATATCCATATCTTGATAATGCATTTTAATGAAATGCAAAAATATAAATTTAAATCTTATAAATAATTCAATTTTACAGGCTGATGAATTAACTTTGTATACTTGAACCCAATAAAGAAAACACGATATGCCACAGATTTCAAAAAAGGGCAGGGCTATGCCTGCCTCACCAATAAGAAAACTTGTACCCTATGCCGAGGAAGCAAAAAGTAAAGGAAGAAAAGTCTATCACCTCAATATCGGGCAGCCGGACATCCCCACACCGGAGATTGCCATGGATGCACTAAGGAATATACAGGAAAAAGTTATAGTATACAGTCATTCCGCAGGTAACGAATCCTACCGCAGAAAACTTGCGGGATACTACCAGGGAATAAATATCAATGTGGATCATACAGAAATAATAATAACAACGGGTGGCTCCGAAGCTGTTCTGTTTGCTTTTATGAGCTGTCTGGATCCAGGCGATGAAATAATAGCACCCGAGCCTTTTTACGCTAACTATAATGGTTTTGCCACAACAGCGGGAGTTAATATAGTGCCGGTAACTTCAAAAATTGAAGAAGATTTTGCACTGCCCCCGGTTGAAGAAATTGAGAAAAAGATTAGCGGGAAAACAAAGGGTATAATAATATGTAACCCCAATAACCCAACAGGTTACCTGTACACGGAAGAAGAGATGCAGCAATTGAGAAAGATAGTTCTCAAATACGATCTGTACCTGTTCTCTGACGAAGTTTACCGCGAGTTCTGCTACGACGGGGAGAAACACATCTCTGCCATGCACCTTGAAGGATTAGAGGAAAACGTGATACTGCTTGACTCGGTATCGAAAAGGTACAGTGAGTGCGGGGTAAGGATTGGTGCGCTCGTAACAAAGAACAGGGATGTACTCGACACAGCACTTAAATTTGCACAGGCCAGGCTGAGTCCGCCCGGACTCGGACAGGTAGTCGGTGAGGCCTCCATTGATACACCGCAGGAATATTTTGATGATGTATATAATGAATATATAAAGCGCCGCGACTTCATGGTGGAGGCGCTTAATATGATGCCCGGTGTATATTGCCCAAAACCCAAAGGGGCTTTTTACAGCACAGTTAAGCTGCCCGTCGATGATGCCGATAAATTCTCTCAATGGCTTCTTGAGGATTTTGAATACAAAAACCAGACTGTTATGCTTGCCCCGGCTTCAGGCTTCTATTCGAGTCCGGGTCTGGGTCACAATGAAGTACGCATTGCCTATGTCCTTAACACAGATGACCTTAAAAACGCCATGGAAGCCCTGGCGGAAGCCCTTAAAGTCTATCCCGGAAAAACATCCTGAGATCCGGGTAATAAAATCAGGTAAATGGAATTATGTCCGCTTTGTAATACTTTATCCGAGACTTTTTATACTATAAAACGGAAGGTTTATTATGAGTGTCCGGATTGCAGGGGTATATTCCTTGAAAGGCAGTACCTGCCCGGTAAAGATGAAGAAACAGCAAGGTATAAGGAGCATAATAACGATGTTAATGATCCGGGATACCAGGAATTTACCAGTCCGGTTGTTAAGGCCGTACTCAGGGATTTCCTGCCGGAACACAGCGGACTTGATTTCGGGGCAGGGACAGGCCCGGTAATAAGCAAAATGCTAAAAGATAAGAATTTCCGGATTGCACAGTATGATCCCTTATTTCATAATAATCCCGAATTGCTGGAGAGCAGATATGATTATATTATAAGCTGTGAAGTAATTGAGCATTTCCACCGGCCGGCAAAGGAATTTGCCCTGCTCAGATCCCTTCTCGGGCATAAGGGAAAACTATACTGTATGACAGACATTTACCGTGAAGACATTGATTTCAGGACATGGTATTATAAGGACGACTCCACCCATGTGTTTTTTTATATGAAAGAAACCCTTGTTTTCATTAAGGAAAGTTATAATTTCAGCAACCTGGAGGTGTCTGGCAGGCTGATAATACTTTCAGACTAAGATCACGGGATATCTACTCTCTGAACCGATAACCTATACCGGACTCAGTAATCAATAATGCAGGTTTTGCAGGATTGTCTTCAATCTTTTTCCTTAACTGGGCAATAAACACACGGAGATATTGCGTCTGCTCAAGATAACTATATCCCCAGACTTCTTTAAGTATAAACTGATGTGTAAGTACACGCCCGCTGTTTCGGGCGAGCAAACAAAGTAATGAAAACTCGGTGGCGGTAAGTTTTACTATTTCATTGTCTTTGCGCACAACATGGCTGACCATATCGATAGTCAGCGAATCAAATTGTAAGACAGCAGCATCTTCCTCCTTATTACCAGTCCTTATGGCAGCCCGTATCCTTGCCAGCAATTCTCCGGTTCTGAATGGTTTTGTAAGATAATCATTGGCACCGTTATCCAGGGCTTCAATAATATCATCTTCCGATTTACGCACCGATAAAACAATAACAGGCTTAAAAAACCATTCCCGCAATTTCCTGAGTATATTCTGCCCATCGGAATCGGGCAGACCAAGATCAAGAATTATAAGGGCAGGATTATGAGCGGCAGCATCCACAAGGCCATCCTTGCCGTTTGATGACTGAATAACCTTATAGCCATTTGCAGTAAGGGTTATTTCCAGTAATCGCCTTATCTGCAATTCATCATCAATTATTAATATGTTTTCATTCTCAGCCATCCTGGATATTTTCAAAATTCTCAATATGCGGTCTTCCCGATGGAATTTGTATTGTCACCTTTGCACCCCCATCATTCATGTTTTCAGCTTTAATCAATCCATTATGCGCCTCTACAAATCCCTTTGCTATTGACAAGCCCAGGCCCAGTCCGCCCGACTTACTGCCATCAGCCCTGAAGAATTTTTTAAACACATTCTTTACATCTGTCTCAGGAAAACCTGGTCCCCTGTCAATAACTTCCATAATCAGCCTGCCGTCTTTATAGCTGCTTATAAGCTTTATCTCAGCCAGGACAGGGGCATATTGTGTTGAGTTGACAAGAAGATTATACAAGACCTGCTCCATAAGGCCAAAATCAATTTTAACAAGAGGCATATCATCATCAACAGACACCTTAAAAGTAAAGGGTTTCAGTTCCTCTTTGAGGTCTTCAGTTACTTTATAAAACAGATCATTTATATCACACCAGTCAGGGCGCACAGATATATGTCCGCTCTCCAGACGTGAAATATTAAGCAGGTTTTCCACAAGCCTGTTAAGGCGCAAAGATGCTGTAAAGATTTCGTTGCAGAGAGCTTTCTGCATATTATCCGAATCGGGTGAGTTAAGTATAGAATCAGAAGCTCCCATAATCGTTGCTACAGGTATCCTGAATTCATGGGAAATAGAATTAAACAGTGTCCTGTACAGCCTGTCAGATTCATCAAGAAATCTGACTTTCTGTGCCAGCTTACCAAGGAACTCCCTCTCAAGGGCATTTGATATCTGGGTGATAAAGGTGTCCCAGAAATATTTCTGCTCATCCAAAAACAGAGAGTCCCTTTTTACGGCCACCAGCCCCGGATTCAATTTTGCACCGAGCAAAGGATAAAAAGCCAGACCATAGGAAAATGGTCCGTGGAAGGCTGCCCCTCCACTGTTAAGCTGATCAAATGCTTGTACTGCAATATTAGAATCTTCCTCACTTAATCCGGTGCCCCCCCCTGTCATTCCGGTGAAATCAAGTTTTCCGTTTCCATCCTGTAAAATAAATACAGGGTCGATGGAAAAGTGTCTTTTTATCTCCCTGGAAGCTACATCGAGTATCTCATCAATACTGCTTGATTTTGACAGTTCCTTCGTCAATTGAAACAGTGCATTTGTGTTTTTTTCCCTGTCACGGGTTAATTTTTCCTGTTTCCTGACCCTTGTTGTCAATACACCATTCACTATTGCAATAATGAAAAAAAGCCCGAAAATCAATATATCTTCCGTCTTTTCAATATTGAAGGTATGATGTGGCGGAATAAAGAAATAATTCCAGACTAAAGCACTTAAGGTAGATGCGAGCAGGACAGGCCCAACACCAAAAAATGTTGACAGTATTGAAACAACAAATAATAGCAGGAAGGAAACAACATGATAATTCTGGGTATTCGAGAGAGGTGTACAAATAAATGCAACTGTGCCAATAATTATACCGGCAAGAATATAATGAGTTATCCCGGAATTCCGGGTCTGAGACAAAACTCTCTTTATATATCCCATTTAGTTCATTAATTAAATATACAAATGTAATAATTAATCCGTCCCATCTGATGCTAGCTGTCTCTCCAAAAATGTCTTGTGAAAAGGATTAATATAGGGTATATCTCTAACCTTCCGAACAACATAAGAACAGAAAGAAGCAATTTGGCCAGAACCGGCAGGTGGCCAAAATTACCGGCCGGACCAACAGATCCTATACCCGGACCGATACCCGCCATGCAAGTTGCCACCGAGCCACCAGATGTTTTGATATCAACCCCGATAAATACCATTAAAATAACTCCGAGGATATAAACCATAAGGTATATAGAAATAAAAGAAAGAATGGAACTGTTCATCCGGTCCCCTATGGACTTTCTGTTCAGCCTTACAGGCACTACAGCACTGTGATGGATTAATACCTTAAAAATCCGCCTGATATTCTTAATAAGGATCAGGTGTCTAACCATTTTTATACCACCGGCTGTCGAGCCTGTGCTACCCCCCACAAACATAGCCATAAATATGAGCAACCAGGCATATAGAGGCCATTGCATATAATCAGCAGTGGTATATCCTGTACATGTGAAAACTGAAATCACCTGAAAAAAACTCTCCCTGAACGATAGTTCCACTGATTTCCCTGTTTTTAAAAAGAGGGTAGCTGTAATAATGATACCGATGAAAAACACAATAAACAGGTAAAACCTCAATTCCTCGTTCTTCCTGACCTTTTTAATTTGTCCCTTCATCATGTAGTAATGAATTACAAAATTAGTTCCTCCAAGGAGCATAAAAACCATTATTACATATTGTATGTAATTTGAATATCCGGCAATACTGTCATTCTTTGGTGAAAACCCACCTGTAGCAATCGTTCCGAAAGCATGGCAGGCACTCTCAAACAGATTCATCTTACCATATAACAAAAAGACTATTTCTGTAGCAGTCAGGCCAATATAAATAATCAACAGACGCTTACTGATACTTTTAACCCTGGGCAGCATTTTTTCCTGGAATGAAGATTCAAGAGTAAAGAGGTGGTAACCTGCAATATGAAGTTTTGGCATTATTATTATTACGAGTACAATTATTCCAATACCCCCGATCCAGTGAGTCAGGCTCCTCCAGAAAAGAATTGACATGGGTAAGGACTCAATGTCACCTAAAATTGATGAACCTGTGGTTGTGAATCCCGACACAGATTCAAAAAAAGCGTTGATAAATAGTGGAATTGATCCTGATATAATATAGGGAAGGCAGCCAAATAAACTTATAATAAGCCATGAGAGTGTAACGGTAAGGAATGCCTCTTTCCTTCCCATTCTATATTTATCACTTTTATTTCTTGTAAAGAAGAATAATAACAAACCGGAAATAAGTGATATTAAAGATGAAAGTATAAAAGGAGAAAGTGATTCATTATAATTAACTGCCAGGAGTAAACATAATAATAAGGCAGCAGAAAGAATAAACAGGTTCCGGCTGATTATATTAAATACAATATTAAAATTAATATTTCTGCGCATATTGCTCTATAAGCACAATGGCCTCTGCGTTAATACTGCCCAATCAGTTTTCAGCCCTCTCTCTATTCATCCGGGCACAAAAAGGCAAAACAAAAAGTTTTTTATAAAGACCATATAAAGATCAATAGCGGATATATAAAGATTTAATAAAGATATGGCTTTTCTGAACCATGATAATGGTGCAGTAAAATAATGTCCGGAGGAACAGGGTCCCCCTGTATATAATAATTATTCCGGGTAAACTAAATACTTCTTCCTTATTTCCCTGAATGCCTCCAGGTCAGCCTCCCAGCTATCCCTTATCTCATCTTCTGTCCTACCTGAAATAACCTGTTTCCTTAATATGTCACTGCCAGCCAGCAGATCTATATAAGAGGTGAAAAAAGAATCTTTATCAGGAAAATCATTATAGGCATCTATCAGCCAGTGCAGCTGCAGTTGCGGGACCGGTACCAGTCCGTCTTCCAATGCACTGCGCAGGTCTGTACCGTAACACTCAACACCATTGAAAAGCGGATTGGAAGCACCTTCATTCGGAGCAGGTGTAAAGCTGAAACCGGTATCGGGCATATCCGGATGTCCGTATAACTGGAAAGGGGTATCTGTGCCCCTTCCGCAGCTGAGGACCGTACCTTCAAACAGGCACAGGGAAGGATATAAATACACCGAATTCATATCCGGGAGATTGGGAGAAGGCTTTCGGGGCAGTTCATATAATGTATTATGGCTGTAATTATCGCATTTA
>CAZGUR010000016.1:1574-3613 GCA_964529295.1 uncultured Rikenellaceae bacterium | reverse complement strand
ATAACATGCAGACTGCAAAGCATACCCTTGTCAAGCCATCCTTCGCCATTAAGCATCAGGGCATATTCACCCGTGGTCAGTCCATGGACAAGAGGGATGGGTGTAAGGCCCACAAATGAGCTGAAAGAGGTATCCAGCACAGGTCCGTCAACATAAAAACCGTTGGGATTGGGGCGGTCAAGAACAATCAGACTGATATCATTAAGCGCACATGCTTCCATTATATATTGCAGTGTGGAGATATAAGTGTAGAACCTGGCCCCGACATCCTGAAGGTCAAATATCATTATATCAATCCCCTCCATATCCTCTGCTGCCGGCTTCTTCTTATTACCATAAAGGCTTATTATTTCAATATCATGCACCGGGTGCTTCTCATTCAGTATCTTCGCACCTGCATTCCCGGCTCCCCAGAAGCCATGCTCGGGTCCGAAAATTTTTCTTATATCTGCGCCCCTGGAAAGCAGGGTGTCCACAAGATGAACATCTGCTACCATGCTGGTGTGATTACCAACTATCCCCACTCTCTTTCCACTGATAAGGCTGTCATAATCGTTAAAATGATAAGCACCCGGGATGACATTTCCGGCGGGTACCTGGCATGAATAAAATAGTGCTATAAGGGGAATAATAAACAGGTATCTATTCATAATGGTTTTTTTGTCAAAATAATAAATTTTCCTGATTGTGATATGAACTGTTCATAATACTGACAAACTTATTTATTAATTATTAATTTTGAGGCAAAGAGGAAATTTGAAAACAGGATTATTCATATCCAGGCGACTGATAAGTGAAAGGAGAAAGGGGACGACCTTTTCCAGGCCGATAAACAGGATAGTTATTGCAGGAATAGCTCTCAGCATTGCAGTAATGATACTGGCTTTTGCCATACTTACCGGCTTCAAGCAGGAAATAAGGAATAAGATTGCCGCCTTCAGCGGCCATATCCAGGTAGTGAATTTTGATTCCAACTATTCATTTGAAACAGCCCCGGTATCATCCGAACAGGATTTTGTACCGAAGCTGGCCGAATATAAGGGTTTCGAGAAAATCAATGTTTTTGCCACTAAAGCCGGAATAATAAAGACTGATGAAAACATACAGGGAGTAGTAATTAAAGGTGTGGGCCCTGATTATGACTGGAGTTTTTTCAAAAACAACCTGGTGCAGGGCAAAATACTCAGCCTTAACGACAGCACCATATCCAACGGGGTGATAATATCAGCCTCGATATCCGGATTGCTTAAGCTTGACCTGGGAGATGATTTTGCCATGTATTTCGTACAGGAGCCCCCGCGAATGAGAAAGTTTACAGTGGAAGGCATATATGAAACCAGTGTGGAGGCAATGGACAGGGTATATATACTAGGTGATATAGGGCATATACGCAGGCTCAATGCATGGGATGATGACCAGGTCAGCGGCTTTGAGATCTTTATTGATAATTTCAATGATATCGATCTGATGACCTATATCACAAGGGATGCTATAGGCTATAAGCTCGAAGATGACAAAGACAAATTAAAGGTGACAAACCTGAAGATACGGTATCCCCAGATACTGGACTGGCTGAACTTCCAGGACACCAATGTAATCGTCATTATTATACTGATGCTCCTGGTTTCGGCTTTTACCATGATCTCCGGCCTTCTGATCCTTATCCTTGAAAAAACCAATATGATAGGAGTACTCAAATCCCTGGGGGCCAATAACAGGCTTATACAGAAGATATTCCTCAACCAGGCAGCATATATAATCGGGACCGGACTGCTATGGGGTAATATTATGGGTTATGGACTGGCATTTTTACAAAAGAAATTCCAGCTGATAAGTCTCGATCCCTCCTCATATTACCTGAGCACCGTGCCGGTAAATTTCGATTTACTGCACTTCGCGGGACTGAACCTGGGAACAATCTCCATAATACTTATTATGCTTCTGATACCCTCAAGGCTGGTAGCAGCCATAAGCCCGGTAAAGGCTATTAAATTTAACTGACACGTCCGGAAATAAATCGATAATAACATGCTGCATCC
>CAZGUR010000016.1:0-1564 GCA_964529295.1 uncultured Rikenellaceae bacterium | reverse complement strand
AAAAAGACGTTTTCTTTCATTTTTTTTATTTCGCCCTTTCCATTAAAAAAATCTAATACAATAAGGACAAAATGAAATAATTTAATAAATACCACCGCTAATTATATATTTTATTAATTTCTTCCCTGCATAACAGATACCATGGGAATTTGATATCTCCTCATTCTTGCATAAATTGGCCGAATTATTAAAAAGGGGATGAAGAAATTTAATCCAAAAAAACATTACGAGTCAACACGCAGACAAATTGGTTATGTTAGTCTACATCAGGCGTCTGACGAGGATTACCGGAGGATAGGATTTAAATCAGGCCTGGAGGTGCACCAGCAGCTGATGACAACAAGCAAGCTTTTCTGCCGCTGCCCGGCAGGCATATATCATGATGATGATAATTACGATGCCGAGGTAGTAAGACATATGCGGCCTACACTCAGTGAACTGGGAGAATATGACGGGACAGCCCTGATGGAGTTTAAAACCCGCAAAGAGATAATTTACCGCCTCAATAATGAAAACGCCTGTACCTATGAAGTAGATGATACTCCCCCTTTTCCCATCGACAGGAAAGCGCTCGATATAGCACTTGAGATATCTCTCTTATGCAAACTCAATATTGTAGGTGAAGTGCATATTACAAGAAAGCAGTATCTGGACGGGAGCATACCTACCGGCTTTCAGAGAACAGCAATTCTGGGTGTTGAAGGAGAGATAGAGCTCAGCAACAAAAAGATAAGATTAATACAGCTCAGTATTGAGGAAGACTCATGCCGGGAGATATCAGATATAGGCCATACCCGTGTTTATAAGACCGACCGCCTTGGTATGCCGCTGATAGAGACAGTGACATACCCCGATATGCTGACCCCATGGGAGCTGGCTGAAGCAGCAGAATACATCAGGTACCTCAACAGGAGCACCGGCAAGGTGCGTACCGGCATCGGTGCAGGAAGGGAAGACGTCAATGTAAGCTGTGAGGGAGGCAGCAGGGTTGAAATAAAAGGTGTGTCACATAACAGCTGGATACCCGAGTTATCACATAATGAAGCTTTCAGGCAATATGCACTGCTTAGGATCATGGAGACACTGAACTTCAGGATAGATAACAGTGCTGACTGGAAATCACAGTACAGGGAGATAACTCTTAATGAAAGTGAACTGATATTTGAACCTGTAAAAGAAGCTTTTGATAACAACATGCGGGTTTTTGCCATCAGGCTGCCACAATGCCAGTCCATATTATCGCATTTTACCCAGCCCGGTAAGATATTTGCTGATGAGATAAGTGACAGGCTGAAGGTCATAGCATGCATAGAAAAACCCAATATGACCCATTCAGAAGAGCCTGATCCTTTAATGCCAGGGAAAAACTGGACTAAAATATCAGATTTCCTGGATGCTGAAAACGATGACGCAATGATACTGATATGGGGCCCTTCAGACGATATGCCCACTGCACTCGAAACAGTTGAGGAAAGGATACAGCTGGCCTTTGCAGGAGTCCCCACTGAAACACGAAAATCTTTCCCTGACGGAACCACAATATTTGAAAGGGTGCTACCGGGTA
>CAZGUR010000015.1:12199-23354 GCA_964529295.1 uncultured Rikenellaceae bacterium | reverse complement strand
ATTAATTATTAACTTTTTAACCAGACTGTCCAATTTTTAAACGGGACAGTAGTGATAAAATATACAAATTGAAATGAATATTTTATCTTTTGAAAGACAGCAAACAGGTTATATTGAATACATTTGAAAATAAATTAATAATTCATAACTGTTATATGGATTTATTCACCCCGGTATTTCTATCAACCTTTTAATTATTCCAGGCAATTATTGCACTTACCAGTAAATGGAAATACCCCTGACAACCGGGAGAACACGCCACCCCCAGGCAGTGTTCTCCTTTCTTTTATCCCTGGTTCATTTATTGAATAAACACTCCATCCCTTCATGAATTTATTATACTTTGACCTTATATGGCAAAAAAGAAAACAGCTTGTAACATATATTTAATATTTTCGTACGCTGTGACACTTATTATATTATTATATTTATGTTTTACTTACAGTTAAAACAATACCATGAAAAACACCTTGCTGATTTCTTTTATAATAACTGTCCTTGGCATTTCTGCATGTAATAAAGCAGATAAAAAGGAGGCAGTATTCCCTTTTTCCATTGAGGCCCCCGATGGCAAAGAACAGGCTACAGGCTATGTTTTCAATGATGAAAACCGTAATAATACACGTGATAAGAATGAGCCGGGTATACCGGGTGTTGCAGTATCAAATGGTACCGACATCGTTATTACCGGTAAAGACGGTTATTACGGTCTGCCGCTTCCGGACAAGGGATCAGTCTTTGTAATAAAGCCGGCAGGCTGGATGACTCCAATGAATGAAGATAATCTGCCTTTGTTTTACTACCTCTACAGACCGGAGGGCTCACCGGATGATTACTCATACAAAGGAGTGGCACCCACAGGTGATCTTCCGGATGAAGTTAATTTCCCCCTTTATGAGGAAGGGACAGGGGAGAAATTTAAAGTGCTGGTTTTTGGTGATACCCAACCATGGGATATAGAGGAGATCGACTACCTTGCTGAAGATATAATTCATGAGCTTATCGGGATCAGGAACATATCTTTCGGTATCACAATGGGTGATATAGTCTTTGACCAGTTAGAGCTTTTCACCCCCCTGAACCAGGCGGTTGCACAGACTGGCATTCCCTGGTATAATGTAATGGGTAATCATGATATTAATTATTCGGCCCCTGAAGATATACTTTCAGGAGAAACCTATAACAGTATCTACGGCCCGGCCAACTATGCCTTTGTCTGCGGAAAGGTGCATTTTATTATACTGGATGACATAATACATGAAGATATAGCCGGGTCACACAGGTATGTGGGGGGACTGAGACCTGATCAGTTTACTTTCCTGGAAAATTACCTGAAAACCGTAGCGAAAAATGATTTGATTGTATTAAATATGCATATACCGCTGGCAAAACAGGGAAATTCATTCAGACAGGACGATCAGACAAAATTATTTGATCTTCTGAAAGATTTTCCAAATACACTATCCATCTCCGCCCATACCCATATGCAGGAAAATATGTTTTTCCACCGGGACTCATCAGCCTGGCAAAGGGAAAAACCACACCACCATTTTAATGTAGGTACCACATCGGGAAGCTGGTGGAGAGGCATGAAGGGAGAGACAGACATACCTCATACCATGATGCGGGACGGCACACCCAATGGTTATGCCATAATTACTTTTAATGACATCGATTATACAATAGACTGGAAAGTGGCCGGGAGTCCCGATGATCACAGGATGAATATCCACCTGCCAAGAGGTATCAGTGCCGGATCAGACGAAGACCCCTTACTGACGGTTAACTTTTTCAATGGTAGTGAATATTCAGAGTTGGCTTACAGGGTGAAAGGTCTTACCGACTGGAAAAAGATGGAAAAAATCAGAAGGCCTGATCCATATTATCTTTTGCTTGACCAGCGATGGAACAGCTTCAATAAGCTGGGTTTTGTTGAACAATGGGAGAATGACCCTTCCCTGTCCGGACAAGCTTTTCCCGGCCGGGACCTGCCTGCACCACAGCCTTCAAGTCATATCTGGTCATCTGCGGTAGGCACTGATTGGCCTGTCGGCAGGCATACGATAGAAGTAAGAGCAAAAGATATGTATGGCCGTGTTTTTACTTCATACCATACAATGAGAGTAGAAGAAAACAACCTGGACGTTCTGCACTGAAATGTTGACAAATAACATTTAGCAGAAGATTGATTCTAAATCTAAAACCACGGATCACCTGACATATATAATATGCTTTTACCATACAATTCTGATATCTTTGTGTTTTATCAAATAAAGAAATCATAATGCAAGCGGTATACCTTGATTATAATGCCACCACACCCGTAGCCCCGGATGTGGCAGAAGCAATGCAACCTTTTCTCGCCCGGTATTTTGGTAATCCCTCAAGCCTGCATTCATACGGTGTGGCAACAAAAAAGGCGATTGAAAATGCACGGAAACAGGTGGCGGCCATGCTTAATTGTGAACCTTCAGAAATAGTTTTTACCAGCGGGGGCACTGAGTCAAATAATTACGCCATCAAAGGTATTGCTCTTAAGCACAGGAATAAAGGCAATCATATAATTACATCATCCATTGAGCACCCGGCAGTAACAGAAGTATGCAGGTATCTTGAGCGATCAGGTTTTGAAATCAGCTACCTTCCCGTGGATGGATACGGGCGGGTAAGCGCCGGGACAGTGAAAACAGCAATTAAAAAGAGTACTATTCTTATCACTATCATGCATGCCAATAATGAGGTTGGCACCATTCAACCCATTGCTGAGATAGCAGCAATAGCAAAAGCTCATAATATCTTCTTTCATACTGATGCCGCCCAGTCGGCCGGCAAGATAGAGACCAGGGTTGATAGTCTGGGTGTTGACCTGCTCAGCCTGGCCGGTCACAAGATATACGCACCAAAAGGCATAGGGGCCTTATATGTCCGTAAAGGTGTAGCCCTGGAAAAGTTGATACACGGAGCTGATCATGAACAGAATCTGCGTGCCGGAACGGAAAATGTGCTGGAGATAGTAGGTCTGGGCATGGCCTGTGAGCTGGCTATGAATAGGCTGGGACAATATACAGATCAATACAAAAAAACCAGGGATTACCTGTATGAATTACTGAAAGAATCCATCCCGGATCTTAAGTTAAACGGTCATCCTGAAGAAAGACTTCCAAACACGCTGAGTGTTTCTTTCCGGGGAGTGGAAGCCAACACCCTTGTTTCAAGGCTTGAAAATGTGGCAGCCTCGGCCGGTGCTGCATGTCACGCCGGGAGTGTCGATTTATCGGATGTACTGAAAGCAATGAAGGTGCCGATGGAATATGCTATGGGCACTGTCAGGTTTTCAACCGGCAGGGAAACAGTCATGGATGATATAAAAAGAGCAGCTGATGAAATAACAGCAACAGCCCTGCCCCTGATGCCCGGGAAGGAGAAAGGGGCAGACAGACAGGTAAATGTAAAAGAAAAGGTAAAACTTACACATTATACTCACGGTCTGGGCTGCGCCTGCAAGATACAGCCCCATAAACTTGAAAAGATACTGGCCTCCCTCTCCCCTTTCACCGACCCGATGATCCTTGTTGGAACGGAGACATCAGATGATGCAGCTGTATACAGGATAAATGATGAGCAGGCCATAGTACAGACACTGGATTTTTTCACTCCCGTTGTTGATGACCCTTACTCCTTTGGAGCCATTGCTGCAGCCAATGCCCTGAGTGATATTTATGCCATGGGGGGAAAGCCTCTTTTTGCCCTTAATATTGCAGGCTTCCCGGAAGACAGCCTGCCGCTTGAGATACTTAAGCAGATACTCAGGGGAGCACAGGATAAAGCCAGCGAAGCCGGTATTGGAATACTGGGCGGACACACCATAGAAGATCCTGAACCAAAGTACGGAATGGTTGTAACAGGTATTGTTCACCCTGACAGGATTATTAGAAACAAAGGTGCACAGCCAGGCGATGCACTGGTACTGACCAAGCCTGTCGGGACAGGCATACTCAGCACTGCAATGAAAAGAGGACTGCTAAATGAAGACATAAAACATAAGCTGATCAGTATTATGTCAGCTCTTAACAGGGATGCAGCTAAGGTAATGCTCAGATATGATATACATGCATGCACAGACGTAACAGGATTTGGTCTGACAGGTCATTTAAGAGAGATAAGTAAAGCATCTGAATGTGATGCCATTCTATACCATTCAAAAGTCCCTTATATTGAAGAGGCATATAATCATGCCACGGCCGGTATTATCCCGGGTGGGACCTATAATAATTATGATTTTGTTAAAGGCGATGTTGACTTTGGATCCTGCGGGAGAACAACGGAGCTTGTTTTATGTGATGCACAGACCTCGGGCGGATTACTTATTGCACTGCCCGGCAAAGATGCTGCTGCTCTTGTTAGTGAACTGCACAGCTCGGGAGTAAAGGAAGCAGAAATTATAGGCGGGTTTACCGAATTGGGGAAAGGGAAAATTATCATCAGCTGATTGAAAGGTAAATAATAAACAGATATTAATTATATGGATAAGGATATGAGCAAAGGGAGCAGCCTGGATTTTACACCGGAAAAGCTTAAGAGTTTAATAGTAAAGTCAGCTGGTATAATTGAACAGTGGTATTCTGAAAATTTACGGGATAAGAAGATTTATAATAATTACAGTCCCGCCGAAATACGAAACCTGTTCGATGAAAACCTTCCTTCAGAAAGCCGGGACCCTGAACAACTGCTGGAGACAATAAGAAATGATATATTCAAAACATCCAATTTCAATCCCAGTCCCAACTACTACGGCTATATAACAGGAGGCGGCAACCATGCATCAATGATTGCCGAATTGCTTAAAAGCAGCCTTAACCAGAATAACCTTAAATGGCACAGCGCACCTGCCAACTCGGAGATTGAAAAGATAGTCATTAAATGGATCTGCCAGTTTATCAGTTACCCTGAAGATGCAGGAGGAGTGCTTGTCAGCGGTGGCTCTGTGGCCAACCTCCTTAACCTTGCCGTTATGCGCAAATCCACTAGTAAGAAGGATATATCCGAGAATGGTTTGTATGATATGCCCAGAATGACTGTTTATGTATCTGAGCAGGGCCATTCAAGCATTGATAAGGCAATGGATATCCTTGGACTGGGGAAGAGACATCTCAGAAAGATTACTGTTGACAAAGATTTCAGGATTAACACAAAAATACTTGAACAGAGCATCAATGATGATATAAAAGCAGGGTACATTCCTTCCTGCGTCATTGGCATTGCCGGCACTACAAATAACGGGGCCGTTGACCCTCTGAAAGAACTGGGCCTTATTGCCGGCAGATACAATATGTGGTATATGGTTGACGGCGCCTATGGATTGCCTGCTGCCGGAACAGAAATGGCAAAACATATGTTTGAAGGATTCGAGATGGCCGATTCACTGCTTATCAACCCCCATAAATGGTTTTTTGTCCCCTTCGAGGCATCCTGCGTTCTGGTTAAAGACAGGGCGAAGCTGAGAAATACTTTCAGCCTTGTGCCTGATTATCTCAGGGGCAGTGTTGGTGACACAGACCGCGATGACCTGATGAATTACAATCTCCAGCTGACAAAAGATTTCAAGGCTTTAAAGATATGGATGACTTTTAAAGCATACGGAGCGGAAAAGCTTAAAGAAGCTATTGAAAATGATTGTATGCTGGCCAGGTACGCAGCTGACATTATAAACAATGCCGATGATTTTGAATTATTGGCACCTGTTCCCTTATCAATCGTCTGCTTCAGGTATACCGGGAAAAACGGCCAGTACAGGAATAATGAAGAGCAGCTTGATATTATAAATGAAAAAATACTTGAAGGCATTGAAGAAGACGGGAGAGTTTTCTTTGCCGGAACCAGGATCAATGGCAAAATATCGCTCAGGATTAACCTCACAAACCACAGAAGAAACAAAGGGGACATCGACTTTTTGTTTATGGTACTAAGAGAGATAGCAGGAGTAAAATTAAACTAAACATTATGGCAAGATTTATTAAAGACCGTTCCAGGGTAAGAGGCAAAGCACCGGGATCGCTGATACTGGTGGGCAGTCAGAAAATGGATAAGCCGCAAATCAGGGTAATGGACTACGGTCCTGACCATCATGAAGAAAATGACATAGAGTCCATCAATGACTGTAAACCTTATTTAGAGAAAGAATCCGTATCATGGATCAATGTTTTTGGCATCCATGATATGGATATGATGGGTGAAGTCGGGAATATTTTCAATATCGACAATCTTCTTATGGAAGATGTATTGAATACCGACCAGATGCCCAAATACGTATCAGGAGAGAACTATGATGCTTTTATCCTTAAGATGCTTGATTACGATACTGAAAAAAATATTATTAAAGCTGAACAGATTTCAATTATTCTTGGAAAAAACTACCTGCTCACCATGCAGGAACGCAAAGGAGATGTGTTTAACCCGGTAAGGGAACGGATAAGGAATAAAGGCGGACGGGTAAGACTGAATAATAACGATTACCTGGCATATGCCCTGATGGATATAATAACTGATAATTACTATTCAATAATTGAAATGCTTGGAAGGAAAATAGAGGAGCTTGAAACAAAGATTTTTGCAGAGAACAAATCAGATATTGCCACAGAGATATACCGTTACAAAACGGAACTGTCGTTTCTGCGTAAATGCATCAGGCCGGCCAGGGAGGCGGTGCTCAACCTGTTTAAGAATGATGATACTTTTTTCAGTAAAGACACACTTGCTTATATGACAGATCTGAAAGAATCAATCATACATACAATTGAGTCGGTGGAGTTATACAGTAACATGGTATCTGATCAGCTCAACACATACAACACACTGGTAAGCAATAAGATGAACCAGGTAATGAAAGTATTGACCATATTTGCCTCATTATTTATACCTCTCACCTTTATTGCCGGCATCTATGGTATGAATTTTACCTATATGCCCGAACTGGACATGAGGTACGGGTATCTTTTCTTTTGGATTATCATTATTATCCTTATCGTTTCACTGCTGCTTTTCTTTAAAAAAAAGAAATGGTTATAGAATAAATAAAAATAATATATATTTGCATATTGTTTAATCATGAGGGACTTGTGTTCCACAGACCTGGGATCCTCAGTAATTATTTTATTTCAGATGAACATTTTTGTTGCAAGACTTTCGTACCAGACAACGGAAGAACAATTAGAACAACTATTTCAAAAATTTGGCGAAGTAGAATCAGCCAAGATTATCTTCGACAAATACGAAGGAAGATCCAAAGGTTTTGGATTTGTTGAAATGCCCAATGAGGAAGAAGGCCTTGAGGCTATCAACTCACTTAATGACACAGAATTTGACGGACGTCAGATTGTTGTAAAAAAGGCCAGGCCCAAAGAGGATAATGACTCAAGGGGCCGCAGAGACTGAAAAGAGCATCTCTGCTGCAACTTAATCCTGATATACTTCAGGCTTACAAGTAATTAAAAGAATTGCCAGGCAGGCAGTCACCGGACTGCCACCTGGCTTATTTTTTATGCAATAAAAAGAGCAAATCATAATAAACCAGTGTCCTTTTATGAGAAGTGACGGAATATCCTTTTACCATTCCGCATTTATTAAAAATTAGTAATTGACATAAGTATTACTAATTTTGTCAGCGATAATACTGAAAACATCAATTATTTTATATCCTAATATTTTCAGCCATGAAGAAAATCATTTTTAGCCTGGTCATAATTACTTTCTTTTCCGCCGGTGCTTTGGCTCAAACAAGACAGGCAAGCCATTCGGCAGCACTGAAAACCGGCATCAAATCAATAGATCTCATTAACGGTCTCAGGGTTAAGGTTGACTTCAGCCCTGAAAAAGAAACACTATGGATTACCGGCGAGTCCAAAGATCTGAAATTGTTTATCACCGAATTCATTCCACTCAGCAACCCTGCCGGCACAGGTATTGAGCCTGGGAAAAGTTACAGGCTGGACAATATGTTTGCCAGCATAGAATACAAGATACTTGAAATTGAAAATAACCGTGTTACGCGTATATGGTTCAGGGTAGCAGCCAAAACGCTTACTTTACCCGAAAAAAACTGGATCTAAACAAAGATCTCAAAGAAAACAATCCCGGCAGCTAGAAGCTGATTATTAAATCACAGAAAAGGACAATTTATGAGGGCAGTAATTCAGGAACAAGCGGGGGATGTGTTATACGTAAATGATATACCAATACCAGAGCCGGGTCCGGGTGAGGTGCTGGTAAAAATGGATTATGCTCCTGTCAATCCCTCTGATCTGAGCCTTCTTCAGGGCAACTTTGCCTCAAAACCGGATTATCCCATTATACCCGGCATAGAAGGAAGTGGCATCGTTATTAAAAGTGGCAAGGGGATTATAGGCAAATTGCGAAAAGGAAAGCGGGTAGCCTGTACCTCTTCAATACTGAGGGGAGGCACCTGGGCTGAATACATGGTTACCTCGGCATTCAGGGTTATACCACTGGATAAAAATATTAATAATGAACAGGGATCAATGCTTCTTGTCAATCCCCTGACAGCATATGCATTTATTGAGATAGCAAAAATACACAGAGCAGAGGCCATTGTTAATAATGCAGGAGCCAGCTCACTGGGGCGTATATTAATCCATTTATGCAAAAGAAACGATATTAAGCTCATTAACATTGTTAAAAGAGAGTCACAGTTACAATCGCTGAAAAAGATTGGTGCAGAATATATACTGGCAAGCGAGTCACCTGATTTTGAAAAGGAACTTGGATTTTGTTCGGCCAGGCTGAATGCAAAATTGTTTTTTGATGCTGTGGGCGGCGAACAAGCAGAGATAATGCTGGGAGTATCACCTCCCGGGAGTTCAGTTATTTCCTACGGTAAATTATCTGAACAAAACATCAATATAGATCCCCGTACACTGATTCAACAGGATAAGAAGCTGGAAGGCTTTTACCTTGGAAATTATACAGCGGGCAAATCGGTTCTGAAAAATCTGAAGACACTAAGCAGTGTTAAGAAGATGTTATCCGGTGATATAAAAATAAAGGTATCAGGTAGTTACGATTTATCAGATATTAATAAGGCCATTGATAATTACCGCAGTAATATGTCAGAAGGAAAGGTTCTTCTTCATCCCGGCAGAAAAGTAAAGAAACCTTAGAACAATCAGGCAAGCGTCAGATCATTCAATAATCACTGTGGCATCAGTCCCGTGAACAAACAGGCTGGCGAAAGGCCAGTGGACAGTCAGAACGGCATCAGGCTATGAATAAGCAGGGCTATCAGACTACTTAAACTGATGAAGGGTCTTCGCTAAAAAATAATAATGTAGCGGCAACGCTTTTCCGTGCCCGGCCAAGAGCTTTCCTTTTTTTCTTCTCGAAATTTTCCGCCAGGGCCAGGTATTCATGATATATTCCGGAATTACTGTCTACACAGGCATTAAAAAATGATGATAATGACACTGAAAGAACATGCATGTCATGCCATTTGCCAATTGATCTGTCAGTATCAGACAGTTTACTGTAATGCACCTTGTCGAAGGCACTGCAGGGAAGCGGAAAGATCAACAGCAGTAATGGTTTAATATTCTTAAGCATTATACGGATGTCATGTATATTGTCAACCTGACCAGGATCATCTGCCAAAGGCCGGATCCTTCCTATTTCATATGCAATAAACCTTGTGATTCTATCCACCAGGCCAGCTTCTTTATGCTTTCCGAATAATTCCTCCACCCTGCTGCTTATTATATCAAGCCGTGAATAATCATATCCCGCTATTGCCCTGTCAAGGTCCTCTGTCATGCCTGGCAATATCTCCCTGGCATATCCACCATACGCCTTTCGCAACTCATCCGTTCCCCCAAACTTCTTTAACAGATCACGGTTAACCTGTAACTCTCTCAGCAGCCCGGCACTTTTAAAGACCGGCCTGAACAAACTATAATTATCTTTTGCACTGAAATCAGATGTATAAATATATTCAAGTAACAGAAACAGTGATTTCAGCCTTTTTATCCTTACCCTCAGCTGATGGATATCTTTCTTCTTATGGCTGTCCGGAATGCGCTCCAGGAAGAAACATATATCAGAAATCTGTTGATTATAGTAGTCTGTTATAGATAATTTTCTCTGAACTGGCATTATTAGCTTTATAATAATATTTGAAATTTCGACAAATTTAACTTATTCCTGGTATAAACTATATTCCATTTATCATAATAATACCTTATTGTGTTACCTTTGAAAAAACTCCCGTATTATTATGATGAAATTTGAGTTCAAAGCGGTGGGATTCATAAGGACAGAGCATAAAGAATTATCAGGTTCTCCCATACAGCCGGCTTATGCAAAAGACAAAACGGGTAAGGCAGAGATACTACTTGAATATATACCCGGACTAAAAGACCTTGAAGGTTTTTCACATATAATAATAATTTATGTCTTTGACAGGCAGCAGCAAGGCGATTTCAAGCTTCATGTAGTGCCTTTTCTTGATAATAAAAAGAGGGGAGTGTTTGCGACAAGGGCACCAAAAAGGCCAAACAGGATAGGTTTATCGATAGTGAAAGTTGAGCAGATAAAGCATAATATGATATTTTTTTCAGGTGCCGACATGTATGATAATACACCCATACTGGATATCAAGCCTTTTATACCGGATTTTGATGGCGATGAAAAATACAGAATAGGCTGGCTTGAAGGAAAAATTGATTTAAGTGAAAGGAAAAACTCTGATGACAGGTTCAGGTAAAACAGGTCAGTGGGAGCTCACTCATCCGGAAGAAGTCAACATTTCAGGATTAAGCATCTTCTGGATGAGAAGGGATCTGAGACTAAATGATAATGCCGGACTTTATTATGCCCTTACATCCGGTAAACCGACACTGATAGTATTTATTTTTGACGATAATATTCTGGAAAACCTGCCGGATAATGATCCGCGAGTGTCATTTATCTATTGCGAGCTGACTAAGATAAACAGGCAAGTGGGGAAATATGGTTCATCGCTGTTGATTTTAAAAGGTGACTGTCTATATAACTGGAAGCAGATTCTATCCTCGCTGCCTGTTAAATCAGTAAGCTGGAATAAAGACTATGAGCCTTATGCACTTGAACGTGACAATAAAGTGACAAACCT
>CAZGUR010000015.1:7702-12189 GCA_964529295.1 uncultured Rikenellaceae bacterium | reverse complement strand
ATAAAGGCATTGAAACCAATAGTTACAAGGACATGCTCATCTTTGAAAAATCTGAGGTAATAAAAGATGACTCATCTCCCTATACCGTCTTCACTCCCTTCAGCAGGAAATGGTTAAAAACCCTTGAGCATAAGGGAATGCCGGAAATATTTAATTCATCCGGTAAGCTGGGTAATCTTGTAGGCATATCCTGTACATTGCTGTCACTGGAATCCCTGGGCTTCAAAAAATCCCGGATAAAGGCCAGGAAGTTCTCTGCCGGAAATATCAATGATTATGATAAGCACAGGGATTACCCCTCACTTGATGCCACAACCTATGCAGGCGTACACCTCCGCTTTGGCACCATAAGCATAAGGGAGCTTGTCAGAACAGCGCTTATGGTTAACAGTACTTACCTGAACGAGCTGATATGGAGGGAGTTCTTTATGCAGATATTATATCACTTTCCTGGTGTTGTGAATAATAGTTTCAGGTCAGGGTATGACAGGGTTAAATGGATCAATGACCATGAACTGTTCGAGAGGTGGTGCAGGGGCAGAACAGGGTTTCCAATAGTTGATGCCGGCATGCGGCAACTTAATGCAACAGGTTTTATGCATAACAGGGCAAGGATGATAAGCGCCGGTTTCCTGTGCAAACATCTCTTATGTGACTGGAGATGGGGTGAAAGATATTTTGCAGGCAAACTGCTTGATTATGAACTGGCATCAAATAACGGCAACTGGCAATGGGCAGCCGGCACAGGCTGTGATGCCGCTCCGTGGTTCAGGGTGTTCAACCCCTTACTGCAGGCAAAAAAGTTTGATAAGGATAACATATATATTAATAGTTGGGTCCCGGAAGTGAATACAGCGGATTACCCTGACCCTGTTGTAGATCATAACTTTGCCCGGAAGAGAGCTGTTGCGACCTATAAGTACTATTTAAGAGACAGTAATTAAAAATAAAAAATGTCCATAAAGAGAATTTTCAAGAAAAATACACATAACAGATTCTTCAGAGCCCTTGGCGATTTTGGGATAGCCATGAACAGGTTCTATGAAAACAGAAACCATGATCTTTACAGTAACGGGGAACTGACACTTCTGCGCAAGCTGGCAAAATTATCACCAACACTTGTTATTGACGGAGGTGCCAATATCGGAAAATATTCACTGATGGTAAGCAGTATCTGTCCTGATGCCGTAATATATGCATTTGAACCGGTGGAAGAAACCTTCAGAATGCTGAAAGAGAACACAGCTGAAACAGAACACATAAAACCCGTGATGAAAGGTTTGTTTTCATCCGAAACAAAACAGGAAATAAATATTTTTCCTTCACATACTCATTCTTCGGTTTATAACATTAAAGGCCTGCCTTATGACCCTAAAGCATCCGTCCCGATAGATATGATCAGCGGTGATGGTTTTATGAAAGAATATGGCATTGATTATATTGATCTTTTAAAACTAGACCTTGAAGGCGCCGAATATGAAGCAGTGACAGGTTTCAGCAAGGCCTTCAAAAACAAGCTGATAAGACTGGTACAGTTTGAATATGGTTATATCAATATTACTACCAGGAAGTTACTGCTAGATTTTTATGAATTCTTTGAACAATACGGGTATATTGTTGGTAAAATATTTCCGAAGTCTGTTGAGTTCAGACCCTATAAATTCAAATACGAGGATTTTATTGGACCCAATTTCGTGGCCGTGCATAAAGACGATAAAGATATGATCAGCATGCTGGGATAAGCCATTCTTTAAAAAAATTTATCAATCAGAAAACAATATTCATCAATACAAAACTGTCATTAGTAAAATTTTTCTTCACGGTATATAATAAAACAAAGCTCCATAACTAAAAATTCCTCATTTTTTTGTAATTTGTTTTCTTTTTTTCAAAAAACCTAAAACTAGCCTGTCATGAAGAAGAATCTGGCCCTCTTCCTGGTATTCCTGTTGAATACCTTCTCAGTAATACTATCTCAAACAACCCCGGTAACTTTCAATGTTGACATGAACTATCAGATCAGCATCGGGAATTTTATCCCGGGCTCTGACAATGTTGATATTGCAGGATCTTTTAATGGCTGGGGAGGAGACTATACCCAGCTGAGTGATCCTGAAACCGACGGGATCTACACCGTAACACTGGATATTGCTCCGGAAACAAATCAAGAATATAAATTTCGTATTAACGGTGACTGGGGAAACTCGGAATTCCCGGACGGAGGGAATAATCGCAATATATGGGTTGGCACTGATCCCATGACCATAAATCACCTCTATAACTACTATAAATTTGACTATGACCTTATTATGCTGGCCTCAGTATATAATATTGAGGGCAATCATTGTAGTCTGGGTATAGAAAGTATAGATATCGACATATATAATAACGGTATAAACGCTTTTAGTGATGTTTTGAGTATAGATTATAGTCTCGATGCCGGAGCAATCTGGGATAACTATACCACAGGAAGTATTACTATCAATCCCGGTGAAACATATACCGTAAATATACCAAACATTGACCTTTCAGGTATTGGAGAATACAACATTATTACAAACCTCATTCTTGCTGATGAGGATGAGGGTAATAACAGTGTTGGCAACGTTATGGTCAGGCACCTTGAAACAATAAACACATTTCCTCATATACAGAACTTTGAAGCGTCATGGGAAAGCTGGTTTGCTGAAGGGCAGGATCCTTCATGGGAGCTTGTCAGCGGAGGTGGACATATCGGTTACCCGGCAGAGGGTAGCTTCTACGCAACAACAAACGCGTCCGGTGGCTTTAACTATGATGAACATTCATGGATTGAAAGTCCATGCTTCGATTTTACCTCTGTGAGCCATCCTTATATACAATTTAACCTGTGGACACATACGGGTCCGGATGCAGCAGCTATGGTCCAGTATTCAACAGACGGGGGAGCCAGTTGGAACGACATAGGCTCAACCGGGGAACAATACTGGGCAAACGCTGATTTCAACTATTTTGAAGGTGATTCACAACATCCTTCATGGTGGGGTGTGAATAATGACTGGGGTTTTTACCGGCATATTATTGATGAGGTGGCAGGAATGTCAGGTGTAAGGTTCAGGTTCTATTTCGGAGCCTTTGAACACTCAGACACAGAGATGTATGATGGAGTAGGTATTGATAATATACTTATAGGTGAAGCCCCTGATCCTGATGTTGGTATTATCTGGATGGATAATTATTCTGATTGTGGCCTTGCTGATTATAATATAGCATTCAGGTTAAAGAATTTTGGATCTGCTGGTATAAGTAATATACCGGTGACATATACCATTGACGGTGGTGCCCCGGTACAGGAGACTTTCCTTACCTCAGGTGTACTGTCACCCGGACAGGAACAGGATTTCTCATTTACAGATCCAGTCGTACTGGATATTCCGGGACAACGTTACTATTTTGACCTATGGACATCCCTTTCAGGTGACACCATGGATTATAATAATGGATTACAAACGCATGTAACGCATCAGCCCATAATTAATACCTATCCCTACCTTGCCGACTTCGAAGGTCTGGAAGAAGGATGGGTGGCTGAAAATGACCAGGGTGAATACTGGAACCTCAGTGAGGCAGTTGGATATTTTGATCATGGCTCAGGATATTTCTGGCATACCAATCCCGGTACGGGATATAAGGAGGGTTGCTATTACCTGATGAGCCCCTGCTTTGACCTTACAACACTATCTTCAGCCTTCGTGGAGTTTGACCTCTGGCTTGACATGCCGGATTATTACGGATCGGTAATGCTGCTGGCAACAACAGATAACGGAATGAGCTGGACCCAGGTAGGTGATATCGGTACAGGAGATAACTGGTATAATGAGAATATTGGTGGAAGCTGCTACCCTGCCATTACCGCAGCCTGGAAAAATATTTCAACAAATGACTGGATGCATGTAAGGCATAATATTAATGACCTTGCAGGTAATTCATCGGTCAAGTTTATGCTGATTTTTGATGGATGCGAAAACTGGCCACAGCATAATGGAGCTGCATTTGATAATTTCTCAATAAATGCACCACCGGATAACGACCTTAAGGTGCTTTCGCTGGATGCCCCGGCAAACGGTACAGCTTATGGAAGCAGTGAAACAATCACAGTATCTGTAGCCAACGAAGGCCTGCTTGATGCAACAGCCTATGATATCAGCTATTCACTCGATGGCGGCAATACATGGACTACCGACAATATCACAACCACAATAATATCCGGTTCATCCGAACAGATCAACCTTCCTACGACTGCTAACTTCGAAAATATTGGCGAATACAATATAATTGTCGCTGTTAATATCGCAGGTGATGGATATAGTGCTAATGATTCCCTTGACACATCATTCTTACATTTTGCCACAGGCACCGTTCAGAATGCCTTGTATAATGAAGATTTTGAATCCGGTCATGGCTGGTTTTCAGGAGGACAAAACTCATCATGGGAAGTAGCTACTCCT
>CAZGUR010000015.1:3621-7692 GCA_964529295.1 uncultured Rikenellaceae bacterium | reverse complement strand
CCTGATTATGGTGACCTCACAGGCGCACCCAAGAATGAAAAAGCATGGGTCACAAATGCTACGGGACCACATAACTATAATGAGATCTCAATGGTTTACAGCCCGGTATTTGACCTCTCAGGCATGATTAGACCATTCCTTCAGTTTGTCTACAAATCGCTTCTAAACTGGGATGATGGTGTCCAGCTTCAGTATTCAAGCGATATGGGCGCCACATGGCAAAGAGTGGATGATCCGGGTGTTGAGCTAAGGTATAACTGGGAATTCGGGGGAATAAGTGCCCTCTCCTATCTTGGCAATAACGGAGGATGGACTGGCGAAAGAAACTGGAATACATGGGCAGGACATGAGCTGAATTTTATAGGTGACCTCTCCTCAATAGTCTTCAGAATGGTATTTGCTACCAGCTGTGATAATGAAACATGTGTACGGGAGGGATTTACTTTCGATTTCTTTCAGATATTAGATAAGGCATACGATGTCAGACCCGCACAGATTATTGAACCTGTTTCAGGATCAGACCTGGGTGAAAGAACTTTTAATATCGAATTCAGGAACCGGGGACTTAATTCAGTTGATAATATTCCTTTCAGCTTATTTGTAAATGAATCCCTTGTTCTGGAAGAGCAGTATACCGGAACAGTTGATCCTGATCAAACGGTGCAGTACCAGACTTCAGGAACATATAATTTCTCATCCTATGGAGAATATGATATCCTGGTAGTGAACACATATCCCGATGCCCTGATATGGTGGGGTGATACTCTTAATACCACAATAGTTAATGCGCCGGTAATCAACACATTCCCCTATACAGAGGATTTTGAAACCAACCAGTACTGGTCTGTTTCAGGAAATAATCCCTCATGGGAACTGGGAACACCTGCAGGCAGCAGGTTAAACGAAGCCCTCTCCGGCATTAATGCCTGGGCAACCGGTCTTGAGGGTGCATATAATGGCAATGAACTTTCCTTTATTACATCCCCTGCATTTGATTTCTCATCTCTCGATTACCCCGTACTCAGTTTCTGGTACTGGAGTGATATGAGCCCCGAAAAAGCCCTTACACTGCAATATAGCACCGATGGTGTTAACTGGAATTTTATTGATAACTGGAGATTTTTGCCGGGACTCGAATTATGGTCAGGAAGGCTGGCAGAACTGGGCGACGGTAGTGGCATAGGCGGGAGAACAAGAAAGTGGAATAAGATGCGCATAAATGCCGATTTCCTGGCCTATGAACCAAATATACAATTCAGGATTGCATTCGGAGCTGATAATTATATCGATCCGGTGGATGAAGGAATAGTCATAGATGATTTCTCTATTGTAAATGGTAATCAGGTTGACCTTGAAGCATTTGACCTTGTACCACATAACAATTTTGGTAATATTGAAGGGGAACCCGGATATCTTGAATTCTCATTCGTCAATAACGGTGCTCAGATCGACGAACTATATGGCAGGTTTGGGCTGCAGATAGATAATGGCAGTATAGAATATTTCGATGAGACCCTGTGGATGGGACCGGTGGAATTTACAAGCCGTACAGTCTGGGCGGATATATCTACACTTAGCCCGGGAGTTCATGAGCTCAAGGCATGGCTGGACTATAGTGACAGTAATACGGAGAATGATACCATAATCAAGCAGATATTCATTCCAGGCACTCATGCTGGTGAATATTTTGAAGATTTTGAAGGAGATGGTACGGGCTGGACCTTTAATACAGAGGACTACTTCACTTCCAGATACCCCGGCTGGAGTTTTGGAATGCCTGAGGATAATCGTTTAAACAATGCATATTCAGGTACAGGAAGTCTGCATACTACAGCAGGACCTGTCTCCTGGAAAGGTTTTTACTTTGCCTACCTGCCTGAACTTGACCTTACGGGCATGAGCCATGCTGCCATATCATTCATGATGAAGCGCGATCTCAGAAATGCTGACCAATTACTTATTCTGCAGTACAGCCTCGATGAGGGACAGTCATGGCATCCTGTGGGTGAAGAAGGTGACACACTCAACTGGTACCAGGCCCATGATTCATGGCTTGACGACAGCTATGGAAATAAGTCGTGGACCAACGCGGAGGATGCTGACTGGATTAAAGCCAGCCATCTGCTGCCTGAGGTATCTGACAGGAATAATGTAAGACTCAGATTCGGATATCTCTCCTGGGATAACTGGGAATCATCTGAAGGAGTTGCGATTGATGATCTGCATATATATGATCTCGAAGCTGATTACGATCTGAGTGTAAATGATGTATTGCTCAGCAGTACCTGTGATTACAGTTCACCGGTGGACATCAGTGTGACCATTAAAAATATTGGGATAAACGATGTAAGCTCCTACGATATACATTATAGTATAAACGGAGGCACCACTGTTACAAATACTATAACTGATGCCTTACCGGCAGGATCAGAAACAACCCTTATGTTCGACACTCCTGCTGACTTCTCAGTTACAGGTACGGTATATGAATTAAGAGTATGGACTGATCTGCCTGAGGACGGATTCAGTAATAATGATGAAATTACACAAACAGTAGTCTCACAGCCTGTTGTCTCAGTATTTGATTATATCCAGGACTTTGAATCCAATACCGATGGATGGACCATCTATGGAAATAATCCAAGTCTCACACACGGAACACCATATAATGCGGAGGTCAATTATCCTTATGGCGGTTCCGGTATGTCACTGGAAACCAATCCTGACGGCCAGTATAATGATAACGAGATATCAATTCTCGAGAGCGGATGCTTTGATTTTACAGGACTTATTATGCCTGAGATTAGATTCGCCTACTGGTTATTTACCCATGATGCCGACGATGGATTCTTACTGCAGTATTCAACAGACGGAGGCAGATCATGGTTTGCCCCTGATCTGACTCCCGCTGAACTATGGCTTTTTGATAATTCCAGTGCTGCCCGGTCTACAGGTTTGCCGTTTATATGGACGGGCACCATGAACGACTGGAGAAACGCATCCTTTGATCTCTCACCCCTCGCAGGTGAGCCATCGGTTAAGTTCAGGTTTGTCTTTGTAAGTGATGAAGGCGATAACTGGGACGGACTGGCACTGGATAATATTGCAGTAACAGAAGCAGCTGAATACCTGCCGTTTGCAGAATACGGAGGTACAATAGATGCTTTTGACGATGAAGCCGTCTGGGCCGGCCTGACGGAGAAACAGATCATCGGCCACCTCGATCCGGCCGATATTTCCGGTACGCTGAAATATTTCTGGGATAAGGATTATATGTACTTCTTTGTTTCCATTACTGATGATGATCTTGTTAATTATGGGGAGGAACATCCCAACGCATGGGAGAATGATAATTTTGAGATCTATTTCGACCTGGCCAATAACGGAGGCCCTGCCTATGATACAGATGGCAGACAATACAGGATCTCATGGGGCATAGACCTCCTGGATGGACGAATATTTAATCCAGCTGGGGTGGAACATGCACAGAGGACCGATGGCAATACCTGGTACGAGGAAATGAGAATACCTCTCAGCGACCTCCTGTATCAGGTAGGTTATGAACCGCTCAACGGAACCATGTTCAGCTTTGACTTCAGAATATCCGATAATGACTTTGATATGGCTGAGATGGATGCTATCCATCTCTACGGCAGTCACTGGGAGGATACTGACCCCGCACGTCCGCTGATACTTGACGGTCGCCCGCCAATAAACTGGGATATAAGGGTATTGTCAATTGATAATCTGGAACCCTATTATTGCCTGAATGCCAGTCAACAGATCGAATTTACCATAACTAATAGCGGAGTTTCTGTGGTAAATGACCAGGTGGTTGAGCTGTATCTTAATGATATATTGCATGATACAAAGACAATACCTGCAATAAATCCTGAGGATACTCTTCATTTAATGTTCGATCTGCCAGTAGATATTACTGCAAGTGAGATGCTTGAAACAGCAGAAATAAGAATTATTGCCGAACTGACCGGGGATGAATATCCTGAGAATAATGAAGTGCTTGGTAATATAAAAATTTATGGCCCAACAGACCTTGATCCGGGATGGTCG
>CAZGUR010000015.1:0-3611 GCA_964529295.1 uncultured Rikenellaceae bacterium | reverse complement strand
TGTCTGTGACGGACTGCCCTTCCAGGCAACTTATGGTATAGCTGATGATGCAGCAGGAAATCTTTATATAGCCCACTGGGGTGAAGGACTGGCCAGATATGACGGAATGGTGATGGAACACCTTGATCCTGCCACAACAGGCTTTGCATCAAATGATATCAAGAGAGTCTATAAGGATTCACAATCCCGAATATGGTTCCTGCATACCAATGACTTCAGCGGCGTATCAATGTTTAATGGCACAGACTGGTTCATCTTCGGATCTGACACTTATGATATGGCTACAGGTAATTATAACGATGCTGTTGAAACGGCGGATGGTGCGGTCTGGTTTGGAACAAATGACGGACTTTCAAGATATGATACGGAAGGCAACTGGAGCTCAAATTATGAACATAATGGCATTATAGCCCTTGCAGCTCATCATGATGGCAGCCTGCTTGTCTCAAGCTACAGTGAACTTTATAAATTTGATGGTATAAGTAACTGGGAACATCTGTACAGCAATCCTGAGGGCAGAACAATATACTCGGTTGATGCTGCCGATAATGGTGAAATATGGCTTGCAGCATATTTTTCAGGACTATTTCATTATGATAATAGTAATTGGATACATCTGGATAATGGTGTTGAACCGGGTTTAACAAACTCAGTATCGGTTAAGATTATTGACGAGAACAATATCTGGATTGCGTGCTATAATGCCGGCTTCAAATACTATTCCAATGGCAGCTTCTTTGATATGTCTGAGAACTTTATCTCGAACAGACTATGGGCCAGGATATTTTTTGACGATAACGGAAAGGTATACTTCCCTACTTACGAGGGAGTGACCATGAGAGATCCGATACATGTCGAGGTATTTGACGTCTACGGCGAAGCCAGCTGTGACGGCCTGGATGATGGCTGGATCATATTCGAAGCTATAGGTGATGAAATACTTGAGTATTCGATCGACGGAGGAACTACCTTCCAGGCAGAACCGGTATTTACCGGACTGCCCGCAGGTACATATGATCCGGTTGTAAGAAATGTGAACGAGACTAAAGTTCTCGATCCTTTAACAATTTCAACATCACCGCTTACATCAGATATCCCGCTAAATGAGGACTTCTCAGCAGATACACCAGGTAGCATACCGCTTAATAGCATATTTAAGAATCTGGACAATAATGATTACAACTGGATAGTTTACCAGGGAGGCGATGAAAATCCAAATACAGGACCTGAAACTGATCATACAACCGGAAGCGGTAATTATCTTTCTCTCAACGCTGATGGTAATGCGTACAAGTCCGGATCCGTAATATCAGAATGTATTGATGTATCAACAATGCTCGCTCCTGCCATGCGATTCTGGTATCATATGTATGGAAATAATTCAGGTAATCTTCGGATAGATATTTACCATGATGGCGTCATAGAGGAAAATGTTTGGACCACTGAAGGTGATCATGGACCTGAATGGCAGGAAGCATCTGTCGGACTCGACGCTTACGGGGATGTAATAAGAATTATTATTCATGGTGATAATTATGGTATAAACGGTGATATCGCTATTGATGATATTACTATTGATGATGAGCTGATACTTCTGCCCTTTGCTGAATATGAAGGAGCTGTTGATGCAGTGGAAGATGAAGCGGTCTGGGCCGGATTAACACCTGTTGAGGTGCTGTCCGACTGGATGGATCCGGCAGATATCTCTGCCTCATTCAAGTATTTCTGGGACAGGGAATATCTCTATTTCTTTGTTTCCGTCACTGATGACAATCTGATGAATGATAATGATCCGGAGAATGATGATAAGTTCGAATTGCTATTTGATATTATGAATGATGGAGGTGCAGGATGGGAATACCGGAACTGGAACTGCCAGTTTATCTACGGCTCAAATGAATTGCACGGTCATTATCCCGAAAATATTGAATATGCTCAGAGAACCGAAGGAAACACCTGGTACGAAGAACTAAGAATACCTCTAATGGATCTCTTTGTCGGAACTGACCTTTTACCCCTGAATGGAACAATGTTCAGTTTTGATTTCAGGGTGCCGGATAATGATGATTACGATTTTGCCGAAATAAGCCTGTTTGGGTCTAATCCTGATGATCTCAATCCCGCACGCGTGATAATGCTGGAGGGCAGGCCACCTATTGCTTACGACCTTAGTATTGAGTCTGTTAATATAGCGGAACCATTCTATTGTCAGCCTGATCCACAGCCTGTTGAGTTTATCATTTCCAATAATGGTGAAAACGCGGTAAATAACCAGGAAGTTGAACTATATATAAATGAAGAATTATATACTACAAAGACTATAAGCCTTATAAACCCGGGTGATCAGCTGACAGTTACTTTCAGCCTGCTTGTAGACCTGTCAACCGATCTGATATATGAGAAATTCTATGCAAAGGTAGTAGTAAGCCATCCTGATGATGAGATGTCTCATAACAATGAAAACCAGGCTGTATTCAATGTATATGATGACAGTAACTATAACCCGGGATGGTCATATCTTGGTCAGTGCCAGGGATTGCCGCAGGACGGTATTACAGGTGTTGTTGTGGATACAAACGGAGATATATGGATAGGTATGGACGGTCTGTATAAATGGGATGGAGTATCATTTACTGAATATCTGGCTGAAAATTCAGACCTGGCAGCAAATACAATTGAAAAAATGTTCATGGATGACCAGGGAAGGATATGGATACTCTACTGGAGGGACTTTAGCGGAGTAACGGTAATAGATAATGGTGTATGGACCACATATTCCTCCGATATGTATGATATGGCCCCTGGTGATTATGAAGAGGCTGTACAGGAAGAGGATGGCACCATCTGGTTCGCCACCTCTTCCGGCCTGTCCAGATTTGATACCGGAGGAAACTGGACTTCCTTTACTGAATATAATGGTTGCTTTGGCATTTCACTGGATCAGTCCGGTAACATATTATTTCCTTCCGGATCAAAGCTGTATTCATTTAATAAGACCGATACCTATACCGAGCTGTTTGATGCGGGTAATTATATTTATGAGGTTGAAACTTCATCCTCAGGAGAGATATGGCTTGGCACCTATGGAGGCGGCGTATATCGCTTTAACGGAACCGACTGGGAAAACTTTAATTCAGCTAACACAGGCGCAGATATTGACAGGGTATTCTCGATATACCCGCTTGATGAGCAGAATGTCTGGATAGGAACATTCGGTTACGGATTTTACCTCTATAACGGAACTGAATTCATAAGCTTTACCGAGAACTTTGTGAATAAACATTCATGGGGTAATATCTTCATTGATGATGCCGGAAAGATATACTTCCCGACATATGACGGTCTTACAATGAAGATATCTGCACACATTGATGCAAGCAATGTTATGGCAGCTGCACCCTCCTGTTCAGGCGAGACTGACGGATGGATCAAGATAAGCGCTGCCGGTGATGCAGCCCTTGAATACTCAATTGATGACGGTAATACCTTCCAGCCCGAACCACTGTTTGAGGGTCTTGCCGAAGGTACTTATAATCCTGTGGTGAGGAACGTAAATGATACAAAGGTTCTCGATCCGGTCACACTGACAAGCAGACCAACACTTTCAACAT
>CAZGUR010000014.1:12254-23445 GCA_964529295.1 uncultured Rikenellaceae bacterium | reverse complement strand
CACAAGATAGAATTTTTTTCCTTTTTATCCATCATCACCAGCATCCTTTAAATCATAAATACGGTGGTCTTCCTCTGTCGCCAGTTAATATTCTTTGACTTTCTTTTTATTTTTAATTATCTTGTTGTATTATTGGAAGCTATGGAACAGGGAATTGATTTTTTTACGATAAGGCCGGAGGACAAGGTTCCGGAGAAAGGGAAGCTGCTGATATCAGAACCTTTCCTGCCTGATACATTCTTTAACCGCAGCCTCATTTATCTTACCGAGCATAATGAGAAAGGCTCGGTGGGTTTTATTATCAACAAATCTATTAATATAAACGTTACCGATGCACTGGAGGGATTTCCGGGCTGGAACGAGAAGCTGACCATGGGCGGACCTGTTGCTCCTGACACACTGCACTACCTGCATACCATGGGTGACCTGATACCGGGCAGCATGTGGGTGTCAGATAATATTTACTGGGGCGGTGATATTGAAAATATCAAAGAGATGATAAGCTCCGGTAAGGCAGGAGCAGGCGATATACGCTTCTTCCTTGGGTACTCCGGCTGGGGTGAAGGGCAGCTGGAAAGAGAGCTTAAGGAGAATTCATGGGTTATTGCCGATGTGGCCCCTGAAATAGTTATGAAATACCGCAAGGATGACAGCTGGAAAATGGTGCTGCGCTCACTGAAAAAAAGGTACAGGCTCTGGGCCGAATTTCCTGAGAGTCCGGAAATGAACTGAGAGCTGTGTCCCGCAACCAGACAGGGCCCTGCGAAATATACTGAAGCGGGTACCGGCGGTTCAGGACCCCGAAATGAACTGAGAGGCACTTTCAGGTTAATGCAATATCTTAAAGACAAGCTCTTTGAGCAGATCGCCTTCGTCGGATGATATATTACCCACACCCTTTGACTTCATATCGAACTCCCGCAGCAGGCTTATTATCTGCACTGTTTTGCGGGCATCGAAGTTTCTGGAGGCCATCTCGTACTCACTGACAAAATAGGGGTTTATCTTAAGGATGGATGCCACGTTATTCCTCGACCTGTCGCCAAGGAAATGGTATATAAGCAGCTTCCTGAAGAAGGAAAAAAGAGCTGCCAGTGTTAAGGGCATGGGATTATCTTTAGGGTTATGACCGAAATGATTAACTATGCGGTTGGCCTTGAGAATATCCCTTCGTCCTATGGCATTCTGCAACTCGAAATTATTAAAATCCTTGCTAATGCCTATACGCTTTTCAATATCAGCGGCGGTAATATTATGCTCTCCTTCGGGAAGGGCTATCAGCAGCTTATCCAGTTCGTTCACTATACGTGAAAGATCTGAGCCCAGGTATTCCGTCAGTATGTGGCTGACATTCCTCTCAGCCTTTAATTTATGCTCGTTCAGGTAATTATCTATCCAGTCCGGGACCTGGTATTCCTTCAGGCGCTCAGAGTTGAAAAGCTCAACATTCTTGTTTTTATTAAGCTCCTTGTACAGTGCGGTACGCTTATCCAGTTTTTTGTATTTATAGCTGATAACCAGCACGGTACTGTCCAGGGGATGCTCGAGGTAAGCACTCAGCCTGTCAAGGTCCCTGAGATAGTGTGCTTCCTTTACTATCACCACCTGCTGGTTGGCCATCATGGGAAAGCGGCGGGCCGTATTTATTATTGAAGGCATATCCGTCTCTTCACCGTAAAGGACAACCTGGTTAAATGATTTCTCTTCTTCACTAAGCACATTATCCTCTATATAGTCAATGATAAGATCTATATAATATGGCTCATCACCGTTCAGAAAGTATACATTCTTGTATATCCTGTTCTTAAGATCCGAAATTATCCTGTTATAGTGATTGTTCATAATTTAAAACCTCAGGTGTTTGACCGACATGGCATTTTCCTTTATCTCCTTCATGGTTTCTATCCCTATATCCAGATGTATCTCTGTATAATGGTCACTTATCTGTTTATCACTCTGCTCGGTCTTTATACCGGCAGATATCATGGGCTGGTCTGAAACCAGCAGCAGGGCTCCGGTAGGTATCTCGTTGGTAAAACCAACGGTGAAGATGGTTGCTGTCTCCATATCTATGGCCATGGCCCGTGTCTTCTGCAGGTATTTCTTAAACCTGTCGTCATATTCCCATACACGCCTGTTGGTTGTATATACGGTGCCGGTCCAGTACTCGAGCGACTTCCTGGTGATAACAGATGACATGGCTATCTGTATCTTGAAAGAGGGCAGTGCCGGCACTTCCTGGGGAAGGTAATCACTGGATGTACCCTCGCTGCGTATGGCAGCTATGGGAACGATAAGGTCGCCCAGCTTATTCTTTCTTTTCAGGCCGCCGCACTTGCCAAGGAAAAGAAGCGCCTTTGGTCTTACAGCAGACAGCAGGTCGGTAATGGTGGCAGCGTTGGGACTGCCCATGCCGAAATTAATAATGGTTATGCCGTCAGCCGTGGCACTGGGCATATTCCTTTCCATACCATCAACCCCTACATTATGCTTATCAGCAAAACACTGCACGTAATTCTGGAAATTGGTCAACAGGATGTATTTCCCGAACTCATCAATCTTTTTTCCGGTATACCTTGGCAACCAGTTATTTACTATCTCAGATTTTGTTTTCACAGGTCTTTATTTATGTTGTTATTTTATTTCATCGCGCTTATAGTACCGCTTTTCCCGGAAATCATTATTAAAATTGCTTATGTTCATTTCATTGATTGTCCGGAATTGTATTAATCTGAATATATTTGTTTTTTATATTTAAACAGCTATTCAAAAATACAAAACAAAGGTGAAAGAACTTAAGCTACCGGCATATTCATACAGGTTTAAATCGGATAGTAATGGTAAAGCATTGATATTTGATGATATACGCAGGAAGTTTGTTGCGCTGACACCTGAGGAGTGGGTGAGGCAGCATTTTATTAATTACCTTGTAAGCGAGAGGGGGTACCCGCGTGGACTGATAGCTGTTGAGGTGATGTTCAGGATAAATAAGCTGGTAAGGAGGGCCGATATACTTGTTTATGACAGGCAGGGGAGGCCGCTGCTGCTTGTGGAATGCAAGGCTCCCGAAGTGAAGATGTCTGCCGCTGTTTTTGACCAGATAGTATCCTATAATATTAAATTCAGGCTAAGGTATATAGTGGTAACCAACGGCATGGAGCATTATGCCTGCTCCACAGACCCGGAGAAAGGCCTTTGGTCATTTCTTAACAGCATACCTTTTTATGATGAGCTGGATAAAAACAAGAAAGATGATTGATGTCTGTTGTGCCATAATAAGGAATGATGAATATGAGGTGCTTGTGGTACAGAGGGGACCGGGTACCGACCATCCCCTGCAGTGGGAGTTTCCCGGTGGCAAGATAGAGGACGGTGAGACTGTGGCTGACAGCATTATAAGGGAGATTGACGAGGAGCTGGCAATGGATGTTATTATTATTGATGAGATGCCCGCTGTTGAGTATGATTATGGTTTCAAAAAGGTGCGCCTCTTTCCCCTTGTATGCGATACACTGTCGGATGAGCCACAACTGTCAGAGCATACCGCCTTCAGATGGCTGGGGTCGCAGGAGCTCAGGGATGCGGACCTTTGCGGGGCTGATATTATTATTGCGGAACAGTACCTGCGGTCTTACGGCCAGGCAGCAGGTCGTCATATGCAGGAAGGGGAAGGCATTACTGGGACTGGCATCGGGGAGTCTGAAAGGCAGAAGATAAGGGAGATGCTGTCGGGCAGGGGAGGCTACGCGGCATGTGATATAATGGCTGAACAGATGATTGAGAGTGAAATGGTCATGCGGCTGCTGTTCATGTATTCCATGGATAGCGACAGGGCGCTGGCATTCAGGGCATCATACAGTATCTCCCTGGCCGAAGAGAAGGTGCCGGGCGCAGCTGCACCCCTTTACGGGCAGATGGCTGAATCATTGCGCAGATTGAAGAATGAATCGGTTATACGCAGTTTTCTGAAGGTACTCAATACCGTGGACCCTGTGGTACTGGATGACGACCAACGTGGTATCATTGCTGACAGCTGCTTTACATGGCTTGGCAGCACCGGCACCTCCATAGCCGTAAAAGCCTATTCCATGGATGCCCTGTACAGGCTGAGCTGTATATATCCTGAGCTGGTCAATGAACTGCGCTCTTCGGTTATGAGTGCCATGGAAAAAGGATCCGCGGGCGTAAAAGCCCGCGGATCACAGATACTGAAGATGTTAAAACCTTAACCCTGAGCGGGATATCCCGCTATCCTAAAACCACCTTCTGTTTCTTATCTTATCCTTCTCATTCACATCATTGGCATCAAGAACAAACATACCCCTTCCGTGGGTGGCTATTATAATCATATTATCCCTTGGATGGATCTGCAGGTCATGAACATAGGCAAAAGGCAGGTCGCCAAGCACCTCGTAACTCTCTCCGCCGTTCCTGCTGACATAAACACCTGCATCGGTGCCTACATAAAGGATATCGTTGTTAACGGGGTCCTCCCTTATAACATTGACCGGCCCAACAGGTATATTGGCTGATATATCCGTCCATGTATCACCAAAATCAGTTGATTTCCATACGTACACCTGGAAGTCGTCATCACGCCTTCCTGTCTGGGTCATATATACTGTTCCAAGGTCATACTGAGATGCTACCAGTCTTGACACCCACCTTTCCGGTACCGGATCGCTGCGTATCTCCGTCCAGTTCTCACCACCGTCCTTTGTTCTCCACAGCCTGCCGTCATCGGTGCCTGCATAGAGGAGCCCGAATTTGATAGGCGACTCGTCAAAGGCGGAGATGGTCTGGTAGCTTATATCTCCCATTTTGTCTGAATCGTTATAGCTGAGATCGGGACTGATATACTCCCATGTATCACCCCTGTCGCGCGACATAAGCACGTACTGCATGCAATGATAGACAATATCCTGGTTATGAGTTGATAAGAGTGTCGGGCTTACCCACTGTCCCCTGAGTCGGGGCTCACCCTCATAGGTTTCCGGCAGTATGGCTTTTCTTTCTGCCGGATAAGTGTCGATCTTTGCCCTTTCCAGGTTGCCGTAAAAAGAGCTGGCATAAACAGTGTTATTGTCATCCCTGTTAACGGCATGAGTGCTTCCTTCCGCACCCAGTATGCGGTCAAACGGCACGGGCTGTACATTATCGCGCCCCCTGCTCATATCCACTTCGGCAAAGAAACTGTGATGATCCTGTATTGATCCGTAAACCCTGAAGGGGGTGTTGAAATCATATTCTATATTATAGAACTGTGCCAGGGGAAGCTCCTCAATGGGATACTTCCATGTTTCGCCCCTGTCATATGATATCGTCAGTCCCCCGTCCTGCACGTTCAGCAGGTAATTGCCGTTATCCGGATCAATCCACAGGCCGTGGTGGTCTGCATGCGGTCCGCGCAGCCTCTTGAATGTCCTGCCCCCGTCAGTACTCTGGCTGAGGGGTATACCCATTATATATATGGTATTGGGATCGGAGGGGTCAACCCTTATCTGCCCGAATACCCATCCGTAGGTCGACGAATGTCTTTCCATATATGTTTTCATCTCCGGTGTTAAACCGCTTACCTGCTTCCAGCTGTCGCCGCCATTATCAGTCTTGTAAACCGTGGCTCCCTTGATGATATCCTTCTTCTGGCGTCCGTAGGAGTCAAGGTCGCCGGGCTCAGCTGCATAAGCTACCTCGTAGTTATCCACCAGTGCATAGAGGATGCCAGGATCGCTGGCTGATATGTCTATGCCTATGCGTCCCAGGTGTTCCGGTGCAGGCAGGCCGTTGATAATCTTTTCCCATGTTTTGCCTCCGTTGGTAGATTTCCATATGGCACAATTCTCTGTATCTTCATGGGTGCGTGGGTCATTCCACTTCAACCTCATCCTTTCCCATGTGGTACAGTAAACCGTGTTCGGGCGCCTGGGATCCAGTACCAGGTCAAATACACCGGTCATATCATCTATATAAAGAATCTTCTCCCATGTTTTGCCCCCGTCTGTGGTCTTGAACAGGCCCCTTTCTTCATTCGGTGTCCATTCATGTCCTGTTGCAGCAACATACACTATATCGGTGTTTTTAGGATCGATCCTTATACGTCCTATGGTCATGGTGTTTTCCAGACCCATATTTTTCCATGTCCTGCCCCCGTCTGTGGTCTTATAGACACCGTTGCCGGCATTTGAGCTCCTGAAGATATTGGCTTCGCCGGTGCCTACCCATACAACATCGGGATTATCCGGATCAATGGCTATATCACCTATCGAAGCTGTTGACATATCATCAAAAACAGGTTCGAAGGTGGTGCCTTCATTTTCCGATTTCCATACACCTCCGGTGGCAGAGCCTATCCATATTGTATATGTTTCACCCCTCGGCATTACCGCTTCAACATCAGTGCAGCGTCCGCTGATATTGGTAGGACCTATATATTGCCAGTGCAGGTCTTTAAACGATGACCTCTCCTGCATGGACTTATGGCCGGCAAACATATTAACTTTTTCCTTGCCGCTCAGCACAGGCTGCTTTGTCTGTGCCTGTATGCCGGTTGAAACAGTAAAGATCAGAACCAGCAGTAAACTTAATTTAAATACTTTTTTCATAGGTTTAATAGTTTTTATTCATTTCGTTCTTGCTCGTTTTATAAAGCTTTAATGGTTTTTAAGAATATTGAGCAATAAATTTATAGTATGAAGTAAATATACGGGAAAGAACGTAAATTTCACACTTGTTTTCTATGTTGTACAAAATAAGAGCAGGCCATCCCGGATGGGGGCCTGCTCTATGACCTAAAACCTGATAAGTAAAAGAAGAATCTCTTAGTCTTTTGCTGCGTACAGTATATTATTATAGTCTTTAATAAGCTTTGGGAAATACACAGATATCAGTTTAAGGTATTCAGTCTCTGATTTTGGATACTGTGTAATAAGTTTCTGGTGATAATATTCCTTCTTATCCAGATTATGCAGGGGGGTTGATAAGCCCTCTTCCTGAAAACGATCATCAATAAGCCTGGCCCCGAAAAATCTGTTATGGCATATATATTCAATGACCAGCTTATCGGATATAACCAGAAAGCGTGTCACATCTTTCCTGCTGTCATCAACAGCCACCCATATGGAGTCGGGCGAATTCTCATAGCTTATCTCGTATGACCTTAGAGGCTCGCCTTTTATCATTTCAAACGGCCCTGATCTTTCTATAGTGTACTTGCCCAGTCCGCTGTGTGTCTCACCCTCTGCAAGGGGTGATGAGGAAAAGGCTGCTGTTATGAAGCTTATTGATAATAATGCTGCGATAAATATCTTTTTCATGGTTTCCTGCATTTTTTTGTTCCGGTGTATTAAATTATTTCTGTGATCTCTGTTTTATTTTTTGTTTTCAGTATAGAGACGGCGAAATAATCCGGATGTTGCAGAAAAACATGTTATTTTTTCTTAACCTTAACTGTCTTCCTCTTTTTCAGGCTCAAGGGGCGATACCCGACCGTGGTAGGATATGGTGCTTTTCTTTGATGAGGACACTGTCAGCCTGGCATAGCCGTCCGGCCCTATGTCCAGTGCAATGCGGTACTTATCCGATTCACCCCTGGCACTGAAACCAACCATCACCCGGTGGCGTCTGTCGCTTTCCTCTATCATAAGGTCTTCCATCTTTGTATCTATCCTTATGCCTGACTGCTCTTTTGGATCAGCCATATAACTGAATCCGAAAAAAGGCATAAAGGCCTTCACATCATAATACCTTACGCTAAGGTAATTACTGGTGCCGGAGATATCCATGGACGAATTGCCGGCTGGATAGGCACGTGTGGCGGTAAATTCGTACAGGCCGGAATGCACCATCTCCCTTATATCTGCGTAGCCCTCTATTATCTCTTTTTCCCTTCTGTCGCGCCTTTCTTCAACCTTCCTCGAAAGGGGGGCGCACTGGTAAAGAAGCAGGGGTATTAATGCCAGCATCGTTATTTTAAAAATATTTGTCTTCATAATCCTTTCTTTTACCTCATAAAAAATACAAAAAAATACAGTCATAATAAAATTTCTGAGGCGACAACTTTAGGCTTATCAGCTTGCCGGTGGTCAATGGCCGGGGATCGCTTTTAATACTTCTCCACTGACATTTCGCTGTATCCTCCTGCTCTTATCTCATTCCTCCAACCCTTTACCCTGCTCTTCTTCATATAAACCGGGACAAACAGATGGCATATTATCTTCCTTCATTTGTTAATAATCAGTATCTTTCGGTTTAATTAATCACAGTTATGAGCAGACATTTCAGATCAAAGGCTGAGAGCAGCTTTTATAAACAGGCCGGTAATTATAAGATAACAACCCGGGTACCATATATACTTGTCGATAACTTTCCCCGTCTGGGATTACTGACAGCGCTCCGCTTCCTGGAGTGGGTGGGGGAGAATCCTGAGGGTGTCATAAGCCTGCCAACAGGCAAGACACCTGAATATTTTATTAAGCACACCCGTTACCTGCTTGATAACTGGGACAGCAAAAAAGTCAGGAACCTATTGTCAGATCACGGCATGGGGGATATGGCAAAGCCGGATACCAGGGGACTGCATTTTGTGCAGATGGATGAGTTTTACCCTATTAACCCGGCACAGCATAACAGCTTCTATAATTATGTCAACAATTTTTATATAGATCAGTTCGGGCTGGAGCGGTCCAACTGCCTTACCATGAACTCTGTTACAGTGCCGCTGCCCGGCGACATGCATTACAGGGAGGTTTTTCCCGATCTTAACATAGACCTGAGCCTGCGGTCGAGGGAACCCAAAACAGCGATGGAAGAGTTACAGCAGAAAGCTATCTTTATGATAGATAACTGGTGCTCAAGCTATGAGAGGCAGATAAGGGAGCTGGGCGGTATTGGCTTTTTCCTGGGGGGTATTGGTCCGGACGGACATATAGCCTTTAACACCAGGGGATCAGACCTGTTCTCAACAACAAGGCTTACAGCCACTAACTTCGAGACACAGGCAGTGGCTGCCGGCGACCTGGGTGGTATAGAGGTGTCGGGAAGCAGGCTGGTGATAACCATAGGCCTGGAGACCATTACATATAACCCGGAGGCCACAGCTATTATCTTCGCGGCCGGTGAGGCCAAGGCGGGTGTCATTAAGGATGCCCTGGAAAACAGTATGAACACCCTGTATCCTGCAACAGCCCTGCAAAGGCTTGATAACAGCGTATTTTACCTTACCAGGGGAGCAGCATCGGCGCTCACCGACAGGAAAGACAGGTATTATATGACGGGCGAATGGACGGATGAAAAGACGGAGAGGGCAGTTATTGACCTTTGTTTAAGACTCGATAAATATTCCAGACATATAACACTGAAAGACCTGCAGGATGATAAATATTGCTCAATGATACCCTCGCTTAACCCGCATACGGTGCTCAGTGTCGTGGAATCAGTAAAGCAGAAGATAAAAAGGGGAATGGTAAGGGAAGAGAATGAAGTGATATACCATACCGGTCCCCATCATGATGATATAATGCTTGGCATACTGCCCAAGTGTACCAGGCAGGTGCGCTATGCTTCCAATGATGTGCATTTCAGTGTGCTCACCTCCGGCTTTACAGCCGTTACCGACAGGTTTATGGAGAGCATCCTGCTCAACACCCTTAAGCTGCTTCAGCAGGGTGAGATACAGATGATATATTATCCTGACTTTTTCGGGGGCGGCTATAAGATAAAATGGTATAAGGATATCTATCACTACCTTAATGCTACTGCGCAACGCAATTATGCAGGCATGCGCCGGGGGATCTCGCACCGGGTGGTAAGGGGACTGGTAGAGATATGGGAGCTGAAGGACAAGATGCAGATGATACAGACCATCAATGAGGTGATAAGAACACTGCAGAGTTATTATGCCGGAAGCAAAAGCCCTCCACGGATACAGCGACTCAAAGGTATGGTGCGTGAATTTGAGGAAGAGCTGGTATGGGCCCATTATGGTGTACCGATACGTAATATACATCACCTGCGACTGGGATTTTATAAGGGAGATATCTTCACCGAGCAGCCTGAGCATGACCGCGATGTGGAGCCGGTGCTGGAAGAGCTGCGACGGGTCAATCCCGGTATAATAAGCCTTGCGCTCGACCCCGAAGGCAGCGGTCCGGATACTCATTATAAGGTATTGCAGGCCATAGCAGCGGCGGTCAAAGAGTGGGGCAGGGAGAAAGACCTGTCCGGACTCAGGGTTGTTGGTTACAGGAATGTGTGGTACCGCTTTCATCCGGCGGAAGTGAATACCATAGTGCCGGCCTCCCTTAACTCCATGGCTGTGCTGGAAAGCTCCTTTGAGCAGTGCTATGGCAGCCAGGTTAAGGCCTCATTCCCTAGCTATGAGTATGACGGTAAATTCAGTGATCTGACAAGAAAGATATGGGTTGAGCAGCTTAAACAGATACAGCTGCTGACAGGCAAGGCATTTTTCTATGACAGTGACCAGCCCATACTGAGAGCAACACACGGACTTGTCTATCTAAAGGATATGTCTGCTGATGAGTTTATTGCCATGGCAGGTGAGCTGGAAGACATGGTGGAGGGTATTGACTATTAATTTGCTCTGAATGATAATTTATCTATATTTATCGCCATTATCAAAAATCTAAACAGATGAAAAAAATCCTTTTAACAGTTTTTGCCCTGGGTCTGGTATCCGGACTGATGGCAGGGGGGCTGGTGACCAACACTAACCAGAGTGCCAGCTATACCCGTATGATGTGCCGCGATGCCACCATTGGCGTTGATGCTGTTTATTATAACCCTGCCGGCCTTACAAAGCTGGGTAACGGTCTGCACCTGTCGGTGAGTAACCAGACCATAGGACAGACAAAGACCATAACAAGTAATTATGACTATCTGTCCGGCACACCTGTAGAATATACGGGTAAAGTATCGGCTCCCATCTTTCCTTCCCTGTATGCAGCCTTTAAGATGGGTAAATTTGCTGTTTCCGCCGGTTTTAATCCCATAGGCGGCGGTGGCGGTGCCGAATTCAGTAACGGTCTGCCCTCATTTGAGATGATGGTGGCCAGCATAGTGCCCCTGCTTCAGGGTCAGCTGGCTCCCCTTGACCAGGGCATAGAGGCAATGACAGGAACAGATCCGCTGTTCCGTAATGTGCAGTCCTACAGTTCAGATATCTCTTTCACTGGCA
>CAZGUR010000014.1:0-12244 GCA_964529295.1 uncultured Rikenellaceae bacterium | reverse complement strand
TGTTTATTATGGCACACAGGTAAACTTTTCCTATGAGCTTAACAGGATGATATCCGTGGCGCTGGGAGCACGATATGTGATGGCTAAAAATACATATACAGGTTATGTTAATAATGTGAATATCACAGCAGCACCTAACCCTGCAGTGTTACCTCCCTCACCCTATAGCGGAACACCGGGCGACTACCTGCGCTCAGTGGCAGATCATCCCTATGCTATTGCAGCAGGGGCATCGGCTACCCTTACAGGCGTAGCCTCGGTGATGGATGCGCAGACTGACCTGGAAGCCGACGTGGTGGAGGAAGGCAGCGGAATAACACCCATCATCAGTGTTAATATTTCACCCGTTAATATGCTGAATATAGCTGTTAAGTATGAGCATACAACAAAGATGGAGCTCGAGACAACGGTAAATGATGGCAAGGATGCAGGAGGAATGTTTGTTGACGGCCGCAAGGTGGTTGCCGATATGCCGGCCATGCTGTCGGTGGGAGCCTCACTTAACCCTATGAATAAACTGCTGGTATCTGCCGGTGTGCATTACTACATGGATAAGAATAATGACTATGACGGCATGCCCGATACCGATGTGGAAATGATAGATAAGAACTTTATTGAATACGGTCTGGGTATCGAATACAGCCTCTTCGGCCCTCTTAGCATAAGTGCAGGTTACCTGGGTACGCAGACAGGTGTTAATGACCTGTACCAGAGCGACATGAGGTATAGCCTTAATACCAGTACCTACGGGGGCGGGTTTAAGTTATCGATAACACCCCTTATAGATATTAACCTGGGGGCGTCAATGACCATGTACCAGGAGGGAAGCAAGACCTATGATTATGATATAGGCGGTACGGGTACACTGGTGCCTGTTACCGAGACCTATGACACCTCCACCTGGGTGGTGGCTGTGGGAGTTGATCTTAACTTCTGAGAAAATCTATATTGAGAAACAAGGACAGGAGACCGGCGTGCAGGCGCTGGTCTTTTGCCTTTTGGCCGGGATTTTGCACAGGGTAAAAAACCGGGATAGCCACAACAGAAAATGAACGGAGAGAATAAAGTGAGTAAAGATTTACCAATATGGATATATCAAAAATAATATCACTACTGGCAGCCCTGCTTATTGGCAGTGCAGCACTCAGTGCCCAGGAGGCGGTACAGCCTAACTACGGTATGAAGAGTCCGGCCACGGCAGAAGTGGTGAGGGTGAAGATAACAGGATCGCAGACCCTGGTTGATATGAGCATACAGAATGAGATAAGGGATGGTCACTTCTGTATTGATAAGGATACATACCTTGTGTATGGCGACGGGATAAAAATGAGGCTTAAAGAGGTGAAAGGTCTGCCCTTATGCCCGGAAAGGCATGAATTCAGAACAGTGGGAGAAAAGGTGTATTTCACCCTCGTTTTTGACGCTCTGCCCGGCGGGACACCATGGTTCGATATTATTGAGTACTGCGGCACCGGCTGCCTGTCAGTGCTTGGCCTTACCATGGATAAAGAGATAAACGGGAAGATTGATGCTGCATATAACGCCCTCGACCGGGCCGATCCGGAAAGGGCAATGGATATCTTCAGGGAGCTGCTGCCCGGGCTGCGTTCATCGGCACACGGACTGACAGGCTCTGTTTACCTCAGCCTGGCTGAACTGCTGGATGCCAATAAGAGGGCTGGGGAATTGCAGGAGCTGATATCAGGCTTTGAATCAACACCAATGCCACAGAAGGAAAAATACCGGCAGATACTCATGGATATGGGGTATTTGTGATTACTGTATGAGAGGTCTGACAGTAATCTCTGATCCAGGACTCATATCCGCAACCTTATGACAATTATCATAATGTATTGCATTATGTTGAATAGCTTAGGATAGATGGCATTGGCCCGGCTATATAATATCCTGCTCCAGCTTGAAGGAAAACAGATAATAGTAGGGAGGGCAAAAGAAAGCTTCTAAAGAGTTGCAAGAGAACACTCTTTTTGCGGAATGGAATGAGGCGAAATGGGTGTGAATAAATCATCGATGGTTCTTGTATTCTTAATTTGAATTATAGACGATAAGTTCATAAGTAATTATGGATTTGATAGTTGTATCTATCCAAAATTTTGTATAATTGGTAATTTAAATGTCAGATAATATACAGTGTTATTGTTTTAATGAATAATTTGTTATTCTATCAAGGTATACTGTCCTAAGTTCAGGCGTAGAGGTTGGGTTTCCTATACAAAGAATTTTATTTGAGTCATCGATTAAGAAGGTTTTGAATTGGAAATCAACAGAAAAATCATTCATCTTAATGTACAGGTTATCTGTATCGTATATAACAGGAAAACTAAATTTATTTTTTTCGATTATTGATTCAATATAAATGTAGTTATTTGCAGTAATAAACAATAATAGGCTAATATCTTCAAGAGTTTCCTGATAATCATTATAAAGTTTTTCCCACTCATAGAGCCTTTGTAAACAATCACTACAATTGCCATTAATATAGCTCACAATTCTCAAGGAGTTTGGCTTACAGTAAGTTAGAGGGATATCTTTACTGTTAACAATTAGCATTGTTGAATCAGGTAGTATTATTTGTTTTCCAATGTAATCTTTGAATGTTCTTTTTAATTCTCTTGAATAATTTGAGCAGCCTAATAGAAAAAACGAATGTAAAATTGATATAATAATAACATAAGGGACCTTCTCGAAATATTTTATGTTAAAGCGTTTATTTTTTGCATTCATGTTCTACAGTTTTGAACTTGACTAGATGAAAATCTGGACTTATTGCAATCCCCCACAATTCTCTCTCATCTGGCGAGATACTAAATTTCATAATTGGTTCATTTAGCAATATTTTTTCAATCGGTGTTCCCTCAAAATCGAACTTTAGAATAATGTTTGGGGCAGTTTGCAATTCCAGGTCTCTTTCAGGTTGCTGAAATCCAGCATATAAAGTATAAATGAAGTCTTCCGTTGATTTGATAGCCCAAAAACCTTGTCTGTTTGATTCTTTTCTCCACTTTAATACCTCACCCTCCATGAAATATGAAGGTCTTGTCATATGCTTTTCCCAAATCAACTTAATTGAATCATTTTTTAAAGAATATGCTGCTAAATATCCATATTCAGCCATTCCAATGATTAGAATCTCCTCATTTTCATTATAGTGCAATATATAGGTTGCATGAGAGTATTGACATTTTCCTTCTATAGGACATAATTGCGTTTGGCATATCATGTTTCCTAAAGTGTCTCTTATTTCGATATGTCCTTCTTCTCTCCTATAGGGTCTAATTAGAAATCTATCGTCTGAAATACGGAAAGCATTTAAACAGTCTGATCCACCAAATGCATCCAAATTCCTTCGATAAGATTCCAGGATGCTATTATCTTGAATCCTAAACTCACGTAAATCACCTTTTCCGCTATCCAATAAAGTAATTACATTTCTTTGTTTACTATATTGTTGAGGGAATGGTGCTATAAACTCTCCTGGGCCATGCCCTAAGTTGCCAAAACCAAATATATCTTCAGTTGAATCTATATCAATAATCTTTATTACACCATTATTACTAAAGGGATTTACATATAAGAACCTATTTTGTAGGTTAATTAAATTTGCAGGACTTCTGGTCTCTAGTGGTTTTGATGAGTTAACTTGAACACCTTTAAGTGTAATAGGAAATTCATCTATTAATTCCTGTTCTTTAGAGCCGCAACTTATTAACAATCCCCCGGTTAGTAGAGAGATAAAATATATAATAACAAATCTCATAGTAAGTATTTCTGATGCATGAGTGTATTTTGACATACACCCATGCTATGCATTCAGAACATTGTGTTAATAAAGATTAATCTTTATTTTCCATTGAGCCAAATTTACATGTTCCATTTTCTGTTTCGATCACACATGTGTAATCTGGCAAAAGTTTTTCGACGCAATGATCTTTCCAATTTATCCCATCACATGGAGAGGCTGGATTTCGAAGTAATGCCATAAAATTGGGATCATTAATTATTCCTTCATTTCCTGAAAATGCACTCATAGAGATAGTAAAAATAATTGCACATACAAAAAAAGTCAACTTACGTTTCTTCATAACAAACTGTTTTTGGTTTAACATTATTAATATCGATTTAATATCTTTGTCACAGCACCTCCTTTCAGTTTTTTAAGGGGCAAGGCAGGAAGTGAAAGAATAAATAGACTGGAGCTTCCTGCCCATTTCTCTATTAGTTAATCATTTACAAATATTACACATAATCATGTGCCGAAGTGTGATTCAATTATTATGAATACTTAGCATAGGTTCTCATATATACATGTATGAAACGAGAGTTTTGTGACACTGATTTAGCATGTTGTATAACATAATATTAGAATGCCTTAAAGTATCATGATGAAGTATTACGGAAAAGATTACATATCAATATACTCAATCAACCTAATCACAAAAGAAATCATGAGCAAGAACTATTTAATATAATATTCGATTATAGCTGCAAATAAGAATTGATCGTCGGAAAGTAAATTCTGAAAAGAATGACTTCATGAAAAAACTTATATGTCATTGTGCCACATGTAGACATCCAGAAATTAACTGCTTGAGATTGCCGCAAATTCTTTTAACATAGAACAAACATCCGGTGGATGTTTGAGACAGACAGTGTGAATGATCGTTACCGATATAGGGCTGCTTGGCAGCCTCTATATCTGATTTTATGTTAACCAGCACAGCTGGGTAGAATTTGCTGAGCGAGTATTGCCTATAATTTAATTTTATGTATATATCATAAAATTTTATTATTATTGCCATTCGAAAATATTGAACAGTAAAGAATTAAATAAACCAAAACAAGAAGAATCATGATGAAAAGAATAATGGGACTCGTAATTATCGCAGCTATGTTTGCTGCCTGCGGTAATACAACAGAAGAGAAGACAGAAGCTTCCGGAGTTGATGCTACAGAACTGACATTTGCCAGTATCACAGATAGCCCTGATCAGTACCTTGATAAGGAGATAACGGTTAAGGGTAAAGTGGTGCATGTATGTGTACACAGTGGTAAAAAAATGTATATCGTGGGTGAGAATCCTGATATCAGGCTCTTTGTTTCAGCCGGCGAAGAGGTGGCTAAGTTCCCGATGGACCTGCTGGGCAGTGAGATAGCCGTTACGGGAACACTGGAAAAAATTGAGACAGGTGCCGAGATGGGTAAGGAAGAGGCAGAAGCCGGAGAGGCTGACTGTGAGACGGAGGTAGCCGTTGCTGCACAGCCCGTGCTGGCCGATATGGTTCTTAATTATAAGGATCATACACTTAAATAAAATATTATTTATATTTTTACAAAGGTCAGGCTCAGCCTGGCCTTTTTTCTTATATATTATGAAGTGGAGAAAAATAAACAGGGTAACACACAGGGATATAGGCTACCTGATAGCCGGAATGACAATCATATATGCCATCTCAGGCATAGCCCTCAACCATAAGAACGACTTTAACCCCAACTATGTGATAGACCAGAGGCTGTTCACCACCGATATATCTTTTACCAGGGATGAGAGTAATGAAGAAAAGGTGCAGCTGCTGCTGGAGGAGCTGGGCGAGACGGATAACTATAAGACCTCCTATTACCCCAGGGGTAATAAGCTGACAGTCTTTCTTATAGGCGGTCAGGCGGTGGTGGATACACAGACGGGTGAAGGATATGTGGAGAGGGTAAGCAAAAGGCCCGTATTATACCAGTTTAACTTCCTGCATTATAACCCGGGTATATGGTGGAAATGGTTCAGTGATATATTCTGTGTCTCCCTGATCCTGGTTACTATCACCGGCCTGTTTATTGTTAAGGGCAAAAACGGCATTACCCGCCGGGGAGCCCTGCTGACTGCAGCAGGTATCATACTGCCGCTCATCTTCCTTTTTATTTACTGATATTATCAACAGGTAAGAATACCTCTGTCTTAATGGTAGCGGACCGGCTTTAATCATTCATCAGTAACGGCGGCGGGCCGACTGAAACAGAATGATCCGGGTATGATGCCCGTTTTGAAGCTGTCGGTCAGCGTACCGCTTGCACTGTAGCGGTATACAAGTCCCGGTTGCGCATTATCAATGGCATCGGCAATATAAACCTCTGAGCTGCCGGGATCTATACCCAGGGCATAGAAGCCGCCGGCAGCTGATCCGGTGTATGGACTCTCAATAAACAGTCCGGGTGCCGACCCTGTTTCATGCACCGGCATCCTGTAGACATGACGGTTGATATAAAAGAGGGTGTCGCGACTGCCGTTAAGCGCCAGTGAACCCGGATTATCACCGGTCTCAAAGCGCCATACCTGTTCCACAGTCCTTAGTTCGGCGTCTATCTTTATGAGTCCGGGTGCCTCATAGCCATATGGACTCCCCTCATAGCCGCCGTCGCTGAGCACCCATATTTTGCTGTAGCGGTCGATAAGCATGGAGCGGGGCTGTATAAGCACCTCTATGGAGTCAACAAGCATATCGGTGTTACTGTCAATAACAAGGATCTTATTATCATAAGACCAGCAGCTTACAAAGACATACCTGCCGTAGCTGACCATCTGCTCCGTGGGGTGCTGACCGTAGGGACTGGCATTATTGCTTACATCGATATACCCGCTTATCTCCCTGCTGCGGGGATCGATAATGGTGATAGCCCTTGCATAGAGGTCGCTGACATAGGCCTTGCTGTCGCTGATAAAGTGTATATGCCGCGGCGAGGTGAGTCCCGTTACCTTACCTGTATATTCAAAGCTTGAAGTATTCATAATGTTTATCTTGCCGCTGTTATTAAGCACTATCCAGGCAAGGCTGTCATTGATGGTCATGGAGCTGGCCACATCACCCAGTGGCAGACCGTTGGTATTGAAGAAGATATCCTTATATACCTCGCGGCTTTCGGTGTCGTAATATGTCAGGGAGGCATTATTATACATAAAGTTGCCCTCGTTGACTATGAAAAGTCCCCCTGCCGACCCGCTGATGTCTCCCCTTGCCCTGTCCCACAGCTCATCGTCCTTCATGCATGAGCTGAGGATCGCGCTGACGAGTACCATACATATCATCAATATTCTTTTAACCTTTCTCTTATTCATCCTCTTAAAATTTAATCATCAGCAGTAAGATATAGTTGCGGCCGGGCATGGGCCTGTACAGAACAGAGTGGTATGTCTCGTTAAAAAGGTTATGCACCTTCAGCTCTGCCGAGAGGCTTATATTTTTCAGCTCCAGCTCCCTGCCCAGGCTCAGGTTATTCATAAAATAGGGATACAGGCGGTCGCGGCGGCTTACATCATTGCTCGAGGTGGTGTACCTCTCGCTGTAGGAGTTATGCTGCCATCCCAGTGTGTAACGGCGGTACATAAGCCTGATCATAATATTACCCGAGTGCAGCGGTATATATACCAGCTGCTTGCCGTATGACTCATCACCCCATATATCCCTGTCGCCATAATTAACAGAGCTGGTAAAGGCATATGTGCCCGACAGGCTGTAGCCCAGTCTGCCCGTCTTTCCTTTCATGCTTATGCTCAGCTCCAGGCCTTGCGACAGCACCCTGCTTATGTTACGCGGTTCCCAGTATCCTTTATATCCCGGTATCCACAGTATCCAGTTATCGGTATCCGTACGGTAGACTGTCAGCTCTGCCTCCACGCTGTGATCGCCATAGCGGTGACGACCCTCCAGTCCCAGCTCTATGCTGTAGCCCTCCTCCGGCAGCAGGTCCGGGTTACCACCTGGCACCCAGTAGAGGTCGTTGAGCGAGGGCAGGTGGTAGTTGCCGGCTATATTGCCTTTCAGCACAAGCCTGTCCTCTCCGACAAGCAGCAGGTCAAAGCCCAGGTAGGGGATAAGCGGTATATATTCATTGTCCACAAGGTCCTGTCTCAGCATAAGCCTCAGGTTCAGTCGTCCCGCAAGCTGCTTCTGCAGCGACAGGAAGGCTGAGAGCTCCGTCCTCTGCCTGTCATAGCCCGTCTTCTGCACCGTATCGGCTGTGCTGACCCTGTAGATATTGGCATCAAGGCTTGCCTTCATCGAAAAGCCCCCTGCCAGGTCGCGTGTATAGGTGGCATTGTTCATAAACGAGCTCTGACTGCTCTCTGAATAGATAAGCGGTATCATACCCCTGCCGTAAACAATATTTTTCAGTATATAATCAAGCTGCTTGAAGGATAAGCCTGTGCGCAGCTCCAGCTTGCTGCTGTCGCCGAAATGCTTCCAGTTGGCCGAAAACCTGTGGTCCTTATCCCACTGCCTGTTAAGGTTGGAGTTATCCGGACCCTCATAGCTTGTTGCACCCGGTATGGTGCGGTAAGCATTCTGTCCCCACCACCTGGCTGAAAGGAAGTCGCGACTGCCGGCACGCAGGTACAGCTCCTGCATCATGCCGTATTTCCTGTAGTCAGCATTCTTGTTGGTGTCGGTGGGGTGACTGATAGCACCGGTCACAGGGTCTATATTGCCTATACCCCTGTTTATAAAGGTGTAATCGTTCTCTGAATAGTTATGGTAGGCCCGGCCGCCCCACTGTATCATGCTGTTGCCTGCACTAAGCTGCAGGTACTCGTCAAAGCTGCTGTAGCTGCCTATACCCTGCATATACCTGCCCGAAAAGCTGTTTGACCAGTCGGCGCTGTTGGTGATACTGACCGAGCCTCCCAGTCCCCCGCTACGGTCCTCAACAGATGCCGCCCCGTGTTTCAGGCTTAGGCCATCAATGATATAGACCGGTATAAGCGAAAAATCAACCATGCCTGCCATGGGGCTGTTTATATTGATGCCGTTCCAGCTTACCTGCGTATGCGATGGTGCCGTGCCCCTGAAGGAGGCTGTGGCCAGGGCACCGCGACCGTGATCCTTAATAAAAACAGTGCTGCTCTCAGACAGGAGGTCTGACAGCGAGGTGTTTATCTTTTCGAGTATGATAAGGGAATCTATCTTTGTCTCTTTCATGCCCGCCCTGTCTGCGCTGAAGATATCACCGGGTGTTATGGTAACGGGAGGAACGGCAAAGACGGAGTCCTGTATGCCCTGTGACAGCGCTGTACCGGCAAGGGAGGATAATATTAATAATATGACTATGCTTCTTTGCATATTACCTTTTTATCAGTTTCCTGTTGATAATGCTGGTCCCGCTTTCTATCCTTACGATATAGATGCCGGCGGGCAGCATGCCGGTGCTTATATCACCACCGCTGTAACCATCTTTTTCAGCCTGGAGCCGTCCGCCCGTGCTGAATATCCTGATACCGGCATCCTGTACCCCCCTGATACGTATCCGCTCCCCTGCCGGATTAGGATAAAGGCTTATCTCATCAGCTTCATAGACCGCCGGCAGCGCTACGGCAGCAGTGCTTATTACCGTGCTGACCGTGACGGTGATGTCCGGATCACCGGCCAGTGAGGCTGTTATGCTTATCTCCCCGGCACTGCTAACCCTCAGTATATTATCCTCATCCACCTCGGCATCCTCCATGCTGCATGTCCAGACCACGGTCCTGCCGGTAACAGGACGCCCCTTATGAAAAACAAAAACCTCCAGCTGGTATGCAGAGCTGTCGATAGCCGGCGGCAGGTCTTTTATCACTATCATATCTGTAAGGCCCGTTATGCCGGCGGCAGGCGATACATCAACGGCCCCTCTTATCTCTGTCGACAGCTCGCCCAGGGCACCGGCACCGGCCATCACGGCATTATGAACCCTTATAAAATGCACAGTGTCCAGATCCACATAGAGGCCCTCTTCATCCCTGGCCCATGATATATCAAAAGCATCGCCACCTGAATTCTCCACCTCGCGGGTATAGGGATTATCAGGTATATCCCATGGAGGTTCGCCCCGCGGCAGGTTATCGGCATAGCCAAAAGCCCGGGGGTATGACCGGTACCCTGCTGTGCCATCCTTGTCTGTGACAGCCCTTATCATGGTGCCGCCGAGTGTATAGCTGTCGCGGTCAACAGAGGGGAAAGAATCGGCTGAGGGATAATAAGGCTGGCTGTAATAGCTGTTGGCATATATATAACCCGTATTGCCAAGGTTGTCAAACCAGGGTATATCTGTTGCCACGGGCCGGCCCGGATTCTCATATGTCACCCTGTAATCACTGACCGTGGATGAGAAATAATGATCGCTGCCGGCAAGCTCGTACCAGGTGTCGTCGGGCAGACCGTTACCGTTCTCATCCTTCATCACTGACACTATGCCCGGCTCCGACCACTCGCTGAGCGGATTGCCAAAGATGGTGAAGTCCACGCCATAGGGGTTATCCGGATCGTTATACACCGGCTCCTCAAAACGGAACACCAGGTAACCGCCAAAGGCACCAAGGTTAACCATTTCGTCATTATCACCGCAGACAGTGCCGGCAGCATGCGGCGAGCCGGTGGCAGTATTGATATGCTGTCCGGGTGCAGGAGTATATTCAATAACCTCATCAATATACTGAGCCCCGGTTTGAAGTACCGTAATCAGTAATACTTGTAATGTAAGGTAAAGTCTTAAGGGGCCTCTTATCATTCTCTTATCATCATTTTTACTGTATGGTATGGCAGCAATACGGAAAGCAGCAAAATGATGATACTCATCACCCGTTCACCGCAGGCTGCAAAGCTTGTCTGACGGCAGGTTTTCTGACTTATCCCGGTTTGCGGCGCCTTCCCCTGCCTTGCAGAGTGGCATAAAGCCGGAAACCATTACTGGGACTCACAGCAGCGGGAACTGTTGCCGACTCCCTGCTTTGTTATATCACAGGTCACGGCATTCCCTGTCCGTAAGACATGTCAAAAATACGAAAAATTTCCGTGTCATTCTGAACAGCACCCGGTATAAATAATTAACCCGGTGATGGCGATATAACTGCCCTCGTGGCGGAGATACAATTAACCCGGTGGCGGAGGGCTAATTAAACCTCTGTCGGAAAAGAATTACAAACTTAAGATATCTCCCTGCAGAGCCCTTCCAGGGTGACAAATAACATAAAAACTACAGATTGTCCTGCGGTATTTTTATGTATATTTGCCCACCAATACTGAATCATCTATGCGCGGTATACCTGTAAACAGGAAAAAAATATTACAAGTGGCAGCTTCGCTGCTGATCATGGTTTTTGTATTGCAGGTTTTTAATAAAACATTCTACCTGCATACGCACATTACGGAACAGGGCAATATAGTGACCCATGCTCACCCGTATAACAAGAATACTGATTCTGAACCTGTTAAATCGCACAGCCATACACGTGACCAGCTGCTGGTAATTTCTTCATTTGACTTCCTGTTCCCCGTTATATTCCTTTTCCTGGTACTTCTGGGTATCAGGGATGAAAAAGGATTATGCTTTAATGCGAACATGGAGGTCATGCCTGCCTGCATACTTCTTAAGAAGGGCAGGGCACCACCGGTCATATAATATCATCACCCATCTCTTTTTTGCATAGCATCACGGCTCATTGCAGCCGCTGTTCAGGATGCTGAAATTTTTTCTAACAAATAATACTGAATAAAATAATTAAATGAAACTTTTCTATATACTTCCGGCCATAGTGATGTTAATAATTTCACAGTTAACTTATTCACAAAAAGCCAAAACCGACGCTAATATTTTCGGACATGTTACCTCTGAGGGTGAACATATTCCTTTTGCCACGGTGGTGATTAAGGGTACCACAAAAGGTACCGTAACCGATGGAACAGGGCATTTCATTCTTGTCAACCTTCCACCTGGCGCAGCAACTGTTGAAGCAAGCATGGTGGGTTACAAACCATCAGCTAAAACTGTAATGGTTGAGGAAGGAAAGTCAGTGGAGCTGAAGTTTGACCTTGAGCAGGATGTGCTCAACCTTGAGGAGGTTATTATTACAGCAAACAGGAGTGAGCAGAAGCGCACTGAAGCTCCTGTGATAGTGAATACCATTTCACCCAGGATCTTTAAAAGCACCCGCTCAGCAAGCCTTGGTGAAGCACTGAACTTTTCCCCCGGACTGCGACTGGAGAACGACTGTCAGAACTGTGGGTTCACACAGGTTCGTATGAACGGCATGGAAGGGCCCTATTCACAGATACTCATCAACAGCAAGCCAATATTCAGCGGCCTGGCCGGTGTTTATGGCCTGGAATTAATACCTACCAGCATGATAGATAAGGTGGAAGTTGTACGCGGTGGCGGGCCTGGCGCTATCGGTGGCGGCAGGTGTGCTGGTGTGGTTTTACCCACC
>CAZGUR010000013.1:0-24102 GCA_964529295.1 uncultured Rikenellaceae bacterium | reverse complement strand
TTACTCCTGAAATAATAAAGAATGAACTGGATGTGATATTCAAGGGTGGTGCAAAAAAACCAATCCTGACCCTTAACCAGTATATTGAATCATTTTATAGTGAGATTGAAACAGGCAAGAGGTTAACGGAAAAAGGACAGGTTTACAGGTATGGTACCTTAAGGTCCTATAAGGGATTTAAACAGCAGTTTGAATACTTCCAGAAGTACCTGGGCAGAGAATTGAATTTTGAAGATATCACAATAGACCTGTATGATGAATATATAAGATTTTTTAACTCAAAAAGCTATTCTCCCAACACTATAGGCAGGCATGTAAAACATTTAAAAACCATCATGAGGCATGCCAGGGATGAAGGGCTTCATTCAAATGTTGAGATTGAGAGAAAAAAGTTTAAGACATTGAAAGTAGATGTACAATCGGTTTATCTCACGGAAGAAGAATTAAACAGATTGTATAAGCTCAATCTTTCAGGCAGACCTGTACTTGAAAGAGTTAGGGATGTTTTTCTTGTTGGCTGTTATACAGCCCAAAGATATTCAGATTACTCCCGGATCAAGAAAGATAATGTAAGGTTCCTTGATAATGGAAGAATGTTCATCAACCTTATTCAACAAAAGACAGGTGAAGAAGTTATTATCCCGGTAAGCCCGCAGCTACACCACATCCTTAAAAAATATGGTTACGAGCTTCCTAAAACATTTGAGCAAAAAGTAAACAAGAATATTAAGGACATTGCCAAAGAAGCAAAGATTACGGAGCCGGTTCAGGTGGAGGAAATAAGGGGAGGAATGAAAAAAATTAAGAGTGTCCCTAAATGTGATATGATAAAAACACATACAGCCAGAAGGACAGGAGCAACAAACATGTACCTAGCCGGGATCCCGCCGCTTGATATAGCCAAAATCACAGGGCACAGATCTGAAAAGGAATTAATCAGGTATATAAAGGTGAGCAATGAGCAGACTGCTATTAATTTACTTAACCATGACTATTTTAATAAAGGTAATTTAAAGACTATTTAAGATGGAAGAGCAGAAGCACATAAAAGGAATCAATGATTATCATAAGCTATACGATATATTAATGAATGATTATGATAATGAACCTGTTTTTATAAACAATGGCCTTGACCATTTTGAAAGGGACTATAAAGAGTTTGATATTAACATCTTTTTAAGTGTTGCTAAAGACAGGTTATGGGGTGCATTTTATAAACTTAAAGATATCCCAGGCAACGAATGGATGCAAGGCGTTGCTGATGCCTTCCCCTGGGAAGATTATCCTATTGCACTATCTGATCTTGTTTCGGAACCCGAAAAAATAAATAAGAACCTTCCAAAATATTTTAATAATATTGCATTAGTGCTATTAGAATATCATCAGGCAGGGGTAAGGAAATCGCCAATAAGACTATCTAAGACCCTTCAAATAATTAGGGAAGTATATCCAAGATCAATAGAGAAAAGGAACAAATCAAACTCAGACCTGTACGATTTACCAACTGATATATTTAATGAAAATTATAAAAACACTGTCAAGCTATTGTTCTTAGATTATTTATCCACTCAAGATTTATTCCCTGGGTTAGTAAATAGAAAGAACTTACGAGAAACTATTGGCTTTATTTTAGAGATTCCTCCAGACAGTATGAAAAAACCTTTGGGAAAAGTAGATGACTATACAAGAGCTAAAGTGGAAAAAATGAAAGGCACAAGTTCCAGTCAAAAAGCCAGGGCGCTGGAGTTAGTTCAAATTCTAATGAAAAAACTCCAGTCTGAGACCAATCTAAGTTCAAGCAATAAGATATCGTGGATATCAGATACTATTGATAAAAGAATTAATGAGCTTAAATAAGACAAAGGGTTAACCCTGGCGTTTATAATACCAACCCTGAGCCCTCCCCGGTAGTATTGATCCATACCTTAGCATCAAATATGTTGAGATATGGATTTTTTAGTGCATTATACCGAGGAAAGATTTAGAAACGAAGTCAAAGAGATAGTCTCCCAGGCTATCGCTGATGCTGTCAAAGAGATTGATATGCCTGCAGCACCTGAGTATTTAACCAGGGAAGAAGCTGCAAAGACTCTTAAAATATCCCTTCCAACACTTACTAAACTAACCAAAGAAGGCCGGATAAGAGGGTATAAAATTGGCCGGCACATTCGATATAAGTCTCAGGAACTCGATATGGCCCTGCAGGAAATCACATCACTGAAATACCAGCGACATAATTATTAAAGTCATAAAACAAATAGGGATGACAAAGCAATACATAAAACTATCAGACGGGCGTAAGCTCCGCATAGAGGCTAACTGGAATGTGCTGACCGAATTTCTGGATCGCACGGATCAGGAATATGATGACTTTATTAAGCGCGCTGACCGCCTCACGGCAGCTCACATGAGGCTTATTGCTTATTGCGCTGCTAAAGAGGGGGAAAGACAGGATGGGAAGCAGCTGGATCTGTCGGAGCTTGATTTTGGGGCCCTTTGCACCATTCCTACAATGAACGAATTTGGACTCAAATTCGGCAGAATGGTGACCGGTGACAAAAGTGAGGATCCTGAGGGTCAAAAAAAAAAGACTGTTCCGAAGGAGAAGGTGAGGACCCGGCCGGTGATGAGCTCGATAAAGCGGATCATACGCCGCTGACAGTGGCGTATTTCAGAAAGATAGCGCTGGGCCAGCTCAGGATGACAATTGATGAGTTTTACACGCTGAGACTGATATATTTCTTTGAAAAACTGGAAGGGCACTTTGATAAGATAACTGAGGACAGAAAATTCCTGAGCCTGGTAGTGAGAAGGGCCACAACGATACTCTACAACACTCAAATTGTTGAGAGAGCAGATCTGAAAGAGGCCCACCAGTTATGGCCACTACCCTGGGATGATGAAAATGACGGTGAGGAGCAGGAAGATGATATACCGGTTGAAGTGATCAGAGGGAATAATAGGAGCTTGATAGAATCATTAAATAATTATAATCATGCAAAAAAATAATATGAGAGACTTTTTAAAGGGCATTACCTTTTTAACAATAATGGGTATTGTGGCCCTGGGTATGTTCTTTGCCCTGGCAGCTTTACTGCTAAAAATAGTATGGATGATCTTTGTAACAGGGCCGTTCAACATCCAGCCCCTTACCTACTGGCAGGCTGTCGGGATATGGTGCCTGTCTGCGGTATTTGTGCTGCCCTGGATGGGTCTTATATCCGGATGGAGAAAAGCCATACAGGACTATTTAAGCCAAAATAATGAGCAGTTATGAGTAATAAAGTAAGCAGAATGAAATTCATCTTTGGTGCAGACACCAAAGATTTTCAAAAAGACGTTGACCAGGGTAAAGCTGCTGTGCAGCAGTTTGCCAGGCAGGGCACAACAGCTGTTGACAGGTTTGCCCAGGCCTTTGGTGTAAATACAGGCGCTATCCGTGACACCCTGGGACAAACTCAGACCGCCCTTACAACTACTACCCGCGGTTTTAAGGCTGCCGCTACAGCCTCCGGAGGCTTCTCTGCTGCCCTGAAGATCCTGAAAATGGCACTTATCTCAACCGGTATCGGTGCGCTTGTTGTTGCCCTGGGATCCCTGATAACCTTTTTCTCCAAGACCCAAAGAGGTGCGGACAAATTCCGTACTGCAATGGCTGGGATAAAAGCGGCTATCAGTGTGATAATTGACCGCGTTGCCACTTTTGGGGAAGGGTTGTTTCAGCTGTTTTCAGGTAAATTCAAAGAGGGTGTACAGTCTATTAAGGCCAGCTTTAAAGGTATTGGTGCTGAAATAAAAGAGGAAAGCAGCGCTGCCAGGGAGCTGGAACAAAGAAACCAGGCACTACTTGACTCAGAGATTGCCCTGACCACCTCAATAGCCAACCGCCGGAACGCCATTGCAGCACTGCTGCTTAAGAGTAAAGACGAAACACTATCTGCAGAGGAGCGCCGTGCGGCTGTTATTAAGGCTAATGATATTGAGAAAAGTATTATGGAGGACCAGCTGGCCCTGCAGCAGGAGCGTGTTGACGTTATGGCTGCCCAGGTCGGTATGGGTGAATCCCTGAGGGAGGAGGAACAGGCCCTGGCAGATGAACGGGCTAAGCTTGCAGAGCTGGAAGCTCAGAGTATAACAAGGCAAAGAGATCTGACCAACCGCTACAATGAGTTAACCCGTAAAATTGAAGCTGAAACAGCAGCTTTAAGAAAAAATTATGCTGCCAGGGATGCCATATTGACCCAGGGGCTTACCAAGATTAAAACAGGCAAGGCTGATAAGGTGGACACTTCTGAGCTGGTTGATATGAGCCACGTCAAGAATGCTAACGATCAAATAATCGCCAGCTTTCAGGCGGCCCGCGATGCTGCAGCTGAGACAAACCAAATAATAAACGAATCTATCCAGGGTACAATTATAGGCATGTCAGAGCTGGCGGGAGCTATGTTGCTGAAGGAGGCCAGTTTTAAAGACATGGGTAATATGGCTTTAAGATCCCTGGGGGGTATTATGGTGACCTTCGGCCGGGCAGCGGTGGCTATTGGTGTAGCCTCTGAGGCAATAAAGCAGTCCATAACTAACATCTTTGGCGGTGGAATAGGCGCCATCGTTGCAGGTGGTGCTTTGATAGCAGCTGGCAGCGCCTTAAAGGGCCTGAGTGCTAAGGGCCCCGATACAAGCGCCGTGAGTGCATCCGGTGCCGCCGGTGGGTCATTCTCATTTGATACTCGGCCAGCAACCGCAGCCCAAAAGCAAAGGATACAGGAGATACATATCTCAGGGACGCTGAAAGGTGACGGTAAAGACCTGGTGGCGGTAATAGACCGGGAGAATCAAAGAAAAGGCATTATCACTTAAACATCCGGAAAATGAAAGACAGAAAGTTAAAAATAGGACAGGTTCGAAGTATATCAGATAGGGCAGACAAAACGCGCCAGATTGAATTTATTATCTCAGATGAGAGCCGGGATAGGCACGGCACTGTAATACCGCTAAGAGCCTGGGATCTGAAACCATATCTTAAGAACCCGGTGGTATTTTATATGCACGATGGGTACGGTGACGGTTTTACAGGTCCGAATCCTGACACGCTGATCGGCCGGGCGGTGAGAGTATGGATTGCGGGCAGTGAGCTCCGCGCTGTGATCGAGTTTGAGCCGGCAGAGATAAACCCCCTGGCTGAGAAAGTGCTTCAGAAAATATTATTTGGCAGCCTGAAAGCTGTAAGTACTGGTTTTATCGAAACTGAAAGAGGCTCATATGGTGAAGGAAATAAGGCTAAATATGGCAAGGAAGAAACATATTATTTCGGCAAGGTGGAGCTGCTTGAAATAAGCATTGTTAACATCCCATCAAACAGAAATTCCGGTAAAAGGTTAGCAGAGATGGCGCCATGTGTGCGCCGCTATGCAAAAAATGCGCTGGATCTAAATCTTAAGCCTGCAAGGCTTGATAAGCTGACCCTGGAGGACATTGAAATACTGATCGAAGGTAAGGACCTGGGTTTTGATTGCACAGATCCCGTCGAGATGCGCAAAAAGATATGGGATCGTAAAAGAAAAGACTATGCCCGGTTAAAAAAGCAGATTGCAAAGGATGAGAAGCTCCGGGAGGAACAGCGTAAAGCCAAAGAAAAGGCTGCCTGGGATGCTAAGCGCAGAAGCCACAGGGAATACCGATGCCGGTATGATGATATTGACACTGCCCTGCAAACAAGCAAGGAGTCTACACCCGAAGATAGTACAAGGTACTCCGGTGCTTGCAACGCGGGGTATCTATATGATTAAATAACGAACCAATTTTATAATTAATAATTAAAACCATGAAATTAAATTACAGACAAATAGCACAATTGCTTGTTGATGCCAGGAGCAATGAAGCTGGATCGAACCATCCGTTTATGGAGGAAGCTGCTGAGTTTTGCCGGAATGCAGGTCTTGCAGAGCTGGGCAAAAAAAACCAATTTATGTTGATGCCTGACAAAGCACGTACAGCTATCGGCTGGCTTGATGACTCAGACAGGCCAATGATTGTTCCGGAGGCTGTAAGCTCTATTATACCCCACGCCCAGGATAAAAGCATCCTGAAAGAGCTGGCCAGGTGGACTGATATTGAAAAGCCCATCCCCAGCCTGCCGGTAAGTGACGGGGTGAGTGTAGGCTGGACATCCGAGATGGGAGAAGCCTCAGACGGTTTAACGGGTGTGAGCGGTATAAATCAGATATATGACCGCCTGACGGCTTATATTGACGTATCTATGCAGCTTATTAATGTTCAGAATCCTGCTGTCACCAAGATGCTTATTGATCTTCTTATTTCAGCTATGGCTGAAAAACTTGACGAGACAATACTTTCTAATGCTGCCAGGACGGCAACCAGCCCCCAGGGATTAGGTTACTGGATCACAACAGGTACAGACAGCAAAGAAAACGCAAAGGCGGTTACAGAAGCTCATTTGGCCTCTATGGAGGAAGATGTTTCGACCAACGCCTCACTGAACGGAAAGCCTGCCTTTGTGACCTCAGATAAGGCAGCCAGGGCCCTTAAAACCAAAGCTGTCACAACTGGCAATGACCGCCGCTACCTGGAAGATGGTAAGCTGTTTGGATATCCCTTATTGCACAGCAATGCTGTAAGTGATGCAGCCGGAGCTGATGCAGGTGGTAGTTTGCTCGTATTTGGAAACTGGCAGGACCTGAGCATCCTGCAGCTGGGCGGTTACTTTGTCCTGATAGATAAATACACCCTGGCTAAGTTTGGGAAGGTAAGAATAGTTATAACATCTTATTTCTCAGTAAAAGGGTTGCGCGGGGTCGCATCGACCGGCGCTGGGACTGATGATTATGAATACGCTAAGAGCTTCAGCTCTATAGCAATGACAACTTAACTCTTTTTAACTCTTTCTTTTTTTGTTTAAAGAAGTGGGTAATAAACAGACCCGTACCCACTTCTTTTTTTAACAAAAAGGACTTAGATGGATGAATCAAATTTAACACCTTACTATCATGGATGGATGGATTAAAATACACCGACAGATCCGGGATCACTGGATATGGAATGACCCTGTAAAAACTCACCGGTGGCTTGATATTCTACTGGACGTAAACCATCAAGGGAAAAAAGTAAATATAGGAAATGAACTTTATGAATGTAGACAGGGTCAAACTGTCAGAAGCCTCAGGGGGTGGGCTGATCGCTGGGGTGTCTCAAAAGACAGTGCACGGGCGTTTTTACGTTTACTGGAATCTGACGGCATGATCAGACACGAGAATTTAAAGAAAACAACACGGATAACAGTCTGTAATTATGATATATACCAGACCGGCAGACACGACCAAAAGACGCAGGAAAGACACAAACCGGAAGCAAACCGGAAGCAAACCGGAACAAACAAGAATGTAAAGAATGTAAAGAATAATAATATAATAGAGAAAAAAGAAATTTTTAAATCTCAGGTATGGGAATACCAGGATAAATATTCCGGTGAAATGCTAGCGGAATTTTTTGAGTACTGGACCGAACACGGAGAGAATGATAAAAAAATGAGGTTTGAAAAGGAAAACACCTGGGGGCTCAGCCGCCGATTAAGTACCTGGGAGAAAAATTCCAAAAAGTTTAAGGGTTCCGGCGGCGACGGCAAGCAAAAAAGCAAGGGGGTTAACTCTTATTGGAACAGGGATCCCCAGCAAAAAGGAGATGATGACAGCCCGGGCGGAAAACCAAAAGTGAATGGCACAGGTGTGATACGCGTTAACCAATACTGGGATCAATGAAAACACTGGACCAACCGATAAACGATGTAAAGGCTAAGTGGATTGCCAGCGTGGATATAGCTCAAAACACAAAGCAGGTATATGAGAAAGTCCTGGGCTATTTTATTCACTGGATCACTGTGAATAAAATAAACCCTGCCCGGATAAAAGCGGCAGATGTACTGGGTTATAAGAAATACCTGTTAAGCGAAAAGAAAAGCCCATATTACGTGGATCTGCAAATGAATGTTCTTAAGCAGTTTTTTAAATATCTGAAAGAAATCGAATCATATACTGATAACCCGGCCCGCTTTATCAAAAGAGTAAAGAGGGATCCGGCGCACGTTAAGCAGTACCTGACTAAGGAAATGGTTTTAAAGCTGCTAAAGTCAATAGACAGGAGTACACTTATGGGCCAGCGTGACTGGTTAATTGTAATGCTGATGAGTGTAACAGGGATGCGCTGTGTGGAAGTGTCAAGGCTTAATATAGACGATCTTAAAGAAACTGAGGGCTATAAGACTGTATCAATCCTGGGGAAGGGAAAGACATATAAAAGGGAGCTGGCTATCCCTGACAGGCTATATCAGCCCGCCATTGAATACATTGAGGTCCGCCCTGATGCTGATTATTCAGATCCCTTATTCCTGGGAAGGTTTGGTAACAGACTGCAGCCCCAGGATATTGGCTGCATTGTTAAGCGCCGCATGAAGGCCGCCGGGATGACAGGCAGCCGACTCTCAGCTCATAGCCTCAGGCACTCAGCTGCTATCAATGCACTGCTGTCAGGACAGAGCATATATCATGTGCAGCAGCTGCTGGGTCATTCCAGTGTATCAACTACTGAAATCTATTTAAGAGCCATAGAGAGCGAAAAGCACAGGAATAATACAGCTGTCCACGCCCTGGATAAAATATACAATAACGATTAAAACAGCGTAAAAATGAGTTATTTTTTAAACAGATCTACACCCATTCATTGTAAAGAGGGAATATATACTGAATGATTAACAACAGGATAAACGATACAATTACTTATTAATATAACACAAACATAATGAGAGATATAGAAAACATAAAGAAGCTGATCCGGGCAGTGCTTAAGGAGCTCACGGCTAATGATGCAGATATCGGCCTGAATGTTATGGCAAATGATAAGTTGATTAAAGAGTGTGGTAAGCAGTACGGTGAGATAGCTGCAGGGATATCACCCATGCCGTCCACAGAGTTTGAATACCCTGACAGCCTGAAAGGTATTGATGTGCCTGCCATGATCAAAGAGCAGTTAAAAGCCCTGGTGCTAACTGACCAGGAGCTCGGGAATTTAATTTTAAGCAGGGGGGCGGCATACAGGGAAATGGATGCACACGCCCGTTACCTGGAATATAAGTGCGTCGATCTAGAAGATGATATAAAAAGATTGCAGAGAAAGCTAAAGACCGGTAATCTCACGCAAACCCCCACAGGGGAGGGGGGGTAAAATCTCTACTGGTTTAAATCCGTGCGACCGCACCCAAAGCTTTTTTAGCCTCTGTCACAACTCAGAGGGGGGGGTGTAAAATGGCAGGGGGTAGTAAATGTTCTTTGAGATATTTAATGTACAGCATGTAATCCATGCGTGTTGTGTTAGTTTTGATTCCCTCCAGGATCCCGGTTATATGCTCAGTGCTTTTGATTTCACTTTTCGCGAATGCTGGCTTCTGGAGGATTTTCTAGATAGCCCTAGGGGTATTCAGTGTATTTGATTCATGTACCTGGATAAATCCATCCACCCCTAGGGCTTTTATAATTTCATATCATGTTACTTGCGTTTTCATATAATTTTTCTTTATCTTTGATAAAAATCTTAGTATTGAGTACCTTATAAACATACTATTTATTATAAAGAGGCTTAAAAATGAATGCACAAAACAGTGATGCACTTAAAAGCGAACTTGAATATTACCTGAAGAACCAAAAAGAGCTGGTTAATAAATATAATGGCAAATACCTCCTTATTGTTGGACAAGAAGTGATTAAGTCTTTCGATAACGAGCTAGATGCTTATCAATATGCTATAGACAATTATGAAGAAGGCAAATTCCTCATTCAACTTTGTATTCCAGGGGATGACTCTTATTCACAGACATTTTACACAAGGGTAGTTTCATTTTCGTGATATGGTTAAAGTCTTGACTAAACAGGATAAACCGCAATCCTTCACAATTAAAGCTACAGGGATACTAAATCCTCCAATAACCGAAATTGGTGTCACTAAATTAGTTGACCCCAAAGATATTAGAGAGAAAGATATTTTGCGCTGCAAGGGCCTTTGGGATACTGGAGCGTCAAATTCAGTTGTATCCAAATCAACTGCCAAATCCTTAGGGTTAAAGCCAATAACCAAAGTTAAAGTCCATCACGCCGGTGGAAATGATTGGGCTAATGTTTATTTGGTAAATCTGTTTTTACCAAATCGTATTATTATTCCTGCACGGGTTACTGAATGTGATGATTCTGATCGCTTTGGGATTATAATAGGGATGAATATTATTACCCTTGGTGATTTTGCTATCACAAACGTAAATAAGAAGACAACTATATCGTTTAGAATGCCATCGATCGAAACCATTGATTTTGTAAAGTCAAGTAAACATATTGCTCCTGGGGCTAATATTAAACCCCCAACGGTTAGAGCGCCAATGAAAAACGGAAAAGTCAATCGAAGAGCACAGTGCCCCTGCGGAAGCGGCAAGCGATTTGGCAATTGTCATGGAAAATGATTCTTGCCAAAAGATTTTAACACATTATTACCCCTATTCTTACCCGCAACAAAAAAAGCCCCTGAATACCAGGGGCTTAGATGTCTTTTAGCGGTCTGGACGGGACTCGAACCCGCGACCTCCGGCGTGACAGGCCAGCATTCTAACCAAACTGAACTACCAGACCATGCTTTCAAGCGGTGCAAAAATAAGCTATTTTTTTAAATACAAAAAATTATTTTTTGAAAAAGTAAAATTTTATTTGGTATGTATATTGCCTTTATCCCGCAAGTTGTATTGTTTTATATATTTCAACATTGTGAAGGATAATTAAAATTATTATTTTAGCCCCGCTACAAAAAAACAGTTGTCCTGAGGGGGAATAATGAAAGGAAGAACTGAGGAATACAGACTCTGGGATAGAGTACGAGAAAAGAAATCTGATGCGTTTGGAAAGTTCTATCTTACGTATGCTGCTGATCTTATTGCTTATGGTCTTCAGCTCTCAAACAATGAACAACTTACTGAGGATGCCGTACATGATCTTTTCCTTACTATTTTCAGAAAAGGTAAACGCCTTGCCGGTGATGTTGAGCCCCGGGCCTACCTCTTCAGAGCACTCAGAAATAATATATTGAAAGTAATGGTTGCAGAAAGACGCATGAGAGGTGATATTAACGGTGCCGACCGTTATCTATTTACTGAATCAGCTGTCACGGATAGACTCGATGATGACCATTTACGGCTATTGAAAATGCTCAACAAGCTCAGCCCGCAGGAAAAAGAAGTTATTTATCTGCGTTTTTTCGAGGAGATGAAAAACAGTCAAATAGGGGAAGTGCTCGGTTTGAAAAAACAAACCGTGAAGAATGTTGTATGTTCAGCCATGAAAAAACTGAGATGCTTGATAACATATCCTGAAGAGAAAAAATAATCCTGTTTTATATAGTACTTTTTCAGTTAAAGTGTCTTGTTACTTTAATAAGGAGTAACATACTTTTATGCTGATTAGGGTGAAAGCGAATCTGCAATAGCACAAAAAAGCTGATAATGAACAAAAAGGAAGAGTACGTAAACGAGTTATTATCTGATGAGAGGTTTATAAATTATATCCTGGCACATAACAGGTATGCACGCAGATACTGGGAAGAATACCGGAATTCAGATCCGGCCAAAAATGAAGCATACCTGGAGGCAGAAGAATTAATCAAATCCCTGAAAGAACTTGAGGCCTCCGGCAAGTACAGCGAAGTGAATGCAATAAGAGGCAGAGTTTTTACCAGATTAAAAGAGGATCTGTCAAAAGATGGCGGAAAATCCACATCTGTCGGAGTAAAATATCTTTTCTTAAAAATTGCAGCTATAATAATGCTTCCTTTGCTGGTCATAGGGGTTTATAAATTCTCCAAGAGTACGGTCAGGGAGGATATTACGGTAGAAGAAATACAGGTGGTGCCGGGTGATGAAGTGCAGATCATTACTGCTGACGGGGAAAGTATACTGCCGGACCAGATGAATGTAAATGATACTTACAGTACCCGGGAAGCCAGCATCAGTAAGACAGGTACATCAACACTAAAATATAGTGCGGCAGCTGATAAGCATGAAAGAGAAGAAAAGATCGCATTCAACACTGTTGTCGTCCCCCGCGGCAAAAGATATAATATTGAATTGCCCGACGGAACAATGGTATGGCTGAATTCAGATACGGAATTTAAGTTTCCGGTCCGCTTTCGTAAAGGAGAACCCCGTAATGTAAAACTCAGTGGTGAAGCATATTTTGAGGTAAAGAAAGATATTACTGCCGGATTTATTGTTGAGGCCCAGGACATAAATGTGATTGTCTTTGGAACTTCATTTAACGTTTCTTCCTATTCTGATATTGATATGTCAGAAACAACACTGGTGGAAGGATCAGTGGGTATTGAGGTTCTCTCTGATGGAAATGACAGGGTGTACAGGCTAGAACCCAGCGAGAATGCACAGCTTAGAAGGAACGATGGATCGCTTGAAATTAAAGAGGTCGATACGAGAAGGTATACTTCATGGAAAGACGGTTATATTACCTTCAGGGATGAGGAGATGAATATCCTGGGCCCCAAGATTGAGCGGTGGTACGACACAGAGCTCGTTTACAGGAGTCCTGGTATTGAGACCATGAGGTTCTCCGGTACAATTAGTGAAGAAAAGTCACTGGATCATATACTGGGCCTGATTGAAAAGGCATGTAACCTTTCTTATCAGAAAAGGGATGGTAAGGTGTTTCTATACAGGGAGAATAAAATTATTAACCATAAATAAAATTTGCGTATGGCAGAAAAATTATCCAAAAAAAACGGGAAGCCGTTGCAGGGCTTCCCGAGTGATTAATCCACGGTTTAAAATGCTCAAAGCTAAACCAATGTAATCATCTAATGTACAAACCTATGAAAAAATATTTTGTTAAAAACATTACTTCCAAAAAAAAGCAAAAAGCACTGATTATTATGAGGTTAGTTACCTTTTTATTAATTATTTCAACTTTGCCGATTAGTGCAACATCGTATTCACAATCGAAGAAGTTAAGTCTTTCACTGGAGAATGTCACACTCAGGGAAGTGTTTGATAGTATTGAAAAACAGAGCGAATTTGATTTCTTCTACAATAATGAGGTTGTGGATGAATCAGTTATAGTATCAATTAGGGCCAGGAACAGGCCTGTAGAATCAATACTGAAAAAGGTTCTTGATCCCCTGCAACTCGGCTTCGCTGTATATGACAGGGATATACTGATCTCAGATCCGGCAGAGGAGAATATTAACCCGGCTCCCGAACTTAGGCTCATAAGCCAGGCAACTGATACGGTAAGAGGAACCGTAAGGGATGAGTCGGGGATGACAATACCCGGAGCCAGTGTCTATGTGAAGGGCAGAACAAATATTGGCACAACAACCGATTTGGACGGTAACTTTGTACTTGAGCTTGCCAGCCTTAACGAGATCCTGGTCATATCTTTTGTAGGATATGAAAAGCAGGAAGTAGCCCTTAATGGAAGGGACTATGTTAATATAGTATTGGAGACCAGCATGGTTAATGTTGAGGAAGTGGTAGTTACTGCCATGGGTATCTCCCGGGAGGCCAAATCCCTGGGATATGCCATCACCAACCTTGACAGTGAGGAGATAACGGAGAGCAGTACATCCAATTTCGCAAATGCGCTGGCCGGTAAGGTGCCGGGCGTTCAGATCTCATCTACTTCAGGTGATGTTGGTTCATCCACAAGGATAACCATCAGGGGGGTCACCTCACTATCCGGTCAGAACTCACCTCTTATCGTTATAGATGGTATTCCCATTGATAACAGCACAAGGTCAAGTGGTACCGTGGACTGGGGATCAGGCCTTAACGATATTAATATGGAGGATGTTGCTGAGCTTTCTGTACTAAAAGGTGCCAGTGCATCCGCACTTTATGGTTCAAGGGCAGCCAAGGGAGCTATTATAATAAAAACTAAATCAGGAAAGGATTCCAGGGGTCTGGGCGTAAGGGTTACCTCAAGGGCTACAATGTACCGGCCCTTTATACTTCCTGATTTTCAGACGACCTACGGTGCCGGCTATGACGTTGATAACTATAACTACTGGACAGGCACCACAGGTGGGGGATATGGTCCGAAACTGGATGACGGTCAGTTCTTCGTTCAGATGCAAAGTCCGATGGTACGTGATGAAGATGGCAATATCCTGTATAATGAAAATGGAATACCGGTTTTTCAGCCTCTTGAATGGAAGGCCAGGAAAGATATGAATGATTTCTTCGAGACGGGACTTGACCTGATAAATGCAGTGGAAGTTAGCAGCGGCTCAGATAATTATAATGCCCGTTTGAGTATAAGCAATACAAAAACAAACGGGATGGTCTATAACACCGATTACCGTAAAAATGATATCTCTTTCTCCGGTGACTATCACCTGACTGATAATTTCAGCTTTAATGCCAATGTTCAGTATCATACCGGTGGCAGTGATAACCGTACCTACGGTAGCAATTATCCTGAAAACGCAATTAAATCGGCTCTGTTTATGCCGGCTAACTATGATTTTGACTTCCTGAGAAATTATCAGGATCACGCCGCAATGGGAATCCCGCTGACTGATTTTGTCTATCCAGGAACAAATGAAGGTATAAGAGCACAGAGTTGGGACAGAAGCGATTATTATCCAAATCCTTTTTTCTTGCTGGACAACAAGTTGATGCAGTATGATTTCTCCAAACTGCTGGCTATTGTTGGCTTCAACTACAGCATTACGGACTGGCTGTCACTTTCAGGAAAGCTGGCCAGGGAGAGTAACAATCAGGTATATGAGGATAAGGCAAATGACGGAATAAGGCACTGGACAGGATCTGTATACTCGTACAAGGGATTCTATAATTATTCAGCCCTGGACAGGGATAATACAACCATGAATTTTATGGTAAGAGCTAACCGGACATTTGGAGATTTTTCGATTAATTCCTTTATCGGTGGCGAACAGTATAACTATGTTTATAAATCAAACGGTTACTATATTCCTGAGCTGACCATCTCCGGGTTCTTCCATCCTGATAATGCAGCAGGAGAAATAACCAATAACAAGTATACAAGCAGGAAAAAGGTTAATGCCTTATTTGGAAGCATGGAACTGGGATATAAGAGCGGACTCTTCATGGAAGTGACAGGAAGGAATGACTGGTCCAGTACATTACCGGCAGAGAACAGGTCATACTTTTATCCTTCTGTTAAGCTGGCTGCACTGATACATGAGTTTGCAACACTTCCGGAATGGTTTTCATTCCTTAAAGTAAGGGGTAGCATAGCACAGGTGGGAGCAGATACCAACCCGTATAACCTGGATCCGGTGTTTGCAGCGCGCAACCAAATAACAGGTATATACGAAGCTACTGTCCAAAATTCGCTCAATAATCCGACCCTTAAGCCGGAGAGAACACGATCATGGGAAACCGGACTCGACATAAGGTTGTTCAAGGGAAGGCTTAGCCTGGATATGGCATACTACAGCAGCCGTAGCTTTGACCAGATAATGAGGATTGATGTATCACAGACAACAGGCTATAACAGCAGATATATAAATGTTGGAGAGATAGATAACCAGGGCATTGAAGCATCGCTGACAATGGTTCCGATACAGACTCCCAATATTGACTGGGAAATAGTGGTGAACTATTCAAGGAACAAAAACACCGTTGTTGAGCTTGCTGAGGGAATTGAGCGCCTGCAGATAGGAGGTGGCATATATACAGCCAGGTCCTACGCTGTACCAGGTGAACCTTACGGTGTTATTTATGGATATGGCTTCCAGAGAAATGAAAACGGAGATATAATAACCGAGGATGGTTATACCCCACGGACAGATGAGCTGATACCTCTGGGCAATATTCTGCCGGATTGGATCGGGGGACTTAATTCCTCTTTCAGATTTAAGAATATAACCGCCGGTGTCCTTTTTGATGTAAAAATGGGTGGAGATATCCAAAGTGCGACTGTTAACTGGCTTAGAAGAGACGGGTTGGTAAGTGAGACCAATGTTGCTGAAATGAGAGAGAACGGAGTGGTTATTGACGGTGTGATGAATGAGGGTACTAAAGAAGAACCGGTATGGGTAGAAAACAATATGGCAATCCCATTCTCGGGTTTTCTTTCTACCACGAATGAATATTATAACGACGAGTCAATGATCTTTGATGCATCATATATTAAACTGAAAGAACTCAGCCTGTATTATAATGTGCCCTCTGATCTGACCAGGAAAATATGGATACAGAACCTGAGAGTAGGTGTTGTAGGACGTAACCTGGCATTGCTTTATGCTAATGTGCCTCACATTGACCCGGAGACATCTTTGAATTCGCTGGACAGCGGTCAGGGTTGGGAAACATTCAATACCCCCTCGCGCCGCTCTCTGAATGTCTCGGTAATCCTGGATTTCTAAATAAAAACGATATCTGAAATGAAAGAAATAATATCATATAGTAAATACATTGTCCTTGCAGCTTTTTTTATACTTACAGCCTCATGTGAGAAGGACTTTGACGAAATAAATACTAATCCCAATGCTGTGGTTGATGTGCCTGCCATGTACCTGCTGCCGGGCAGTATAGAGTCTATAGCTGACAGGATGAACAATTCCTATGAGATGTTGTCCACAACGTCAAACTGGATCCAGCACATAGCAATATATAACTCATGGAACCCGATGCAGCGTTTTGAGCTGGATAAATTCAGGCTGTTCCTGTTTACGGGTATGTATACTGGCCCGCTAATGGACCTCAACCTTATGCTGGAAAAGGCAAAGGAAGAGAAAGATGACGGACTTTACGGAGTAGCTCTTACCATGTATGTCTATGGTTTTTCGGCAGTAAGCGATGCATTCGGTGATATTCCCTATTCTGAAGCTTTCAGGTTGGATGAGGATATAAACAAACCTGTTTATGACACCCAGGAGTTTGTTTATTCAGCACTGCTGGATTCCCTTGAGGTGGCCAATGATAGGCTGAAAGAAGCAGGCATCCTGAATATAGCAGATGGTTATGACATTTTATATGACGGAAATACCATATTATGGAGAAAATTTGCCAACTCATTGCGCGTGCGTATCCTGATGAGAGCTTCTGCAAAAATGGATGTTGCATCTGAATTGTCAGAGATAGTCAACAATCCTTCTGAATATCCTCTGTTTGAAGATGAAAGTGAATCTGCATTCTATACATATTCCGGGAACGGAGCCGGTAATGATTACCCGCTTGCGTCAACATTTGAGAACAGTTCTCCAACCGGTGGCATAAGAGTGAGTAAAACGCTGGTGGATTTCATGAAAACAAATAATGATCCACGCCTTCCCAAATATGCAGAACTCAATAAGGATATGGACTATGTGGGACTTTCACATTTTGTTGCAACCACAGGCGATGAACAGCCGAATGAATTCTCGCAGATTAATTCCGACCTTGGTAAGAGAGACCATACAATTGAATTCCTGGAGTATTCTGAGCTGATGTTCCTTCTTGCTGAGGCTAGACTGAAAGGCTATATATCAACAGGAACGGCAGCTGATTATTATGAAAAGGCAGTTGAAGCGTCATGTATTAAATTTGGTGTTAAACAGACCGATATCCGGGATTTTATTGATAATGAAGTGTCTTATGACGGAAGCCTTGATCAGGTTTATATGCAGAAATGGGTATCGCTGTTCATGCAGGGACATGAGGCATGGGCCGAATACAGGCGCACCGGAGTACCGGTCCTTCAGCTTCCTTTGAATGCATTATACGACGTTATTCCTCACCGCTTCTATTATCCTGAATCCGAAGATCTGTTGAATAAGGCTAATAAGGATGCCGCTGCGGAAAAAATGAGTAACGGTGATGAACTGGATTCAAAGATCTGGTGGATTGAATAATATACAAAAATATAAAACAGCTATGAAATACTTAAATAGAATATATTTTCTGCTGGTAATAGCTTCCATGTTATCTGTTAATTCATGTGTAAAGAATGATTATGACATGCTGGAATCAGCAAAACTTGGTTTCAGACTTACCATGACTGCCGATTCGTACGTAGAGGCAACATACGATATCAGCACAGGCGTACTGGCTTATGATTCGACTTATGTAAGTGTACAGTATGATATACCCGAGTTGTCAAGCGACTTCTCAGTACTGGAGTTACATAAGATGGTTATTGACCCGGACGAAACAGTGGTTGATGATTATATCATTGCATCTTTCGAAAAGCCGGATCTGCCGGTTGATACAACTTTCAGTACGACTGACATTGATGAGCTATTTGAAGGATTGACATTCGAAAAGGACAGTATTAAACCCGATTATGTAATTCAATTCAAGGCATTGATGACAATGAATGACGGGACAGAACTGGAATACCTGAATGGCACATATGATATAGTACCGGTGCTCAGTGGTTTCTGCCCGCTTCCAAATCTTCCTTCAGGAACATGGACGGCTGTAAACAACAACACCATGTTTACAAAGACGGTTAATATTATGACACCATCTCCACACCAGGATTTTGATGATGGCAGATACTGGTTGTCTGACTTCGGTCTGGACTGGTCAACCTGGCATGATGTGTGGTATTCCATCGAATTTAAACTTGACTGCCCCAGGGGTAATGATCCAAGGTACGTGGTGAAACTGATGCCAGGTGGTATATATGATTGCGGGGTTGACTGGACGGCAATTAACCATGAAGGAGTAGAGGTAACAAAGCCTGTGAGGGTTATGCCCTATGCTTATGAGGATTCAGATATTGTCGGATATTATGATCCGGATACTAAAAAACTGACATTTGAGGATGTCCCATTGGTTGATACCTGGTGGGATACGGATAATCATACCGTTAACCTGACTTTTACTTACGATGAGTCTGAATAATCTTTGTCAGGTGTCAGTATTATTAACTTATTAAATAAATCATTATGAATTCTACAATAAAGATCTTTACTTTTTTAACCTTACTTGCTGTTACACTTGGTGCCTGCAAAAAGGAAGAACCGGAAATCGTATATGGGGATCTTGGAGAGATGACTGTTTCGGTTGATGGCGATCAAAGTGTTGTGCCGGCCATATTGACATTCACCGCTTCAGCTGAGAATGCTGAGTTTTATATCTGGGATTTCGGTTATTCAAAAGACCTCAATGAATCTGATGATGACGACACTGAATTACCCATGGGTAATATAGGAGAAGAGGTTGAGCTAAGCTTTCAGCACGGTGGTTCATACACGGTAAAGGTTACAGCCTTTAACGGTAATTATGATACAAAAAGCAAGGAGATAGCCATAGACCTGTATTCCTTTGAGGATGATCTTGCAGTGAATACAACAGAAAACATTGATATGAATATCGAAAGGGATGTTTGTGATCCTGACAACAGCCTTAATTTCGATCTTCAATTCGATGTAGGTGATGACCATTCGATTCTGGATGCACTTTATGTTGAGCGCTCATACAGTTCGATCATCCTGGGTGATTATTCAGTGACGGATACTCTGACAAACACCACGGCTGACTATAGTTATACTACCCAGACCGGACTGCTTGAATCATTCGGCGTAACAGCCGGCACAGAGATTAATGATGAGGATGTGGTAAACTACAGGTTATTCGGAACAGGCAATAATGGTGTAACCCAACTGCTGGATGAGGTCAGTGCTACAGCAGAAGTAACCCTTCTGGAGACAGTAACCCTGCCCATGGGAAGCTGGGAAGCCCGGAATGATGATACTGGTTTTACAAAGACAGTATACCTGTATCGTCCCTCTCCGTTCAGGTCAACAGATGATGGAAGGTACTGGATTTCTGATTTCGGACTCGATTGGTCAAGCTGGCATGACTACTGGTATACAACCGAGTTTAAGCTTAAATGTCCTCAGGACGGTGATCCCAGGTATATTATCGATCTGATTGGGGACGGACTTGATACCGGTGAATCTCAAACCGATACTGACCATACAGGAACGGAGGTTACTAAAGACATACGTATCATGCCTTATATTTACAGTGGTGATGCTGTTGCCTATTATGATCCTGGTACACAGGTTGTAACCTTCGTGAATGTACCCCTTACAGATGACTGGTGGGGCGCCGATAACCATACTGTTAACCTTACGTTCACCTACCTGGGCAAATAGCCTGAGGCTTAATAAAACATGAAGTGCATAAAGGTATGAGGATATTGTTTGCTGATATTATTTTGAACTGCAAATTCGTACGATTATATGGTTAAATTCGTAGTGTCTTTATGCACTTCATGTTATATAAATATGAAAACGATACTGGTTTTATTATTCCTGTTTTTTGCCTCCGGTATGAGCACAGCTCAGCCATATGGTGGTACAATTTTTATTGATCCTGATATAATAACATTAGAGGACTCCTCGGCTTATGAATCTGTGAGGTCCACAGGCAGGGGGACAAGAACAGTTTATGACAGGCGCTCAGGGTGGGTTAATATAAACGCTTACCTGTTTGAAGTAGTATGGAATGATGGGTTAAGCACAGAAGCACTGGTCAACCCGGAGTTCGGATCTGTCAGTGCTGCAAGAGAGGAAGCCGAAAAATACGGTATAATATCAGGTCTGCTGCCCCATTGCCTGCGGACAGATGTGGATGAATTATGGATTCATAAGGGTACTGAACCTTTCGGAGGGGGCAATAATGCACTGCTTATTCATACAGGTCAGTCCGCTGCCTATGAAGAAGAAGGTATACTGGAAGAAACACTGGTGCATGAAGCAAGTCATACATCACTGGATGCAACTCATGCCACTTCAGAGGGATGGGTCAAAGCACAGGAACTTGACGGAGCTTATATCTCGACCTATGCAAAAGATTATCCGGAAAGGGAAGACATAGCAGAAAGTTTCCTTACCTGGCTGGCCGTCCGTTACAGAAGAGACCGTATTTCCGATGATGATTATAATACCATAATACAAACCATTCCAAACCGGCTTCAGTATTTTGATGATATGGATTTTGATATGTTTCCTGTTTCGTCGGTAACCACCGGTATCAGTATATGGGAACAGCAGGAGCATGGACCATTACTCTATCCTAACCCTTCAGAAGGTATTTTCATTCTTCCGGATGATCAGGAGTTTACTCATATAAGGGTATGGTCCGGGGGAGGAACGCTTGTTCTGGATGATCGCACAGGCCGGAGCAGAACACTGGACCTTAGCTCACATCCTGCCGGTATGTATATTGTTGAACTGGAGAACAGCAAGGGTAAATACCGGGTAAGGGTAATTAAGAAATGAGGCCGGATTTTTTTCGACAGGGAAAAATTTTACAGGCGGAAAAATGAAAAATTAACAGAACCGTAGCTGCGCTGTTCTTTAAAATGCTCCTGATTGCTGAAATTGTATGTGCCGGGATGCTCAATGATCATCAGGCCACCTGGCCGCAGACAGCCACTGTCCGTTATCATAGAGGGAATTTCATCAAGCCATGAAAGGTCATAGGGAGGATCGGCAAAAACAAGGTCGTAGCTGTTTTCGGTTCTGCCAAGGAATTTTCTTGCATCGTCGCGAAAAACTGTCAGCTGATCCATATCCATTTTTATTGCCGTTTCCCTTATAAAGACTGCATGCCGCTGTTTAACTTCAACAGCATGTACATTCACGGCACCGCGGGAGATAAATTCATAACTGATACTGCCGGTGCCGGCAAACAGGTCCAGTACCTGCATGCCGCTGAAATCGAGTATGTTATTAATTATATTGAAGAGTCCTTCCCTTGCCATATCGGTGGTTGGCCTCAGATTGAGTCCCGGCGGCGGTTTAATCAGCCTTCCCTTATATATGCCGCTTATTATGCGCAACTTACTATATTGAAAAGGTTGCAGTAGCGGTGCGTTGCCATCTCATCAAATATATAGCTTAGGGAGAAATCACCCTCCGGCTGTGCAAACCTGAGTGTGCTGCTGTACCTGAGCATATTGTTATAGAGCTCGTCGTATTTTAGTATGTCGCCGCTCAGATAAACAGGCTCCTCAGCCGGGATATTGAAGCGCTTGAAGCTGTTAAGAAGGTAATAGAGTATATCTGAGTCATTCCTTACCCTGAAAGTATTGAAGAACTGCAGCTCATCATCTTTCACCAGTATAAGGGTAAAAAAACCCCGGTCGATATGAACCCTTATATACCTGCTTCTGATCTTACGGGCATTCCTGAAAGATGAATGGAGCAGGGGCCTGGCCTGGTGCGACAGAGATGCTTCCGGGAAAAGTTTGTATGCCATATCAAAAATATCCTTCCTCATACCGAAAAGCAGGTAGGCATCCGGATTGATTAGCTTATTATTTGACACCGTATAATCATTAGACAGGCTGTGATTTAGCATGAAATACTCATTCTTTATTGCAGGATCATACAGTGCAGCTGGCACTATGGTACTTTGTTCAAGGTTAAAGACCAGCCTGTATTTGCGATATTCACGGGAAAGGAATTCGTCACTGTCTGAGATCTCCTGCATCCTGCGGGCTATGGCATCCTCCCTGCCCGGGAGCTTGTACTTCCTGAACATTACAAACCTGTTTCTGAGATTGTCAAGAAGGCAAAAAGAAAATCCATCCAGCCCAAGCTGAATGGATATTTCATAATTATTGCTTGAATTTATATCCAGTGTTTCGTCAAACAGTTCTTTTTCATACATATGAAAAACTGTTAATTCTCCCAGTTACCTGCGTTATTATTGGGTTCTTTAACATTACCGACACGCATACCGGGAAAGCCTGTAAGCTTCTTACGCAGTGCGTTATAATTAATAATAAGCTGCTCATCAAGTCCCTTGAGGAACACATCGTTTAATACAGATGCTTCGAATACTTCTACCTTAACCTTGGATCCCGTTTCAACAATATCAGCTTCAAGCTTAAACTCTTTACCTCCAGAATAAGGTACATACCTAATCGAGTCAACATGGAAACCAGGCTTGAATATTGAATCCACCACTGATGTGTACGAGGTGTCACGTACTATCAGGTCCCTGCGCAGCGCTTCCCTTTCTGCATTACGGCCCCATTCCTCAATCATTTCATCTGTTATAGACCCTTCCTTGTATATCAGAGGGAATGAATCAGTTTTTACAAAATTAATAAGAGTATCAAAACTACCTGTATATCTTCCGTATTTGGACTTAAAAGCTACTTCGGCAGTTCTGATATTAATTAACCTTTCCTTTATGGCTTCTTCCCTTTTGTCTCTTTCTTTATTGAACCTGATGGGATTCATAATGCTGTCGAGCAGAAGGTAACCCAGAACAATAATGGCTGCAATTAGTAGAATTCGTACAACTGTATTCATTTTTTTATTGTTAAATAAGTTTGGTTATGTTTGCTGCAAAAATAAAAAAATTTATTGAATACCAAATGGATCCGGGGGAATTTGAGTTAAATGATACAGACACATATTGAAAAGATATTAAATAATAATCTGGGTCACAAGCCAACAAATGATCAGCTTGCTGCCATAAAGGAAATATCTTCCTTTGTGGCCACAAACAGTAATGACAGTATTTTCCTTCTTACCGGTTATGCAGGTACCGGCAAAACAAGCCTTATCAGTGCCATTGTACGAACCCTTGACAGTTTTAAGCTCGAATCAGTATTGCTTGCTCCTACCGGCAGGGCTGCCAAAGTGCTGGCATCATACACGGGCAGGTCATCCTTCACTGTTCATAAGCATATTTACAGGCAGAAGAGCAGCACGGATGGCATTGGTAAATTTGATCTTGACCGGAATATGCACAGGGATGCATTCTTTATTGTTGACGAGGCTTCCATGATCTCGGGTGAGCTTTCCGAGTTATCCCTGTTTGGCAGCGGTCGTTTGCTTGATGATCTTATTGAATATGTATATAAAGGCAGGAACTGCAAGCTGATGCTGGTGGGAGACACGGCACAGCTGCCCCCGGTTGGCTCAATACTGAGCCCGGCACTTAGCGTAAGCGACCTGTCTCTCTTTGGTTTTAATATCGAGACAGCCGAATTGCGTGAGGTTGTCCGCCAGAACAGGGAGTCGGGTATACTGATGAATGCCACACATATA
>CAZGUR010000012.1:8995-25142 GCA_964529295.1 uncultured Rikenellaceae bacterium | reverse complement strand
GTAACAGGCCGGTTTCTGACAAAAGCTACAATTCATGGAAGGATTTTATGAGTAAAAATCCGGGCAGGGTCAAATAGGATTATCTTTCCGCTGTTGCCAGGGCAGCAACAGATACTTTCACCCCCGGCAGCTTAAGTAATTCCCTTGCACAGGCCTCAATAGTTGAGCCGGTCGTTATCACATCATCAACAAGCAGAACATGTTTGTCTTCTATCCTTTCAGGATACCTGATACCGAAAACACCCTCAACGTTTTCCCACCGGTCATACCTCTGTTTCCTGGTCTGTGTGGCGGATCTCTTAATCCTTATCAGTATCCTATCCTCCTTAGGTATATCCAGGGCATATGACATGCCCTCTGCAATAAGGGAGCTCTGGTTAAAGCCCCTTTTCCTCATCCTGGAACTATGCAGGGGAACAGCCAGTATACAATCAATATCATCACAATAAGCTGAATTCCTCAGGACATTACCATATACTCCACCCAGGTATTTACCCAGCGGCTTTACGCCCTTATATTTCAGTTTATGGATAAGATGCTGCACCTTGCTGCCCTGCCTGTAGTATGACCATGCAGCGGCTTTCTCTATATAGCAGCGTCCGTAAAAACTTTTTTCCAGCAGGTTGTCTCTATGCAGATGGTAGCCTGTTTCAGGTATATCAATCATGCAGGAAACACATACGAGTTTTTCGTTCCGAACCAGCGGCACCCCGCATGCATTGCACAAGCTCGGGAACAGCAGCGATATAAAATCATCTGCAAGAAAGATAAATTTATTCCGGCGAGACATATATTATTGATCAGTCCAGATAAAAGACTTATTCCATTTCCCTGCCTATGCTTGCGGCCAGCTCCCTGAATTCCTCTTCAGCCATCCTCACCCGCGGATTTGAAAAGTTTGTATCGGCCTCAGAGTCAATAGGTATAAGATGGATATGGGCATGGGGCACTTCCAGTCCGAGCACTACCACCCCGATCCTGTTACAGTCCACCACCTTCTCTATGGCTACTGCAACCTTTTTTGCAAAGACAGTCATCCCTGCCAGCAGGTCATCATCCAGGTCAAAGAGGTAATCCACTTCCTTTTTGGGTATAACAAGTGTATGACCTTTCTTAAGGGGATTAATATCCAGGAAAGCAAAGTACTTATCATCCTCGGCTATCTTATAGCTGGGAATCTCACCGTTTATGATTTTTGTAAAAATTCCGGGCATTATGGAACTTTCTTTATAATGAAATATTGATTATCTCAAAAGACATCAGCCCTGAGGGCACCTTTACCTCAACCACATCGCCTACTTTCTTGCCAAGCAGGCCTTTAGCAATAGGTGAATTAACGGCCAGCTTGGCCGCTTTCAGGTCTGCCTCACTCTCAGGTACCAGCAGGTATTCCATTATGGCACCATTATTCTTGTTCTTAATCTTCACCCTGTTAAGAACCTGGACAGATGAGGTATCTATCCTTGATTCATCAATAAGCCTTGAATTGGCTATCTTATCTTCAATATTGGATATCTTAAGCTCAAGCATACCCTGGGCTTCCTTGGCAGCAGCATATTCCGCGTTCTCAGACAGATCGCCCTTATCCCTTGCATCAGCTATCTGTCTGGATATCTCAGGCCTCTGGACAGTTCTCAGCTCTTCCAGCTCCCGCTTTAATTTCTCCAATCCTTTCTCTGTCAAATATACTTTATCCGACATTTTCTTATCTCTTAATTATTAAAAAAATAAAAGAATCCCGGGTCTTGCGGAACTCTTTACAAAGCAAATATACAATATTTTTCTTATAAAGAGCCTGCATTCCCGTAAAAAACAGTCTTAATTAATTGTTAAACAAAGTCTTTTCGTTTCAGTATCTCTGAATAGACTATTGCTTTCGGGAGATCAAATTCCTCAGCCAGCTGACTGGCCCACGACCCTTCCTCGTCCTCCAGTGCAATAATATCCGGGTCCTGTTCAATATCCGTTATCGGCTCATCATTCTCGATGGCCCAACCCTCAGCTTTAAATATTTCCGATTCAGGCTGCGAATAACTGTCTTTATAATCCATCATCCTCTTTAAGGCCTCAGCCTCAGAGGCCTTATGCGCATCATCGGCAATATCCGAAGCCCTGGTCTTTACAGAATCTTCATCAATCGTCCGGTACTGTGTTGTAGCCTCCGGCTTTTCATCAGCGGGGTATGCCATTTCCTGCCTTTCACCTGTATAATCATAGTCCACATCCTGCTGCTCATCCATGTCAACAGGCTGCGGCGGCGGGAATCCGGATCTCTTCTTCTTATTGAATACAGCCCCTATTATACCCACAGCTGCCACTATCAGGTAAAAAATAATATCTCCATAATCTTCCATGATCCTGCTATTTATATTTCTTCCTTGCTTTCCTGCCTGCTATTCGTACTGCTTTTTTCCTTTCTTTCTCTCTCTTCTTTATCTCCTTCTCATTCTGCTTCATCCTCTCTTTCACATTATCGGACTGTATATCAAAATTCCTCTGTCTGTTTGCCTTAACAGCTTTCCTGTAATCAGACTTCAGCTCAGCCTGCCTTTTCTCCTGCTCCTTCTTTGCCCTGGTAACTGTCCGCGGCTCTTTTACCTTCTGCCTGTCCTTTACTTTCCGGTCCGGACCGGCCATCTTCTTTTCTACCCTCCTGGTTTTCCACCTCTGGAATATTGATGATTGTGCACTTGCTACGCTACCTCCGGCAAGGAACAGTACAAAAAAAAGAAGCAGTATCCTTGTGGCTTTCCTCATATAAGCAGCTTTAAAGGCATAATAATAATATCCGTCCTGATACGTTAATACTATTGTTAGTATATTTGAATGCCAATAATTTATTATGTCAGGACCAGGATCAAAGTTAAGTATTTTTTTGCTTATATATATATTTTCCGTATCCCTTAGTTCATGCAATAAGCAGAAGAACGATGTTATTCCGGATGTGACGGTCGATTTCTATATTGACCTTACTGATCCTGTATTTTTTGAACTCAATGCCATCGGCAACTATGTCCTTGTTAACTATAATACCAATAACCTGGGATACAAGGCCTCCGGTTATGATAATAACGGTATAATTATTTACCGTTCGCAGACTGATGAGTTTATTGCCCTCGACCGTACCTGTCCGCACGACTACGTACTTGACGGCTCCAGTATTGCCGTTAATGTGGATGGCATTTACGCCGAATGCCCGCTGTGCAATAGCACTTATGCCCTTCCCAGCTTCGGCACACCAACATCCGGACCCTCAAAGTATCCTCTCAAGATGTACAGGACAAACTTTAACGGGCAGTTTGTTCATGTAACAAACTATTGAGTTCCCTATCCCTTGCAGCAGAACACTGCTGCCTTTCACCAGTGCCAGGGTTTAGTACCTGTAATGCTCAGGCTTATATGGTCCGCCGGGTTTTATTCCCAGGTATTCTGACTGCTCTTCTGTCAGTTCGGTAAGCCTAACACCCAGCTGGCCTATATGCAGTCGGGCCACCTCCTCATCCAGGTATTTGGGAAGCATATACACTCCCAGCTCATAATCCCTGGTCCACAGGTCTAACTGCGCCAGCGTCTGGTTGCTGAATGAGTTGCTCATTACAAACGAAGGATGGCCTGTGGCGCAGCCCAGGTTAACCAGTCTTCCTTCGGCAAGCATGAATATTGAATGTCCGTCAGGAAATTTAAACTCATCAACCTGCGGCTTAATATTTATCTTTTCCACACCGGGAGCCGACTCCAGCAGGTCTACCTGTATCTCGTTATCAAAATGTCCTATATTGCATACAATAGCCTGGTCTCTCATCCTGGACATATGCTCAACGGTAATTACATCAGTATTGCCTGTTGCGGTAACATATATATTGCCTGTGCCCAATGTGTCTTCAACGGTTTTCACTTCATACCCTTCCATGGAAGCCTGCAAGGCACATATAGGGTCTATCTCGGTAACGATAACACGGGCGCCGTAGGAGCGCATCGACTGTGCACAACCCTTGCCCACATCACCATAGCCGCATACCACAACCACCTTGCCTGCTATCATCACATCAGTAGCGCGCTTTATACCGTCGGCGAGCGACTCACGGCAGCCGTAGAGATTGTCAAATTTTGACTTGGTAACCGAGTCATTGACATTAATGGCAGGAGCCAGAAGCCGTCCTTCCTTCTTCATCTGGTATAACCTGTTAACACCGGTGGTTGTCTCCTCGGAAACACCCTTAAGCTCTTTTACCACCCTGTGCCATTTCTCCGGGTCTTCCTTATATATCTCTTTCAGCCTGTCATTTATAATCGCTTCTTCCCTGTTGGCAGGTTTAACATCCAGCTGTGAGGGCTCCTTTTCGGCATAATAGCCTTTATGTATCATCAGCGTGGCATCTCCCCCGTCATCAACTATAAGGTTGGGGCCTTTGCCACCGGGAAAAGACAGGGCCTGTGTTGTACACCACCAGTACTCCTCCAGTGTCTCACCCTTCCATGCAAATACAGGTATGCCTCTTTCGGCCATTGCCGCCGCCGCATGATCCTGGGTTGAAAAGATATTGCAGCTTGCCCACCTGACATCGGCACCAAGCTCCACAAGGGTCTCAATCAGTACGGCTGTCTGTATGGTCATATGCAAAGAGCCCGTTATACGGGCACCTGAGAGTGGCTTATCCTTTGAGTATTTTTCCCTTATAGACATCAGTCCGGGCATCTCCTTCTCCGCTATCTCAATCTCTTTCCTTCCAAAGCCGGCAAGCTTGATATCCTTTATTTTATATGGTAATGTTTCTGTTTGTACTGACATAATTTTATTTTTTATTTTAGAAATGCAAAGATACAAAAATTAGGGCTATAAGGCAAAATCAGGGTGAGAGCAGACGCAGCGCTTCGGTCTTGTCCTTCCTTATCTGCTCCAGCAGCTCTTCCCTGCTTCTGAACTTCCTGTCCCCCCTCAGCCGGTGCATAAATTTAAGCATGATCGCTTTGCCGTAAATATCCCTGTCAAAGTCGAAAATATTCACTTCAATGGTACGCTTACCGCCATTGGTTTCTATGGTGGGACGCGGACCTATATACAGCATAGCATTAAAAACACCCTCATCAAGTGATACCTCAACGGCATAAACACCATCGGCAGGTATAAGCTTATGTTTATAGTCAGGGGCAATATTGGCGGTGGGATAACCCAGCAGCCTGCCAATCTTTTTGCCTTCAACAACCCTGCCCTTAAGCAGGTATGGATATCCCAGCAGGCTGTTGGCCCTGTCGAGCAGACCCTGTGATATTAAATTCCTGATGGTCGTTGAGCTTATTACCAGGTCCCGGTCTTTCAATGCTTCCATCCTGTCAACACCAAAGCCATACCTGGCAGCACACCCGGTGATGGTTTCTGCATTACCATAGGCACGGTAACCAAACTGGTGATCAAAACCAAGAACAAGATGGTCAATGCCAATAATATCCACCAGGTATTCCTTAATAAAATCACAGGCAGGCAGCCTGCTCAGTTCACGGGTAAAAGGTATCACAACAAGCTTGTCCGGTCCGGACGCCTCTATCAATTCCTTCTTCTCATCAAGACTGGTAAGAAAGCGCAGTGAACTGTCATCCCCCGACAGCACTATGCGAGGGTGGGGATCAAGTGTTATAATAACTGACTCGCCTCCAAGTTGTTCAGCCTTACGCACTGTATAATCGATAAGATGCCTGTGTCCCCGATGTACACCATCAAACATCCCCAGTGTAACAACCGGGCGGACCGAATTAAAACCGCTATGTCCTAAAAATGTCTCCAATAAGATCTGTTTTGCGCATGCAAAAATAATAAAGGCAGGGATAACCTGAAACTAAATAAGCTTATCTGCATGGAAATTCTTATCTTTAAGCTTCCCGGGAAAGATTTACTCCTGGCATATATTGCTGTATACTAATATTTTATCAATAATGAACAAAGGCCAATACTTTCTTAATGACCCATGGCTGGAGCCTTACCGGGATATACTGAAAAACAGGCAGAGGGCATATGAAAAAAAGCTTGCGCAGCTTTCCGCAAAAAATGATCTTGTTTCCTTCGCCTCGGGGCACCTTTATTATGGTATGCATAGTGGCGGGGAAACACTCACTTTCAGGGAATGGGCGCCTAATGCCACCGCCATATACCTCACCGGGAGCTTCAATAACTGGGAAGAGAAGCAGGAATATGCCATGACCAGGATTAACACTGAAGGCGACTGGGAGCTGTCACTGCCAGCCGCTGCTATCTGTCACGGCGACCTCTACAAACTATCAGTGCACTGGCAGGGCGGGTCGGGCGAAAGAATACCTTCCTATGCCAGAACACTTGTCCAGGACGAAAAAACAAAGATATTCTCCTGCAGGCACTGGCAACCCGACAGTGAGTATAAATGGAAGCACCCCTCATTTTCGCCCGGTGATCGCCCGCCGCTGATCTACGAATGCCATACAGGTATGTCCTCGGAGGAAGAAAAGATCGCCACCTTCAACGAGTTCAGGGACAATGTACTGCCACGCATAGCTGCAGGAGGCTATAATACAATACAGCTAATGGCTGTACAGGAACACCCCTACTACGGCTCTTTCGGATACCATGTCTCCAATTTCTTTGCCGTATCGTCAAGGTTTGGGAGTCCGGATGACCTCAGGTCACTGGTTGATGCAGCTCATGGAATGGGACTGGCTGTTATCATTGACCTGGTACATTCCCATTCTGTCAGCAATATAAATGAAGGCCTGGGTTTATTTGACGGTGATCCGGGACAGTATTTCCACACCGGTGAGAGAAGGCTCCATACAGCATGGAACTCACTGTGCTTTGATTATGGCAAAGACCATGTGATACATTTCCTTTTATCCAATATCCGGTATTGGATGGAAGAATACAGGGTTGACGGCTTCAGGTTTGACGGCATCACCAGCATGATATATTACGACCACGGACTGGAAAAGAACTTTACCTCCTATGATATGTATTATGACGGGGGACAGGATATTGATGCACTTATATACCTTAAACTGGCCAATAATCTGGTTCACACCATTAAGCCCGACGCCATCAGCATAGCCGAAGAGATGAGCGGTATGCCGGGCATAGCCTGTGATATTGGATCAGGCGGTACGGGCTTCGACCTCAGACTGGCCATGGGTATACCTGATTACTGGATAAAGATCATTAAGGAGAAGGAAGATGAAAAGTGGGATATGGATGAACTGTTTCATGAGCTTACAACCCACAGGCAGGAAGAAAAAACCGTTTCCTACTGCGAATCTCATGACCAGGCGCTGGTAGGTGACAAGACACTGATGTTCAGGCTTGCCGATGCACATATGTATACAGGCATGGCCAGGGGCAGCACCAATATGGAGATAGACAGGGCCATAGCCCTGCACAAGATGATAAGGCTTATTACCGTATGCACGGCCAGTGGCGCCTACCTGAATTTTATGGGTAATGAATTCGGCCATCCCGAATGGATAGATTTCCCCAGGGAAGGCAATAACTGGAGCTATAAATATGCAAGGAGGCAGTGGAGTCTGGCAGCCAGGAAAGACCTTAAATACAGGTACCTGGATGAGTTTGACAGGCATATGATTCAATTCGTAAGGGACAGCCGGCTGCTGTCCTTTGAGATGACAGAAAAAGTCTACAGCCATAACACTGACAATATCCTTGCCTTCAGAAGAGGCCGGTACCTGATGGTTTTTAACTTTCATCCCAACAGGTCATTTACTGATTACAGGCTGCCGGCAGAAGGCAGGTATAAGATAGTAATGGATACCGACCACGACGATTTTGGCGGCTATAAGCGTATCGACAGGGATATGATCTATATATCCTCAAGGGCTGCCGGGGAGAAACTAAACGCACCCGTGAAGATAAGCCTTTACCTGCCCGCACGAACAGGCATCATACTGGAGATGCTGCCTGCCAGGCGCATCAGTCAATCCACTTGATAAGGTAGAAATCCTGGCGGTGCGGCAATTCCTCACTCCTGGGAAAAAGCCTCAGGCCATAAAAGAAGGTGCCCGCTTTTTCCGGGATCATCTCAAGGCGATAAAGAGACCTGCCGTTCTTTGAGCTTTTATACCCCAGCTCATAGTTGTCAACAAACTCATAATCCCCGCCCTGTGTCTTCCTTGTTATAACAAACTCAACACCGACATTCTCAGGAGGTATGCCATTAATGTTAAGTATCACCTCACCCTTATAGCTGACACCGGCCAGGTAAATATTCTCCTTAGGCTTTTCCAGACTATAAGATAAAATCTCAAGCTTATCCCATTCTGCTGCCATCCTGTTCTTCCATGCCATAAGGGCTATGGCACCGCCATAGTTATCATCTTTGAGCTTCTTTGATCTGGCCCATAGCTTATTATAATATTTTTCATAATAGTCATCTATCATCCTCCTGGAGGTAAACTCTGGTGCCACCTGCACCATTGAATTTTTAATATAGCTTACCCACTCGGCCGGAACACCTTCTTCATTCCTGTCGAAATAAGCAGGTATTATCTCATTTTCCAGCATATTATAAACGGTTTCAGCATCTACTTCATCCTGCATATCCTGGTTGGCAAAGCTGCGATGAAGAGGAAGGGCAAAGCCGGCATAGGCCCTGTAACCTTCAACCCACCATCCATCAAGCACAGAGAAATGTATGGTGCCGTTCATCACTGCCTTCTCCCCGCTGGTACCCGAAGCCTCCAGTGGCCTGGTGGGTGTATTAAGCCATATATCCACTCCGCTAACCAGCTGCCCCGACATCTCCATATCATAATTCTCAAGGAAGATAATCCTCCCTTCAAACTCTGGCATATGCGACACTTCAATGATACGTGCTATCAGGTCCTGTCCCTCCCCGTCATTAGGATGCGCCTTACCTGCAAAGATAAACTGCACAGGCCTGTCAGGATCATTGACCAGCCTGTTAAGGCGATCCAGGTCCCTGAACAGCAATGTAGCCCTTTTATAGGTGGCAAACCTGCGTGCAAAACCTATGGTCAGTGCCTCCGGGTTAAGGTGATTGCTGATATTGATAAGGCTCCTCGAGCTCACCCTCTTATTCATACCTTCCGTCTGCATCCTCTTACGAATCCATTCGAAAAGATTTTGCTTCAGTGCATTTTTAATCTCAAAGATATCCTTATCCGGCACCTCATATATCTTTTCCCACTCGGACCTGTCAGTCTGGTCAAAATGCTCTTTCCCCGTTATCTCCCTGTAACGCTCTTTCCATTTACGGCTCAGCCAGGTTGGATAATGCACACCATTGGTAACATGACCGATAAACAGCTCTTCGGCAAGGTACCCTGGCCAGAGCTTGTTCAGCATTTTACGGCTCACCTCCCCGTGCAGCTTGCTCACACCATTCACCTCCTGTGACATACGGGCTGCCAGGTAGCTCATGTTAAACTTACCCGACTGTTCATTATATGCCCTGCCCAGACTCATCAGATGCTCCCATGTTATCTTCAGTCTTTCCGGGTAGTGAGGAATATATTTCCTCAGCAGGCCTTCATCAAAAGAGTCATGACCGGCCGGCACCGGGGTATGTGTGGTAAAAAGTGTTGAGGCCCTGATAGCTTCCATAGCTTCATCAAAGGCAAGATGGCGCTTTTCCATCAGGTACCTGAGTCTCTCCAGTCCTATAAATGCTGAATGTCCTTCATTGCTGTGATATATATCAATTTTTATTCCCATGGCCCTCAGTGCCCTGATGCCACCGATACCAAGCAAAAGCTCCTGCTTCAACCTGTTCTCATTATCCCCGCCATAGAGATGATGTGTCACCCGCCTGTCCTCCTCACTGTTACCGTCAAAATCAGTGTCGAGAAGGAATAATCTCACCTTTCCTATCCGGGCTTCCCATACCCTGGCTCTTACATTGCGTCCGGGCCATACCATGGATATTATCACCTGCCTGCCCTCATTATCTTCCACCGGATGAAGTGGCAGTTGTGAGAAATCCTCCGCTTCATACACTTCTGTCTGTTCACCGTGCGGACCTATCTGCTGGCGGAAATAGCCAAACCGGTATAACAGGCCGACAGCCACCATATTATAGTTTGAATCACTGGCTTCCTTAAGGTAATCACCCGCCAGTATTCCCAGTCCACCCGAATAAGTCTTCAGGCAATGATGAACACCAAACTCCATACTGAAATAGGCTACCCGCGGCGAATCATCCTGATCAGGCCTGTCCATATAAGCCCTGAACCCTGAGTTAAGTCTGTCAAGATCAGCAAGGAATTCATCATCCTCGGACAATACCTTCAGCCTTTTATAATCAACCCGTTCAATCAGCTTACATGGATTCTGATGGGTCTGATCCCATAATGAAGGATCAATACGCCTGAAGATATCAAGGGCTTCCTCATTCCATGACCACCACAGGTTACAGGCCAGCTCTTTCAGTATAAGCAGCCGCTCAGGCACATCCGATTGAATATGTATATCTTTCCACACCGGAATTTCATGAGGCTTACGGGCAATGATATCCTTACGCAACAAGATCTCAGACAGTTCCCTTGGTTCATCCCTCCTGCCTTTCGATTTGTCTAGGGCTATATTATAGGCCTTATAATAATATTCCACCAGGTTGTCCCAGTTGGCTATCCTTGATACATCATAGGCTTCTTCACGGGCCTTTTTCACCTCATCGCCGTTAAGGCCCCAGAACTTAACAAGGTAAGAGCTTATCTCCCCTGTCGCCTCTTCGCGATTAGTATCATCCCTTCCCACAACGCAGATACCATCACCATGATCAGGATAATGGTTCTGCACCCATAAGCCAAAGCCGGCCAGGGTGGTTGTCACTGTTGGTATGGAAAACATAAGGCTCTCCAGTGGTGTATAGCCCCATGGCTCGTAATAGGAAGGAAACACCGTAAGGTCAAAGCCTATCAACAGCTCATAATATGATTTATTAAAGATCCCGTCATAACCATTGAGATATGAAGGTACGAAGACGCTTATCACCCTGTTGGTGCTGCTGTTAGTGAGCTTATTGCTTTCAAGGGCATTAATCACCGGATCGTTTTCGCGGTTGTGCAGGCCGTGTGTTAATATATTATCGCCCGAGGGCTTGTTTTCTGAAACACCGTTAAGATAATCAGCCAGGTCTTTGCGCGGACCTTTATGATATGCCGGCACCATAATGAAAGCAACTATATTCCTGCTGCCGTCAATGGCACTTTCTGCCCGGGCCAGGGCATTGATAAATAAATCTATTCCCTTATTATGATATTCATACCTGCCCGATGTAACTACCAGCAGGGAGTCATCAGCCAGGTCCCTGCCTGTTACGACAGAAGCCACAGATAACAACTTCTCCCTTGCCTCCCTGCGCTTTATCTCAAACCCGTCCTTATCAGGCACAAAGAAATCCTCAAAACCGTTAGGGGTAACAATATCAACATCCTTTTCAAGGAATGCAGAACACTCTTTGGATGTAATCTCACTCACGGTGGTAAACACATCAGCCATATGTGCTGCATTCTTTTCAAGCGATCTTTTGGCAACCACATTGAATTCACGCGCCACCTGCTGCGGCTTATATTCATTCATCTTACTGTACAGGGGCTTGTTATTGCCAGCTATTGTGCGTCCCAGCACTGTTGCATGTGTAGTGAAAGAGGTGCTCACCCAGGGTGCTTCCTCTTTAAGGTAGAGTACACCCACTCCTGTCATCCACTCATGAAACTGGGCTATGATATCCTGGTATTCATGGTAAAAGCCTGTAAAGCTCTCCACCACTTTGCCGGCGGCATAGCCAAAGAGGGCTGGCTCAATATAGTCCCACTCACCTGACAGGCTGTCCAGCTTGTATAACTCCCACAGCCGGGCGAATATTTCATTTTTTTCATTGAAATAAGGGGTGAAATCAACCAGTATGACAATGGGATTCCCCGATATATTCCACCTGCCGGTGCGCACTCTCAGGCCTTCACCGGCCGCCCTGGCTTTCCATCCTGCAAAGAGGCTTTCATCCTCAGCGAATTCAGGATTTTCGGCCTCATCCCTCCATACATCCGGCCCTATCAGAACATAATTATCACCCAGCTTATTAACCAGGTTAAGCGCCTTGGTTGATATCACGGTATGTATACCGCCAACCTTATTACATATCTCCCAGCTTGTTTCAAACAGCAGGTCCATCATTTTTTCTTCTTTCATCTCCTGTATTATTTCTTTTTAGACCCTTAGGTCTTTGTTTTACTTCTCCCGGCACCCGTTTTTTGGTCAGCACCTGGTTTGTTCGCAGTTTTTGCTTTTGTCGCTGATTTTGCTTTTGTCGCAGGCTCCGCCTTTGTCGCAACTTTTGCTTTTGTCGCAGGCTTTCCACTTCTACCCTTTCCCGTGAAATTCTTTGAGGTTGACGAAACAGTCATAGACTTGATCTTTGAGCGCAGCTTCCGTATTTCGGTCATACGTCTGGCCAGCTCTTCATCCTGCTGCTCTACCTTTTTCATCAGGCTTATTATCTCGCGGCTCCCTGTATCATCAGGATATACTCCGTTCAGCCTGAGCTCAAAATCGCTCAATACGTTCATATAGTTCATAAAGGCATCATAAGGCGATTCATAGGGATTAAAATACTTATGCACCGCACCATCGGAAAAGAATTTTGTACACATGTAATAAAAGTGGTCACTGACCTGCAGGTATTTCCAGTCATTTAAAATACCTTCATCATTACAGATGCTTACCCTTTCTGCCAGGGAATACAGTTTATTGAATGCGGCATCCTGCAGCTCATTACCCAGCCATGCCGTAAGGTCCCTTTCCTCATCAGCCCAGGACACAGGGTTTTGCACCTTAAGCGCCGACACCGGCTGGAATTCTTTTGCGGCCATTTCAGGTGTCATAAAAGAATACCCGGTTTTCTTCAGCACCGTAGCCGGCAATGCTTCCAGGAATTTAAATATTCCTGTCTCCTCCTTCTGATGCTCCCCGAAGGTCTCATAATCAATAAAGAGGTTAATAAGTTCGGCATCATCACCCCTTTTGTTCATCCATCCGGCAAACTTATCGGCTGTCAGCGGCCATTCATTCCAGTCGCGGTTACCAAACCTGAAAGCTATATCATCACTCAGGTTGAAATTCCTGAGCAGCACCTTCAGTTTAGGATTAATATTATTGCAGTAGAGAAAATCAGGACTTCTCCATCCCAGGATATGTTTGGCTCCCTCTGTAAGCATTGCTTTAAATCCCATATCAGCCACCCAGCTGCCTATCTCATCTGAATAGACCATCTCGGTATTCCTGAATGAAACAGGTTTAAGGCCAAAATGCTGTTCTATCTTTTCACTGTGTCTCTTAACCTGCCTGGCAAACTCATCCCTGTTACCCATGCATGCCAGTGAATGTGAATATGTCTCGGCAAGAAATTCCACCTGTCCTGTTGCAGCCAGTTCCCTGAACGAATCAAGCACCTCCGGCATATATGTCTCAAGCTGGTCAATCAGCACACCCGTAAGGGCAAAAGACAGCTTGAAATCCTTACCATGCTTTCTGATAAGTCTGAGCAATAACTTATTTGCGGGCAGGTAACATTTCTCCGATACTTCCCTTAAAATTGTTTCATTGGTATAATCATCATAATAATAATGATCGTTACCTATATCAAAAAAACGGTACCTCTTAAGCCTCAGGGGTTGATGTACTTCGAAAAACAAGCAAACAGCTTTCATAGGTTTTTTATTTTATTCACTTAATTCATCAGATCACTTTGACAGGCTATTTTCCTTTATTCATATAAGCATTTCTTCTTTCTATGACGGCATTAAACCTTCACCTGTAAATTTTAATTCAATGCATCAAGGTATATGTTCCTCACATTCATAGCAGAGTTCTCCCACTTAAGGTTTTCCACTTCCTCCCTGCCCTTCTCTATAAACATTTTAGAGAGTGCAGGATAGGTCAATATGCCATGGATGGCATCCGCCATTGCATCTATATCCCAGAAATCAATCTTAACGGCGTGGGTTAAAATTTCTGCAACCCCGGACTGTTTACTTATAATTACCGGTACATTGGACTGCATGGCTTCCAGAGGTGATATACCAAAGGGTTCGGATACCGAGGGCATAATATATACATCACTGAGCCTTAGCATCCAGTACACATCCATGCCTCTCAGGAAGCCGGTAAAATGGAACCTGTCGCTTATATTAAGCGAGGCCGCCCTTCTTATCATTCTTTCCATCATGTCACCACTGCCTGCCATCACAAACCTCACATTTCCCATTACCTGCAGAACCCTGTGAGCCGCCTCAATAAAATATTCAGGCCCTTTCTGCAGTGTTATGCGTCCCAGGAAAGTAACCACCTTATCCTGTATGCCACGGGGATCGTACTGGTCATATACACCACCCACCGGCTCCACGGCATTATATACCGTTGTAACCCTTGAGGGATCGATATGATACTTATTTATCACCGTCTCCCTTGTAAGGTTACTGACTGTGATAATCCTGTCAGCAGCATCCATCCCTGCTTTTTCAATATTATATACAAGGGGATTGACATTGCCTCCGCTGCGGTCAAAATCCGTTGCATGCACATGTATGACAAGGGGCTTGCCCGAAACCTGCTTTGCGGCTATCCCTGCCGGATAGGCAAGCCAGTCGTGAGCATGTATTATGTCAAAATCATTTTCAGCGGCAATAACGGATGCCACTATCGCATATTTATCTATCTCCTGCATCAGGTCTTTACCATAACTGCCGCTGAAATCAAGCTTTCCCTTATCATTGGTCTCAACAAAGAGTCTCTCAGATCTTTTCTTTTCCCTTGTCAGCTTCCAGAAATCTTCAGGATCGGTATAAGGCACTATCTGCGACTCCACCTCTATCTTGTCAAAGGTTTTCGTTTCTCCTTTATAGTATATCTTCTTATAGGCCACTTTCACATTATTGGCACCGATAAGTTCAATGCCGGACGGGTCTTCATCACCGTAAGCTTTGGGAACAACAAACAGTACATCCATATCGGGTATCGAGGTCATGCCCCTGGTCAGTCCAAAGCTGGCCGTGCCCAGCCCACCGCTTATATAAGGAGGAAACTCCCATCCAAACATTAATACCTTCATTCGCTTATAATTTTATTTTCTGCATAATAACAACCCCGGGGTTTCATAATGTATTTTTAGCAGTTAATACCTGGCCAAAACAATTAAGCTTTCACTTTGACAACCGGTCTTTCGTTGAATCATTAGCTTTGGTTTTATCAGCTAGCCTTCCGCTTTAACGGTTACCTGGTCGTTCAGGTCCATTACCCTTAATATTTCGGCCACACTCCATGCCTGCGATATAGTACCCCCTGGCATATGGGGCGGATCTCCATCGTACACTTCAGATATTGTGCTTATACCGTGTTCATCCATCACTTCTTCAAAGCCGGCTATCAATTCACTGATTCTTTTAACAGCCCTCTTACCGTACAGGCGTAGGTATGCTTCTGCATACGGACCGATAAGCCAGGGCCACACTGTACCCTGGTGGTAGGCTGAATCCCTCTCATCCTGATCGCCGCGGTAAACACCCTTATAATTTGGGTTTCGAGGTGAAAGGGTCCGCAATCCCCGTGATGTAAGCAATTCCCTCTCAGCAATATCCAGGACAGCCTTTATCATATTACTATCAGGCATAATATACGGCAATGATGCCGCTATAAGCATATTGGGTCTTATAAACATATTTCTGCTGCCATCAGCTTCAACAAAATCAGCCAGGCAACCACGCTCTTCATCCCAGAAAAGTTCAAGGAAACTGTCCTTCACCCTCTCACACAGACCTTCTGTTTGCCGGGTAAAATCATTATCCCGTTTAGCAGGATATTCAGCTGCAAAACAGAGGGCATTGTACCACAGGGCATTGATCTCCACATTATAACCGGAGCGGGGTGTTACCGGTCCGTCCGCGCTTACGGCATCCATCCATGTCAGAGCCTTTCCTTCCGCACCGGCATATATAAGTCCGTTATCATGCATGCCTATATTATATGAAGTGCCTTTTATATAGGCCTCAATGACCTGCCGCACCGCCCTGCCATACCTGCTCCATCCGTCACTGCCCCCGGCAAGGATATACTGCTGTACAGCCCAGATAAACCATAGAGGGGCATCAACAGAGTTAAATGCAT
>CAZGUR010000012.1:0-8985 GCA_964529295.1 uncultured Rikenellaceae bacterium | reverse complement strand
GCATAATTACCTGCTTCACCCATATTCGGGAAAAGCCCGTCTTTCATCCTGCCTGTCTGCGTATCAAGCACCTCGCGACATGTTTTCAGGTCACCCCTGCTCAGTGTCAGTCCGGGCAAAGAGATAAAGGTATCCCTGCCCCATGACCCAAACCAGGGGTAGCCGGCTATAATATCGGTCTGGTTATTCCTTTTTACAATAAACTGTCCGGCAGCGTTAAGAAGGCAGTTACGAAAACTGTCGCGCGGAACCCTTGTCTTCAGAACATTTGTAAAGCTTGTTTTTAGTCCGGCGGGCTTCACTTCCTCAGTGGAGGCTGAAAAAACAATGCTTTCGCCTTTCTTCATAACCAGTTCAAAATACCCGGGCACAAACAGGTCCTCCTTATAATCATATCCCCTGCGCTGCTCCTCAAGATACTCAACACCATAAATCCAGTCAGGCACCTTAACAAACTCAGGACTTGCTGAGAACTGCATGCTGAGGTAAGGAAAGCCTTCATACAATTTCATCTTTATCCCATTATCTATATAACGGACCCTGGAATTGACAGCCATGTTGGACATGGTCAGACCATGTATATGCCTGAAGGCCAGCAGAGGCCTGAACTGCAGTGTCACAGGCTCCTGTGCCTCCTCAACGGTGTAACGTATCATTATCTGATCAGAGCTGTCAGACAGTATTCTCTCCTGATTGAGCTTTACGGTACCGACGACATAAGACAGGGAAGGAATAAGCTCTGTATTAAAGTCCTTCAGGTATTTATGGCCTTTGGGACTGTAATGATCACCGTCAAATTTATGGATGCCCAGGTTAAAAACCTTACCGTCCTCAACAACAGACACATCGAGTGATGACAGCAGTACATATTTTTCGCCTCCCATGCTGTCTACAGGTGAAACCAGTAAACCATGATATTTACGTGTATTACATCCGGGGATGGTGGTGGATGAGTACGAGCCTTTACGGCTGGTTCTCAGTATCTCCCTTCTGAGCGAGTACTCAAGATTTACCAGTTCACTCTTATCAAAGTCAATATAAGCCATTGGAATCTATTATTAAAAATTATCCGGGATTTAATCACTTAATATATAAGCTGAATCCCGCTAGCATAAAATAATGAAAATACACTTATAAACCAAAAAACTAAGTTAATTATAACTTCTTTTGTATAAACAAATAAGCGAAAAAATCATATGCCTGCTGATATCTCGGGCAAAAGTATAACTTTGCAGCGATAATTGTATTTGAAATTAGCCATATTATTTATAAAAAATCCATTGAAATGATCAGAAAAATTACAACTCTTTTTTTTATTGCCATCCTTTTTGCCGGCTGTGGGAATAATCAGTTCACCATCAAGGGCGAACTGGAGGGGGCAGAACCCGGCAGTTATATCTACCTCGATAAGCTAGGAGGCACAAATCTTGAACCATATGACTCTGTGATGATAGCCGATAACGGTTCTTTTAAATTTTCTGGTGAAGTTGAACATCCCGAGTTCTTTTTACTTAAAATATCGGATTCAAATTTCCTGACAACCCTTGTTGAACCCGGTGATGATATGACCATTAAAGCCGATGCAGACTCACTGGGCTTCACAGCCGAGGTGCAGGGATCACCAGGCACAAGTAAAATGATAGAGTACGATGTGAAATTGCAGCAGGCGATGGACGAATTACAGCAGTTGGGTGAGATATACCAGGCAAACGTTGACAGTCCGGACCTTGACCAGTTGATGACCGAGCTTGACAGTAAGGCCCAGGCAATATTAAAGGATATGAATGAGTATACCAGGAATTTCATTGATGAGAATATTGAATCGATGGTTAGCCTTATTGCCCTGTATAAGCAGGTAACGCCCCAGGTCTATGTGCTTAATATAGAAGAAGACCTTGAGTATTATAAGCGGGTCGACTCCACCCTCTCAGCCCTTTACCCGGAATCTGAGCCTGTCAAAACACTGCACAGCCAGCTGGAGACAGTTATCTCAAGCATGGAATCCTCAGCAGCAGGTGCCGGTGCCGGTGCAATGGGGATAGGAACAGTAGCTCCCGAGATTGCACTGCCTTCACCGGGAGGCGAAATAATAAAACTCTCCTCCACAAGGGGTAAATATGTCCTGCTTGATTTCTGGGCTGCATGGTGTGCCCCCTGCAGAAGGGAAAACCCCAACCTTGTGGATGCATATGAAAAATACAGCAATGATGGCTTTGAGATATACCAGGTCTCGCTCGACCAGACAAGGGAAGCATGGCTGGCAGGCATACAGGAGGATAAGCTGGGCGAATGGATACATGTAAGCGACCTTAAATACTGGAGCTCTGAAGTAGTGCCCCTTTATGGTATTGAATCCATACCCACAAACTATCTTCTTGACAAAGAGGGACGTATCATTGCAGCTAATCTCAGGGGAGAGGCACTGGTGCAGAAGCTGTCAGAGATACTTGACTAATTTCTTTTTCAGGAAAAATTTTCAGCCATGAAGAACATTAACAGACCGGTAATATTTATTCTGCTGGTATTGCTTGCTGTCTCATGTGATAAAAGTGATAGCATTATAATAAAAGGTAATTACCCCGGCGAGGGACAGAGCTACCTGTATATCAACAAGGTTAACTTAAACAACCCTGTGCCGGTGGATTCTGCCCGGATAAGCAGAAAGGGCACCTTCAGGATCAGTATAAAAGCAGAAGAGCCCGCTTTCTATACACTTGGTTTCGATAATAATGAATTCATCACCCTGGTGGCCGGGCCCGGCGACAGGATAAGTCTTGATTTTAATGCAGGTCGCATGCAGAACGGATACACGGTTACCGGTTCAGAGGAGTCTGAAAAAATCAGGAAGCTGGATAAAAAACTCGGACAGACCATACTTGCCCTTGATTCACTAAGTGCAGAATACAGAGAAATAACTGAAAGCGGGGGTAATGAAGAAAAAGAGACAGGACTGGAGCAGCTTTATCTTAACAAGCTGGAAGAGCAGAGGATGCATAATATAGGTTTCATACTCGATAACCTCAGTAAGCTGTCGGCCATCAAAGCCCTTTACCAGAGGATAGACGAAAATACATATGTACTTTATCAGCCGCGAGACCTGCAATACTTAAAACTGGTATCAGACAGCCTCTCAAAGTACTACCCTGATATAGACCTTACAAACACCCTTATGGAAAACCTGGAGAGTGAACTCCAGCAGATGTATATTAACAATATCACCCGGGCAGCTGAACAATCCGAGCCCGTTAACCTCGATGCCAACCTGAGGGATATGAATGGACAAAGAGTAAGGTTGTCTGAACAGATAAAGGATAATTATGTACTGCTCAGCTTCTGGTCAGCCGAATCAAAAGAATGTATCTCAAATAATATGCACCTGAAGCAAATGTACAGCATGTATCATAAGAGTGGATTTGAGATTTACCAGGTTAACCTGGACGCTGATGAGTCATTATGGAAAAGATCGGTAAGGTTCGATGAGCTGCCATGGATAAGTGTAAGGGAAGATGACCCTTCAAATCCCGTGGTTGCAGGACTGTTCAATATAAACAGCTTGCCTGCCAATTATCTGTTTGATATGAACGGAGAAATTATAGGCAAAGACCTGTTTGGAAGATCACTGAAAATAAAGCTTGGACAGATATTTGACTGATTTATTGTGGCAAAAGGGAAAGAGATATTTTTTGCATCCGACTTTCATCTCGGACTGAAGGCAGGGATGGATCCTATGGTAAGGGAGAGGCATGTTGTCCAATGGCTGAAGTCTGTAGCCGGAAAGGCCTCTGCCGTTTACCTTGTAGGCGATATTTTCGATTTCTGGTGGGAATATAAATCAGTTGTGCCAAAAGGTTTTACACGCTTTCTGGGAACCGTGTCCGAATTAACGGACAGCGGTATGGAAGTTCATTTTTTTACCGGCAACCATGATATGTGGATAGGTGATTACCTCTCGAAGGAATGTGGCATGATACTGCATACAAAACCGCTCCTTACCGAACTGATGGGCAGCAGTTTCTACATTGCACATGGAGAAGGTCTCGGCACAAAGGATCTGTCATACAGGTTTTTACTGTGGATCTTCCGCAACAGGGTACTCAGGAAACTGTATTCCTGTCTTCATCCCCGGATAGGCCTGGCTATAGGCCACAGCTGGTCCAGACACAGCCGCCTGGCGAAAAATTATTCGGAAGAGTTTATGGGTGCCGGAAAAGAAAGCCTGGTTAAACATGCTCTTCATGTACTGCAGTCATCCCGGGTTAACTATTTTATATTCGGGCACAGGCACATAGCCCTTGATTACAGTCTTGAAAACTATGATTCCAGGATATTTTTTATGGGTAACTGGTTCAATGCTCCCTGTTACGTAAGCTGGGACGGGGAAAAAGCTGTACTGCATAAATTCAGTTACCATTGACATCAACAAGCACACTCAGGACATAATAGGAATATTCTTCATTTACCTTTTCAAAATCATAATCAAGCTTGTGCCCTGATTTGCGGGCTATATCAATAAGCCCCATTATACCCGTTTGTTCCGGCCTTATCTCATCACCGGCAAGTGATATCCTGTAAAATTCCTTAAGCCCTTTCCTATCGAATTTATTGACAGTCCTAAGCTTATCCCTGAGTGAGGGTATATTATCATTCCTTATAATATTACCCGTACTCAGACGCATGCCATTATGCTCTGACACTATCATAGCCACCGGCATCCCGTACTTCTCCTCAACGTCAAAGCCCGGGTTATACTTGGAAATATTCTGCAGGCATTCAACCATAATGCTGAAGACCCTGCGCCTGGCCTTAAGCTCAATATCTTCCTCACTCATCCTTGTTTCTGTAAATGACAGTACCTGCTTTTCTATATCGGATGAAAGATGGCCTGACCATACCATGGCAATATTATTCTCATCCATCATTTTTTCCAGCAGAACAATATTATCACCCCTGAACATTGATTTCCGCTCACCCTCGTTAATACTCTGTCCCCCTGCATCCACTGACTTGCTAAGAATAAAATATATCAGTTCATCACTTATCCTGATAAAATCAAAATCCAGCTTATTGCCTGTTTTCTTTGCCATCTCTATCAGGCCCAGTCCTGCACCACCCTTGTCACTCAATATGCCCGAGTTCAGCCTTTCACGGTATAGGGACCGTATCTCTTTTGCCTCCAGCGAATTGAGAAGCACCAGCTGACTTTTCAGCTCCGGCTCGTCCTCACTGCTTATAACATTACCGGTGGTAACGGTGTAACCAGACTCGTTTTTTGAGTAAACAACAAGAGACATTCCGGCGTGTTCCGAGCTGTTCATGTGCCTGCTTACATTCTGCAGGCTTTCCAGCACAAACATAAACAGCCTTTTCCTGCCGGTAAAACCAAACTCTGAATGCTCCATCTCTTTTTCAAGAAGCATCAGTAAGGCTTCTGAATTCTGGCTTGTCACAACACCCCTGTATACAAACATGAGGCGATCTTCCATCATTATCTGTCTGACCTTTTTTACTAGCTCCATCGGGCTTGTTGTGTTAGGGGCTCTTTTTCCAGAGCTTTGACGATATATTCACCAAAGATATTAAAATTAAGAAAAAAACACAGAGTATCAACTAAAAGGCAGTAAAATAAAAACATCCTGCCAGAAGAGTTATGTATTAAACCTGTGTTATTTTTTAAACCCAAAATGATGATATAACGCAGCCTCCCTGCCAGGATGTTCAGATAATTAACATATGTAATACCCCTTTGTTCAATGAACACCTGAGTGAAAACAGTACTGAATTAAATAATAATCTCTCTGTAACCAGACTAAGTCTAAATACCTATTTATGGCAAATCATAGCAATGATATATGAGGTCAGCCGCTTGCATTTTTAAAAAATTACTATATTGGATGCTTAAATCCAAGCAAGAACATTATTGATAACAATGATATCAATATCACGCTTCTTTATTCCGATCCCCCCGCCAGGTATTAACTAAAATTATTGAATTATGAGCACCCGGATCATTCTTTTGATATCTTTTTTTGTTTTTATGCCTGTACTGGTACTGCTTCTCGAAGGAAAATATTCCGCTGTAAAAAAAGTAGGAGCTGTACTTATATGCTATATACTGGGTGCCGTCGTTGGCAATATCGGCATTTTCCCTGATGCCTCAGCTGATTACCTCCTGTTTATGAAAGAACTGGGTTCAGATGCTTATATGCCTTTTGACAAAATGAAAGAACTGCTGGCACAGGGGATAGTGACTGAGCAGGATGTACTGAGAAACAAGATATCATTTATCCAGGACTGGTTCACAAAGCTAACAGTGCCTATAGCACTTCCTCTTATACTTTTTTCGATGGACGTAAGAAAATGGCTTAAGATGGCCGGATCAGCAATCACTTCATTATTACTGGGACTCTTCACAGTAGTAGCCATGATCTTTATCGGGTACTGGATCTTCAGGGGAAGCATTGATGAGATATGGAAGGTAGCCGGGATGCTGACAGGTATCTACACGGGTGGCACGCCCAATATGGCAGCTATGAAGACAGCCCTGGATGTAGATACAGAAATATACCTTATGACCCACACCTATGAGGTGGCGCTTGGTGCACTTTACCTGGTCTTTATACTGTCGATAGGCCAGAGGGTGTTTTTGAAATTCCTTAAGCCCTTTAAGGCTCCCGAGACAGGCCATATAGAAGTGAAAGAATTGAATCTTGAAGAGGAATATGAGTCATATGAAGGTTTTTTCAAAAAGAAAACCCTTCTGCCAGTGCTGGCAGCATTCGGGCTCTCACTTCTCATTTTTGTCGTGAGCTTCGGACTCAGCACCTTATTTCCCGAAGAATTTTCCACGGCTGCAATAATATTGCTGATAACAACATTCGGCATAGCCGCCTCCTTTGTACCAAGGATAAAGAACATCAAAAAAACTTTCCAGACGGGTATGTATATTATACTGATCTTTTGTCTTGTGGTATCCTCAATGGCCGATGTACGGCAGCTTGTTGATATCTCCTTTGACCTGTTCTGGTATGTGGCCCTTGCCATGTATGGGTCCCACCTTCTGCACGCCCTGCTGGCACGGATTTTCAATATCGATGCCGATACGGTTATCATCTCGGGCAGCGCCCTTATCTGTTCCCCTCCCTTTGTACCTGTTGTTGCAGGAGCGCTCAAAAACAGGGATGTGATACTTACAGGCCTGATTGTAGGTATAGCAGGCTATGCCATAGGTAACTATCTGGGTGTGTTTATTGCTTATATGCTGAGGTGAATATTCCTGTTTATCCCCGGTATGCCTGCCGGTTTTTTATCCGGCCCATCCCTCACGGTCAAGATTCCTGTAAGCTATTGCTTCAGAAATATGTGCCGGCTCAATATTATTGCTCTGCTCCAGGTCGGCTATTGTACGGGACACTTTCAGTATACGGTCGTATGCCCTGGCAGTCAGTCCCAGCATATCCATAGCATTCTTAAGCAGTTTAAAAGCCCCGGGCCGGGTACTGCAAAAATCCTTTATCATGGTTGAGCTCATCTGTGCATTGCAGTGAACATTATCCAGACTCTTAAAGCGCTCCGACTGTATGTTGCGAGCCATCATAACCCTTTTCCTGATCGTGTCAGATGACTCAGACTCCCCATCCCCCGTCAGGCTCTCAACAGTCACCGGCACAACCTCTATATGTATATCTATCCTGTCGAGCAGAGGTCCTGATATCCTGTTAAGGTACTTCTGCACCACTCCCGGGGAGCAGACACAGTCTCTTTCAGGGTGATTATAAAAGCCGCATGGACAGGGATTCATTGAAGCAACCATCTGAAAGCTTGCGGGATAATCCACAGAAACTTTAGCCCTGGATATAGTTATTGACCTGTCTTCAAGCGGCTGGCGCATTACCTCCAGCACTGTTCTCCTGAACTCAGGAATCTCATCCAGGAAGAGCACCCCGTTATTGGCAAGTGATATCTCTCCCGGCTGCGGGCTTGAGCCCCCGCCCACCAGTGCTATATCAGAGATAGTATGGTGAGGCGCCCTGAAAGGTCTTTTGCTTATAAGAGATGTATTATTGCCCAGCTTGCCTGCAACTGAATGGATTTTCGTTGTTTCAAGCGCCTCGGAGAGGGTTAAGGGAGGAATAATGGATGGCAAACGCCTTGCCAGCATTGTCTTTCCCGAGCCCGGAGGCCCTATCATTATAATATTATGCCCTCCGGCGGCAGCCACCTCCAGTGCCCTTTTCACTCTTTCCTGCCCTTTCACATCCCTGAAGTCAACATCATACCTGTTGGCTCTTGTCCTGAACAGCTTTTCCATATCAAGCTGCTCCGGTTCAAAACGCTGTGACCCGTTGAAAAAGTCAATCACATCAGCAAGGTGGTCCATGCCAAATACATCCAGGCCGCTGACCACTGCCGCTTCCAGGGCGTTGGCTGACGGCACTATCAGCCCCTTAAAGCCTTTATCCCTTGCATTAAGGGCAACAGGCAGTATTCCTTTGACAGCCTTAAGTGAACCATCAAGAGACAATTCCCCGAGCATAATAAATGATTCCAGTTCCCGGCACTGCACCTTCTCATTGGCAGCCATAATACCTATGGCCAGTGGCAGGTCAAAGGACGAGCCTTCTTTCCTCACATCAGCCGGCGCCATATTGATAAGAACCTGCTTACCCGGCCACCGCAGCCCTACAGCCCGCAAAGCCGATTCTATCCTCTGCTGGCTCTCCTTAACAGCAATATCAGGCAGGCCAACCAGAAAAAATCTTACACCGGGAGAAATATTCACCTCAATGGTAACAGTGGCTGCCTCAATGCCAAAAACAGCACTTGCATAAGTCTTAACTAGCATTTAAAACACTTTAAGCGAAACATTTTATCTATGCTAAATTAAGAAATGGATATCTCATCTGCAAAAACAAATACCTTCAAATAATAATGGAAAATTCAAGAGGCAAGTGCAACTTTAGGGTTAAAACTATTAAAAAAAATACT
>CAZGUR010000011.1:18673-25414 GCA_964529295.1 uncultured Rikenellaceae bacterium | reverse complement strand
AAGACCTGGATGTGCCGGGATTTACACTTAATGGTTTTGATGATGTATTCAGGATAAGCGGTGAGTCACTGCTGGAGGAATTAGAGGAGGCATATTCATATTCCGGTACGGACGGGACAGTGATAATAGTTAACTCCAACAGGATGGCCAATAAATATAACCAGGGAATACGCAACAGGATACTCTTCAGGGAAGAAGAAATATCAGCGGGTGATATGATCATGATTGTTAAAAACAATTATTTCTGGGTCAGTGATGAGGAAAACCTTGACTTTATTGCCAACGGTGATATAGCGCGTATAAAGAAGGTGCTGAGGAAAGAGGAGAGGTATGGCCTCAGGTTTGCCGATATGGTACTTGATTTTATTGATTATTCTCTTGAACTGGAGGTGAAGGTGCTGCTCGATACCCTGAGGTCCGAAACAGCATCCCTGTCGGGTGAACAAAACAGGATGCTCTACCAGAGTGTCTATGAGGATTACCCGCAGCTGAGCACAAAGAAGAAAAGGTATGAGGCCGTAAAGAATGATCCTTACTTCAATGCCATACAGATTAAGTTTGCCTATGCCGTCACCTGTCATAAAGCCCAGGGAGGCCAGTGGGAGAGGGTCTTTATAGATCAGGGCATGTTCAACAGGCAGGAGCCAACGCTTGATTACCTGCGCTGGCTGTATACAGCTGTTACCAGGGCCACCGGCAGGCTATACCTTGTAAATTTCCTTCCGGCTTTTTTTCCCGGAGATTAATCTCCTATGATCTTAACCAGTACCCTTTTTCTGCGTTTGCCGTCAAACTCACCATAGAATATCTGCTCCCATGGTCCGAAGTCGAGCTTGCCTTCTGTTACTGCCACAACGACCTCCCTGCCCATAATTGTTCTTTTCAGGTGCCCGTCGGCATTATCTTCAAAGCCGTCGTTATGCCTGTACTGTGAATATGGCTTTTCGGGTGCCAGCTTTTCCAGCCACTGCTCAAAATCATTATGCAGTCCGGGTTCATCATCATTGATAAAAACGCTGCTTGTGATATGCATGGAGTTTGCCAGCAGCAGGCCTTCCTTTATACCACTTTCCACGAGCACACTGTTAACTTCCGGTGTAATATTTATAAACTCTCTCCTGCTTTTTGTATCAAACCATAACTCTTTTTTGTGTGATTTCATAGTTTTGAGATTTTTGATTTGTAATTATCTGACCGGGCCCCTGCTTCTGTAATGAGCAGGCTTGTCGCGCCTGTTTGTTGGCATTGATCAGACTTTTATAATGTCTTTGATAAGCATATCTAATTTTCTGTCCAGTTCAGCCTCTTTCTTTTCATAGTCCTCCCGCTTATCCAGCCTGTCATTGACACTGAAATAGAACTTGATCTTTGGTTCCGTGCCTGATGGACGCACTGATATAATGCTGCCGTCTTCAAGCAGGAACTGCAATACATTGCTTTTTTCCAGTTCAAGGGTGCTGTGGGTGTTGCCTGCCAGGTCCTTTGACCGTCCTGACAAATAGTCATCCATCCTCACCACCCTTGAATTATTGATTATGGCAGGTGGGTTATCCCTGAAGCCGGCCATCATAGCGTTTATCTCATCAGCTCCTTCTTTCCCCTTCCTTACTATTGTTTCAAGTTTTTCCCTGTACAGGCCGTGTTCATAATAAATATCCACCAGTATGTCAAATAATGTTTTTCCCTTACAGGCAGCCCAGGCAGCAACCTCAGAAATAAGGGCGCATGATCCAACCGCATCTTTGTCCCTGACATAATCGCCGGGCAGGTAGCCAAAACTTTCCTCTCCTCCTCCTATATACTTTTTCTTATTCTCCAGTTTTTTCATAAGGCTTGCAAAATATTTAAAGCCGGTAAGCACATCATAGCATTCCACACCGTCTTTTTCTGCTATCCTCGACAGCAGGCCGGAGGTTACTATTGTCTTAATAATATACTCGTTTCCCTTAAGCATATTTTTTTCCTTCATCTGCCCTGTTATATACCAGGTCAGTATGGCACCTGTCTGGTTGCCGTTAAGAAGGACATATTCCCCGGACCTGTCTTTTATGGCCACACCCAGCCTGTCGCCGTCAGGGTCGGTAGCCATTACAATATCGGCATTATGTGTGACAGCCTTATCCAGTGCCATTTTTAAGGCTTCAGGCTCTTCAGGGTTTGGTGATTTTACTGTGGGAAAAAGGCCGTCCACCTTATCCTGTTCCGGTACATTGATAATATTGGTAAAACCGAATTCCCTGAGGGCTGCCGGTATTATCTCCACGCCTGTGCCGTGTATGGGGGTGTAAACTATGGGTATATCATGTTTTTTCCTGATGCAGCCGGGGTTAAGACTGATCTTTTTTACGGTGTCTATAAAAAGCCTGTCAATCTCTTTTCCTATGCCTATTATATTCTTACCCGGACCGTCAAACTTTATCTCAGAAACAGAACTTATCTTTCTTACCTCTTCAATAATATTACTGTCATGAGGAGACGTAACCTGTCCACCATCTTCCCAGTATGCCTTATAGCCGTTGTATTCAGGGGGATTATGGGATGCAGTGATAATGACACCTGCCTGACATCGCAGGTGGCGTATGGCAAAGGAAAGCTCGGGTGTTGGCCTCAGTGATTCAAAAAGATATACTGTAAAACCGTTGGCCGAGAAGATGCCAGCCACTATCTCCGAGAATGACCTGCTGTTATTCCTGCAGTCGTAGGCAATGGCTACCCTGATCTCCCTGCCGGGAAAATTCTTCAGCAGGTAATTGGAGAGTCCCTGTGTTGCCATGCCCGTCGTATATTTATTCATCCTGTTGGTACCCGCACCCATTATACCCCTTAGTCCGCCCGTTCCAAACTCAAGGTCGCGGTAAAAAGCATCAACAAGTTTCTTTTCATTATTTTCCATCATGCCAAGGACTTCCTTCCTTGTTTCCTCATCATATTCACTGCCCGTCCAGGCTCTTGCTTTTTCGTAGATATCAGTAAGCTTGTCTTTCATCTTTGCTGTTTTATTCTTTTGATACATTTCTCCAGGCTGTCCTGCCAGGAGGGGATGCTTATGTTATAGGTTTTCTTTATTTTATCAAGGCTGAGCACTGAATATTCAGGTCTTTTAGCCGGCAGCGGGAATTCAGCCGTGCTGACAGGATTGATTTTAATATCCAGTCCTTCTATCCTTTTTATCTCCCTGGCAAATTCATACCAGCTGCAATGGCCCTCGTTGCTGTAATGGTAGATGCCGGGGATAAAGCTGCTCCTGTCTTTAATGCCGGACTTAATGATGCTGATAACAGCCGATGCCAGGTCAGAAGCCCAGGTAGGTGTTCCCACCTGGTCGTTAACAACATTTATCTCATCCCTTTCTGATGACAGCCGCATTATTGTCTTTACAAAATTACCACCGTATTCAGAATAGAGCCATGATGTTCTTATAATAACTGACAGCGGGTATGACAGGGCATATTCTTCACCTTTCTGTTTGCTTTTGCCATAAACTGACAGTGCACCCGCTTTGCTGTCTTCACTGTAAGGTGTTTTACTTTTACCGTCAAAAACAAAATCAGTGGATATATGTATCAGCTTCATGTCCGGCACATTGCCGGCAGCCTTTATAATGTTTTGTACAGCAGTGGCATTGACGGCTAAGGCCCCGGCCTCATCATCCTCCGCCCTGTCGACAGCAGTATAGGCAGCACAGTTTACCAGGAAGGATGGTTTTATATCGCTGATGGTATCCTTTACCTGTTCTTCATTTGTTAAATCAAGCTCATCGATATCCATAAAAAGGAAGGAGGCATCTTTCACAGGATGGCTCTGTCTTTGTATCTCTCTTCCGAGCTGTCCTTTAGCTCCTGTTATCAGAATCATTGTCATCGCTCCAACTTAAAATTATTCTCAGCTTTGGAAAACGGGGGATTATTCCTGTCTTTCTCACTAATTACGGCTGCGGCTTTATCAACGGCCCAGTCGATACCCAGGGAAGGGTCGTCAAGCGCTATTCCTCTCTCATGTTCAGGACTGTAATAATTATCGCATTTATAAAGTATTATTGCTTCCCTGCTCAGTACCGAGTATCCGTGGGCAAAACCGCGGGGTATAAAAAGCTGGTGTTTTGACCCGGAGTCGAGGTCAACAGCCTTCCACCTGCCATAGGTAGGCGATCCCTTACGTATGTCCAGCACTACATCCCTTATCTTTCCTTTTATAACTCTTATAAGCTTGGCCTGTGCCATGGGGTTAAGCTGGTAATGGAGTCCGCGTATCACATTTTTTTCTGAAAAAGATTCGTTGTCCTGCAGTGACCTGAAAGTAATATTATTCTTTTGCAGGTCCCTCTGATTATAGCTTTCAAAAAAATATCCCCTTTTATCCCTGAACACCCTGGGTTCAATAATATATAGTCCTTCAAATCCTGTTTCCTGTATATTCATGTGATTATATGTTATTATTATGGGTGAGGGTTTTTTCGGTGGCGATATTTTTGAGATACCTGCCATACTGGCTTTTACCCAGTTTTTTTGCCAGAGCAAGCAACTGTTTTTTATCAATAAAACCTTTTTTATATGCTATCTCCTCAATGCATGATGCTTTCAGTCCCTGCCGCTGCTCAAGTGTTGCCACAAAGTTGGATGCCTGCAGCATGCTTTCATGTGTTCCCGTGTCAAGCCAGGCCATCCCTCTTCCCATCAGCTTAACTTTCAGTTTACCCTCATCGAGGAATAACCTGTTGAGGTCTGTTATCTCAAGCTCGCCCCGTTTTGATGGTTTAAGCTTTTTGGCCTTCTCAACAACCGTATTATCGTAGAAATACAGACCTGTTACAGCATAGTTTGATTTGGGTTTAGCCGGTTTTTCTTCAAGGCTTATAACCTTGCCGGCACTGTCAAACTCAACCACACCGTAGCGTTCCGGATCATTGACATAATAACCGAAAACGCATGCACCTGTACTCAGCCTGGCCGTATCCACCAGTATGTCTGCAAAGCCATGACCGTAAAAAATATTATCACCCAGTATCATACATACACTGTCCTTGCCAATAAATTCTTCTCCAATGATAAAAGCCTGTGCCAGTCCTTCAGGCTCGGGCTGCACAGCATAACTGAAGCTAAGGCCTATATCCGGGCCGTCGCCCAGCAGTTCCTTAAAAACCTCAATGTCGCGCGGGGTGCTTATCACCAGTATCTCCCTTATGCCTGCCAGCATAAGTACTGACAGGGGATAGTATATCATCGGTTTATCATACACCGGCAGTATCTGTTTTGAAATGGTCTTTGTAACGGGGTGGAGCCTGGTGCCTGCTCCACCGGCAAGAATAATTCCTTTCATATGCTTAATTTTTCTTTGAAATAATCTATGGTTTTTGACAGCCCTTCTTCAAGGTCACATACGGGCTCCCAGCCTAACTTTTCCCTTGCCAGGCTTATATCAGGCTGCCTTTGAAGGGGATCATCCTGTGGTAGTGGCTGATATGTGATTTTTGATCTTGATGCTGTCATCTTTATTATCAATTCTGCCATTTCATTAATGGTGATCTCCCGGGGGTTACCCAGGTTAACGGGACCCGTAAATGAGTCTTCTGTCTGCATCAGGACTTTAAGTGCTCCGGTCAGGTCGTCAATATACTGAAAGCTGCGTGTCTGGTGCCCGTCACCATATATCGTAATCTCCTTATTATGCAGTGCCTGTACTATGAAATTTGAAACCACCCTTCCGTCATCTGCCATCATCCTTGGGCCATAAGTATTAAATATCCTTGCAATTTTGATCCTTACATTATTCTGAAGATGGTAATTCATAAAAAGTGTTTCGGCGCACCTTTTTCCTTCATCATAGCATGAGCGTGGGCCCAGGGGATTAACATTGCCCCAGTAGCTTTCAGGTTGCGGATGTATTTCGGGATCGCCGTATACCTCGCTTGTCGATGCCTGTAGTATTTTTGCCCCGGTACGTTTTGCCAGTCCAAGCATATTTATGGAACCCATTACCGATGTTTTTATGGTCTTTATGGCATTATACTGGTAATGTATGGGGCTGGCAGGGCAGGCCAGGTTATATACCTCATCCACCTCGGCAAACAGGGGCATGGTTATATCATGCCTTATCAGTTCAAAATAAGGCTGAGCAAGCAAATGATATATATTTTCCTTGGAGCCGGTAAAAAAATTATCAGCGCATATCACTTCATTTCCTTCTTTCAACAGGCTTTCACAGAGGTGGGAACCGATAAACCCGGCGCCGCCGGTAATAAGAATACGTTTCATTCAGTATGATTTTTTGTAGCAGAAACAAAGATAGAAAATAATGTTTTACTTCAATTTCACTGCAGAGTATTTAGTCTGCTTACATTATAAGTAATACTATACTTTTTTAGCATTTTGTTTTTTATCAAAAGGCCTTTATCCATTTGCCCCGGCGTTCATTGTAAATATATAATCTTCACTTCTTTGCCACATAAATAATTTTGTCCGGAATTAGGAGAATACATATGCTTTCAGTATTTTTGCATCCACTTTTAAACAATATAATGTCTAACTTATTAATTATTAGATTATTTAATTAAATCATGACTGAACAAAGTAAAAAATCTGTTAACGACGAAAACCTTGAAAAACAGGAAAACAAAGAATCATTAGGGGCACAGGAAGAACAAAAACCTGAGTCTGAAGAGCAGGCTGATGCAAGTGAAGCTGTACAAAAAGCTGAGGCTGAGCTTAAAGAGAATGATGAAGCTGCCGCTGAAGCTGAGGCTGA
>CAZGUR010000011.1:0-18573 GCA_964529295.1 uncultured Rikenellaceae bacterium | reverse complement strand
AAGCTGAGGCTGAGCTTAAAGAGAATGATGAAGCTGCCGCTGAAGCTGAGGCTGAAAAAAAGACCGGGGCTGAAAAAGAGTTGGAAAAGGAAATGGCCGAAGAAAAAACCGAAGAGCCGGTAAAGGCTGAGGAAGAAACTAAAACGCCTGCTGCTGAAAAAGAAACTGATGATCTCGAGGAATTTGACTGGGAATCTTTTGAAAAGGAAGATACAAAACATACACCCAGGAAGAAAGAGGTTGAAGAGATGTATAATAAAACGCTGTCTACCATTGCCGAAGATGAGGTTGTGGAAGGTACAGTAATCTCCATGAACAAGCGTGAAGTCGTTATTAATATAGGGTATAAGTCAGAAGGTGTTATAAGCCTTAATGAATTCCGTTATAATCCAGATCTGAAGCCAGGTGATACCGTGGAAGTGTATGTGGAGAGCCAGGAAGACAAGCGTGGACAGCTGGTATTGTCACATAAGAGGGCACGGGCGCTTAAATCATGGGAAAGGGTTAACGAGTCACTCGAGAAAGACGAGATCATTAACGGTTATATTAAATGTCGTACCAAGGGTGGTATGATAGTGGATGTATTCGGTATTGAAGCTTTCCTCCCGGGATCACAGATCGATGTTAAGCCGATCAGGGATTATGATATATATGTGGGCAAAACAATGGAATTCAAGGTTGTTAAGATAAACCATGAATTCAAGAATGTTGTTGTATCACATAAGGCACTTATTGAGGCTGAGCTGGAATCACAGAAGAAAGAGATTATTGCCAAACTTGAAAAAGGACAGGTGCTGGAAGGAACGGTTAAAAATATCACTTCTTACGGGGTGTTCATTGACCTTGGCGGTGTGGACGGTCTTATACATATAACAGATCTCTCATGGGGCAGGGTGAACCATCCCGAAGAGATAGTGTCACTGGATGAGAAACTGAATGTTGTTATACTTGATTTTGATGATGACAAGAAAAGGATAGCACTTGGTCTTAAGCAGCTTACCGAGCACCCATGGGATTCGCTGGACGAAAACATGAAGATTGGTGATAAGGTTAAGGGCAAGGTGGTGGTGATGGCCGATTACGGTGCATTTGTTGAGATAGCGCCGGGCGTGGAAGGACTGATCCATGTTTCTGAAATGTCATGGTCACAGCACCTGCGAAGTGCCCAGGAATTTATGAATGTAGGTGATGAGGTGGAAGCCGTTATATTGACTCTTGACCGCGAACAGCGTAAGATGTCGCTTGGCATTAAGCAGCTCAAGCCGGATCCGTGGGAAGGCATAGAGGAGAAATATGCCGTTGGAAGCAAGCACAAGGCCAGGGTAAGGAACTTTACAAATTTCGGTGTGTTTGTTGAGATAGAAGAAGGAGTGGACGGACTTATACATATTTCAGATCTGTCCTGGACAAAAAAGATAAAGCACCCGGCTGAGTTCACTTCAATAGATGCTGAGATAGAGGTTGTGGTTCTGGAGATTGACAAGGACAACAGGAGACTGAGCCTTGGTCATAAGCAGCTCGAAGAGAACCCATGGGATGTGTTTGAGGAGGTCTTTGAAGTGGACACCGTACATGAGGGAACGATTATAGACGTGTTCGATAAAGGAGCGGTTGTGGCATTACCCTACGGCGTGGAAGGGTTCGTGACCCCAAAACATCTTGTTAAGGAAGACGGTACAAGCGGTAAGGTTGATGAGAAGCTGGAGTTTAAGGTCATAGAATTCAATAAGGCAGCCAAGAAGATAATACTCTCTCACAGCAGGATATTTGAAGATGAGAAGAGATCGACCGAACGGAGTGCAAGGAAGAGTGAGGCTTCTGCCACCAGGAGAGCGAGCAAGAAGATAAAATCAAACCTTGAGAAAACAACACTTGGTGATATATCTGATCTTGCAGCACTTAAAGAAGAAATGGAAGAAAAAGAGAACAAATCGTCCAAATCTGAGAAAAAATAATTAAATTAGACCTAATAAATTTTGAAGGTCATGGATTTTAATATTGAAAACAAGAAAAACAGCACTTTGATACAGGTTCGGTCTGAAAAGCTCGACACCCATGTTGCACCGGCACTGAAGTCAGAGCTTGTGCTGGTATCAGGAAAGGGTGAAAAAAATATCATTCTGGATCTTGAAAAGTGTGAGTATTGTGATTCCTCAGGTTTAAGTGCGATACTGGTAGCCAACAGGCTTTGCAAAAACGCCGGTGGTACCTTCGTGCTATGCGGACTGAATGATGCAGTTGAAAGATTGATAACGATCTCTCAGCTCGATACAGTACTTAATATAACTGATACTGTAGGAGATGCTGAGAAGATGATATCATAAGACTGTCAGACAGGGTGATTTTTGAATTGACCATACTGGGAAGCAGTTCAGCCCTGCCTACATCACAACGATATCCATCCGCTCATGTGCTTAATGCTCATGAGCGGATTTTTTTAATAGATTGTGGTGAAGGCACTCAGATGCAACTGAGGAAGTATAAAATAAAATATGGGAAGATACATCATATATTTATCAGCCACCTGCATGGTGATCATGTATTCGGATTATACGGATTGCTGTCATCACTTAACCTTACAGGAAGACTGTCTCCCCTGAGGATATATGCCCCGGAAGGCTACGGGGAGATATTAAATTCGCATCTCTCAGATTTTGATATCCACCTTAACTTCGATATTGATTTTATTCCCCTTAAGGGAAAAGACCCTGTTAAGATCTTTGAGAATAAAGTAATAAGCGTTTATTCCCTTCCCCTGAAGCATCGTGTGCCTGCCTTTGGGTTTCTGTTCAGGGAGAAAGAGGAGGAAAGGAATATAATAAGGGAGGCAATAAGAAAATTCAATATTCCACTCTCAGAGATACATAAAGTCAAGAAGGGAGCAGATTTTTATACTGCAGACGGCAAATGTATACCCAACAGTGAAATCACAAGGGATCCGCCAAAGCCCAGATCCTTTGCCTACTGCAGTGATACTTTATACTTTCCCCGGATGGCGGAGTTTGTAAGGGGGGTGAACCTGCTGTATCATGAAGCCACCTTTGCTTCAGACAAGGAGGACCTGGCGCTCAGGACGGGACATTCAACAGCGGCCCAGGCTGCTGTCATAGCCCGCGATGCCGGTGTGGGCAGACTGGTGATAGGTCATTTCTCTGCCCGCTACAGGGATGTTACTCCGCTCGTGGAAGAAGCCAGGGAGATATTTTCAGATACCATCCCCGCACAGGAAGGATCAGTAATTACCATCTGATATGGGGCATTACAAACAAAAGAATACTTATCTTTGCTCATCAATCAAAAAAACCAGATTACTGTGCAGGAAAAAATTTTAATTCTTGATTTCGGCTCACAGTATACTCAGTTAATAGCCCGAAGGGTAAGGGAGCTTAATGTGTATTGTGAAATTCATCCTTTTAATAATTATCCCCGGCCTGATGACAGTGTAAAAGGTGTTATCCTCTCAGGCAGCCCTTTTTCCGTCAGGGATAAGAAAGCTCCTTATCCTGACCTTGAAAGCATAAAAGGCAAAATACCCCTGCTGGGTGTGTGTTACGGTGCCCAGCATCTTGCACATAATTACGGCGGAAGGGTTCATGCCTCAGATACAAGGGAATATGGAAGGGCTAAGATGATATATCTGAATAATAATGATCCCCTTTTTGCCGGTGTTGACCAGGGAACGCAGGTATGGATGTCGCATGGCGATACCATTGAAGAGATACCTTCAGGATATTCTGTGATAGGTTCAACCACGGACGTAAGGGTTGGGGCATATCATATAGAGGGGGAGAGCACCTGGGGTATCCAGTTTCATCCCGAGGTGTACCATACGGTAGAGGGTAAAAAGATACTTTCAAATTTTGTGCTGGATATATGTGGCTGTAACAGAACATGGACAGCCGATTCTTTTGTGGAGTCAACCGTAGAGAAACTGAAGGATACCCTTAAAGATGACCGGGTAGTGCTTGGATTGAGTGGCGGGGTTGACTCCTCGGTTGCTGCATACCTGCTTAACAAGGCCATCGGAAAAAAACTTACATGCATATTCGTGGATAATGGCTTGCTGCGAAAAGGAGAGTTTCAGAAAGTGCTTGATTCGTATAAAGGCCTGGGACTGAACGTAAAAGGTGTAAATGCCAGTGATGAATTTCTTGATCAGCTGGAAGGAGTAAGTGATCCTGAAGAGAAAAGGAAGATTATCGGCCGGGTGTTTATTGAGATATTTGACAGGGAGGCCCTGAAGGTAAAAGATGTGAAATGGCTGGCACAGGGAACAATATATCCGGATGTTATAGAATCTGTCTCGGTCAACGGTCCGTCCGCAACCATAAAATCACATCATAATGTGGGTGGCCTGCCCGAAATAATGAACCTTAAGGTGGTTGAGCCGCTTAAACTTCTTTTTAAGGACGAGGTTAGAAAAGTAGGCGCTGCAATGGATATGCCGGATATAATAATCAAGCGTCATCCTTTTCCCGGACCGGGCCTTGCAATACGTATACTTGGAGCTGTCAGCAGGGAAAAGGTTCAGATGGTGCAGGAGGCTGACGATATATTTATAGAGGGATTGAAAAAGGCAGGACTGTATGACCAGGTATGGCAGGCAGGTGTTATATTGCTGCCTGTTCATTCAGTGGGTGTTATGGGTGATGAACGGACATATGAAAATGCTGTTGTGCTGCGTGCGGTTGGATCAACAGACGGGATGACGGCCGACTGGTCTCATTTGCCGTATGAGTTCCTGGGACAGGTATCAGGTGCAATAATAAACAGGGTAAGAGGTATTAACAGGGTGGTGTATGATATCAGTTCCAAACCGCCTGCTACAATAGAATGGGAATAAAGCTAGTATTGAAGGGGACAGGAATTGTATTTAATAAAAGTAGATATGAAGAAGAAATTTGGAATACTGCTGGCACTGACACTTATGCTGGCAGGAATGGACGTAAAGGCACAGCTGTTTACCGAGCAGGCTCTTAAATTCGGCAGAACAATGGCTCTGGTTGAGTCTTTTTATGTTGACAGTACCAACCAGGAGGAACTGACGGAGAAGGCTATTGTCGAGGTATTGAAAAATCTTGACCCCCATTCCGTGTATATTTCTGCAGATGAACTTGAGGAAATAAACCAGCGGCTCCAGGGCAGTTTTGAAGGGATAGGTATAGAATTCAATATACTGCATGATTCGATTCTTGTTATTGCCCCTATGGCGGGAGGACCTTCGGAGAAGGTCGGACTGAGGCCGGGCGACCGCATCGTAAGCATTGATGGGGAGAACGTTGCTGGTACGGGAATAACAACAACCGGAGTGAGGAAAAGATTGTTGGGTGATAAAGGGACAAAGGTGACAATCGGTGTCTACCGTCGTGGAGCACCGGGTATAATGGAATACGAGATATATCGTGATAAGTTGCCTGTAAACAGCCTGCTGGCTTCATATATGGCAGCTGCCGGTGTGGGATATGTAAAGCTGAGTAATTTTTCGCTTACTACGGAGGAGGAGTTTAATGAAGCTCTCGATGAACTGCTGGCAGAGAATATGGAACATATGATAATAGACCTTCGGGGAAATACCGGAGGATATCTTGATGCAGCCATAAGGATGTGTGATAGTTTTTTCGCGGAAAAAAGGCTTATAGTATACCTTGAAGGACTGAACACTCCCAGGCAGGATTTCCATACGCGCACTGGTGGTAAGATGAACAGCTCAAAGGTGGTGGTGCTGGTTGATGAAGGCTCTGCCTCTGCCAGTGAAATTGTGGCAGGGGCCATGCAGGACTGGGACCGGGGACTGGTCATAGGCAGGAGGACCTTTGGCAAAGGACTGGTGCAGAATGCTTTCAACCTGGGGGATGGCTCAGCAGTTCGCCTGACCATTGCAAGGTACTTTACACCCTCGGGAAGACTTATTCAAAGACCATATGATCAGGGTGTGGAAAAATATATGACTGATTTTTATTCAAGGTATACCAATGGTGAGATGATGTCTGCCGACAGTATTAGCTTACCCGATTCCCTGAAATTCTCTACCCTTGTCAATGGCAGGCAGGTATACGGGGGCGGTGGCATTATGCCTGATATATTTATCCCTGCTGATACAAGTGATTATTCTGATTATTACCGTGATCTTGTTAATAAAAACGTGATAGCACAGTTTTCTCTTGATTATGTGGATAATAATCGCGGCAGGCTCAACAGAAAGTATAAGCAGTTTGAACTGTTTAATGAGAATTTTTCATTCAGCGATGCGGAAATGGATTCACTGATCAGCCTTGGCAGTAAGATGGGCGTGGAATTTGCAGGGGACGATTATAAAATCTCGGAGAGCCGGATACGGCAGGTGGTCAAGGGACTGGTGGCACGTGACTTATGGGATATGTCTGAGTATTACCAGGTTGTTAACCAGGATGATATTGTTATTCAAAGGGCCCTGAAACTGGTAAATAATGATGATGAATATTTTTCATTACTGAAAAATTGACAGCGGCACAATGGATAATCTTTTGGCAAAAACGCTTCACGGACTTGAGGATGTTCTGAGCAGGGAGCTGGAATCAATTGGTGCCGTCAATATTGTTAAGGGCAGGAGATCGGTTAGTTTTGAGGGCGACAGGGAAGTTCTTTACAAGGCGAATTACTGTCTGCGTACAGCATTGTCGGTATTAAAACCCCTGCATCATTTTAAGATAGAAAAAGCAAAGGACCTTTATAGCAGATCACTGGGTTTTCCATGGGAAAAGATTATGGATGCAGGGCAGACATTCTCCGTGGTTCCTGTTGTCAAGTCCTCATTATTCAAGCATACCGGATATCCGGCCCTTGTTCTTAAAGACGCTATTGTGGACAGGTTCAGAAAGCAGGCAGGCAGACGCCCCTCTGTTGATCTGAAGGAGCCCGATATTGTTTTTAACTGCCATATAAATGAGAAATTTGTAAATATCAGTCTTGACTCAACAATTATACCCCTGTTTAAAAGAGGCTACAGGCTGTACCAGTCGGAGGCGCCCCTGAATGAGGTGCTGGCTGCCGGGATAATAATGAAGAGCGGGTGGGATATGATGTCGCCTTTGCTCGACCCTATGTGTGGTTCGGGTACACTGGCAATTGAAGCAGCCATGATGGCAAGGGGTATTCCTCCCGGTCAGAAAAGGAAGTTTTTTGGTTTTATGAACTGGACTGACTACGATCATAGCCTGTTTAAGAAGGTGATAAGGGATGCCTTACTTAAGGTTACGCCACTCCGGACAGAGGTATACTGCCGGGATATCTCCCCGCAGAATATCAGGATTGCAAGGTCCAATATTAAAAGTGCCGGGCTGGAGGCAGATATACGAAGCGGAATAGAGGACTTTCTTGAAACGGAATCGACGGGCAGACCATTTACCATTTTGATGAACCCTCCTTATGGTGAAAGAATGGAAATAAGTGATATAGAGAAGCTGTATGAGGGTATAGGGGAGCGACTGAAACATGGCTATCCCGGTTCCACTGCCTGGCTTATCAGTTCGAACAGGGAAGCATTAAAAAAGATAGGATTGAAACCTTCACAGAAACATACATTATATAATGGTAAACTGGAGGTTAAACTGATGAAGTATGAGCTTTACCGGGGCAGTGCCGGTGATGCTGAAAAAATACGCAACATGTGAAAAAGAACTGTTAATATGATATTTCAGGCTATTTACATATATTGCAGGGTATTTTCATCAAATGCCGGACATGTAAATTTTTTGAACTTGAGATTTTTTTTATATTTGTTCTTGCTATTAACAGGCCCAAGTCAAACGGAAGCTGATGAGCTTTAATGTAGAGAACCATTTTAAGGATTTGCTGACAGGTAATGTTATCTTCTCTTATAAAGGTGATGTTAGTTCAGAGGTAATAAATGTAATACTTGATTCGGTTGAAAAAAAGACCGAAGAGGCCAATGACCCTTCCAAGGTAAAGAAGAAATTATATAATGTACTTGTTGAAAGCCTTCAGAACCTTTATCATCATGTTGATACGGTGCCGGAGGATTTTGAAGATCAGGATTCGAAGCGCTTTGGCATAATAGTTATTACACGTAGCGACGGGGGATATAATATCACAACCGGAAATTTCGTGACCAGGGATAAGATATCAAAGCTCAGGGAGCACATAGAGAAAATAAATAATTCAAGTGCCGAGGAAATAAAGGAATTATATAAGTTTATCTTACATCACCAGAAAATATCTGATAAAGGGGGAGGTGGACTCGGACTGGTAGATATAGCACGTAAAACCGGTAATGAGCTGGGATATAATTTTTATGATTATAATAATAAATATTCATTTTTTTGTTTATCAATAAAAATCAGTGGATTAGAAAGTAATTAATAATTTAAAATTTTTTAATATGGAACCGATCATTATTGAAGGAAGCCCTAAAACACCAACAGTTCATTTTGATTCAAATGAAGGAGTGTTTAAGCTGGAAGGAAGATCCATCCCGGAAAATTCAGTTGAATTTTATAAGCCTCTCGTGGACTGGCTTGATAAGTACAGGGAAGGACCTCTGCCTAAAACTACCGTAGAGGTAAAGCTTGAGTATTTTAATACCAGCTCATCGAAATGCATACTCGATGTTTTCAAAAAACTCGAACTCATTCATAAGGCCAAGAATGACGTTGAGATAAAATGGTACTATGAGGAGGATGATGAAGATATGTTGGAGGCGGGAGAAGACTATGAGTCTATAATCCGGGTACCATTCGAGATGATTGAAATCGTTGAATAGTACTGTAAAGCATTCAGATCGGTTTGAATAAGAAAGAGGGGTTTGCTTTGCGCATACCCCTATTTTTTATCCGCTTTTTTAGCCTGCCTTCGTTCAGAAAATTCTTCTATTGAGTCGAGCAATCTCTTCAACAGCCTGAAATAAAGGGCTAAATAGGTCAGTATAGTCCATATCCAGATTACTGAAATATTAACCCAAAAAGTGTCTGCAAAGCTTCCAAACACCTGTTTCCTTGGGGCATAGAAATGAGCCTTCACAAAGGGATGGCTGGGATCTTTAAAGATGGGATCTATTTTCTGGATGATCTCGCCGTTAAATTCTATACTCCTTTCTTCTTCATTGGAGTTTGTGACAAATTCTTCCAGCCTGTTATTATAGTGTTTTTGCTTTAGCCTGATAAAGGCCCGGGGATCTTCTTCCATTGCACTGGCTACAATAAGGTCCTTTTCGTTGAAGTTCTTATTATATGTTTTCTTATAACTGTTATACAGTATTTCGATATATTCCTTTGCAGCAAGGATAGCATCTTTGGTTACCCTCTCGGGCTTTAACTGGTCAAGGTAGTTGAACTCCAGGGCGGGTACTGCCTGCATCTCTTTTTCAATTTCGTTTCTGAGCACAAGCAGGTCATTATTAAACTTATCGTCGTTATTCTTCCTGTCGATACCACTTTCCAGGTTGCTTACCCTCTGTTTAAGATCGTTATACCAGTATATCTTCTTGAAGTTAGCTATGCTCATTATCTTATCATACTCATAGAACATATCTTCATAATCATTATCCTTAAATTGCTTGACTGCAAGAGCTTCATACCCCCACCTTGCCACAATTAATTCACCATAGAACGGGATCTTTGACGGTGAAGAGATATTGGGATTCAGCTTTTCAAATTTCACTATAATACCGCTGAGTATTATCTGTGGTATCACGAGGAAAGGAATCAGTATATAAATGGTAACCACAGCTTTGAAGCTGTCGGATATCAATAAGCCCAGCAGGTTGGCACTGGCCCAGCAGGAGAACAGTACCAGCCAGTATTCAAACCACATTCCATGTATCTCCGTTATTCCGTTACCTACCAACACAAATGCAAAAGCCTGGACGGCTGAAATGATGAGCTGCACTATCACCTTGGAAAGCAGGTAGCTGTTCCAGCTCAGGTTAAGGAATGCCTCCCTCTTTAATATCTTCCTGTCTTTTATTATTTCTTCAGCGCTGACGGTCAGCCCCATAAATATGGCCACAATAACAGACATAAAAAGATAGACCGGCAGGTTGCTGTTTTCCAGCAAGGTATAATGTGCATTCTCTGCGCTCTCGTCAAAGTATTTTATCAGGAAAGCAAGAAAGAAGGCAAGGATAGGCGCTTCCAGCAGTGTAATCATCAGGTACTGGGTGTCGGCAAGCTTGGACAGTATATCACGTTTAATGAAAACCATGAACTGCTGCAGCCTGTTAGGTGTCTTAAATGTTATCTCAGGTATTCCCTGCCCGGGTTCCAGTTTCTTTTCATTCTTTACAATATGCTCATTATAATGATCATTCCATTCTCTCGGGGATGTTTTTCGCACATTGGTGGCCTTGCCGTATTCATCCAGTACCTTTGACTCTACTATATTGAATACCTGTTCAGGGTTTACATTACCGCATATATGACACTCACTCTCGTTATAGTTGGCCTGGTGTGTCCTTAGCTTAAAATAAATAATTGATTCAATGGGGTCTCCGTTATATATTATGTATCCACCGGTATCAAGTATTACAAGCCGGTCAAACATCTTGAAGATATCGCTGGAGGGTTGATGTATTACCACAAACAACAGTTTGCCTTTAAGAGCCAGTTCCTTCAGCAGGTCAAGTATGTTTTCACTGTCGCGCGAGGATAATCCAGATGTAGGTTCGTCAAGAAACAGGATGGGCGGTTCGCGTATCAGTTCAAGTGATATATTAAGTCTTTTCCTCTGTCCCCCGCTTATTTTCTTATTAAGCGGACTGCCTACCTTCATATCTTTTATCTCATACAGGCCAAGGCTCTGCAGGGTATTTGACACTTTCTCATGGATCTCTTCCTCGCTGAGGTTATCAAAACACAGCTTGGCATTATAATAGAGGTTCTGGTAAACACTAAGCTCTTCTATAAGGAGATCATCCTGTGATACGTAACCAATCAACCCTTCCGCCTCATCACTGCCTGAATGAATATCGATGCCGTTTATAAGCACTTTACCCCTGTAGGGGATATTAATGCCGTTCAGTACATTGAGGAGGGTTGATTTTCCTGCTCCTGAGGCGCCCATTATACCGACAAGCCGGCCCGATTCTTCCTCGAAAGACATCTCGTGTATACCAATGTGTCCGCTCTTAAACCTGTACTCAAGGTCTTTAACCTCATAAACCACCCTGGAAGCTTCAAGCTCTTCACGTCTGAACCTGCTTATAATATCGCTGTAGTAAATTGGGGTGGTTTTGGGGTCGCGCAGAGATGAACCTGGATTGAAGGGATATACCTTATCTTCCTGCACCAGCTGACCGTTAAGGTACAGTTCAGCCATATTGGTGAACCTTATAAAGTGCATATTGGCAGAGCTTACCTCGAGCACCCATATCTGTCCTGTAATGGTTTCGTTTGTTATATGATGGCTTAGTTCACCTGTACCACCTGTTTTATTATCAATAACCAGGATATTAGAGGAATCGGGTATGCTGGAAAAGTCATTCAGCACAAACTCACGTATCAGCTCAAACTCTTCCTTTTCGATATAAAATGATTCAGCCACTGCCCTGATAAATTCAATTTCCTCATTGGTGATTACCGTGCCGTCTGATTTGCAGAACTCAAACAACTGGATAATCACCACTATCTTCTGGTTCTGGGTGAGCTGGTCGTTGATCTGGTTTGTTATCTTTAATATTCTTACGGATACCGCAGAATGTCTTTTCTTTTGTGCACTTTTCTTCTGTTTCTCCTTGGCAGCCCGGTAAAATTCATCAAAAGAGGCCAGGTATTCCTTTACCAGCTCTTCGTTCAACTGTCTTCTGAGAAAGGCTTTAACCACACTTCTGCGATCACTCTCACTGCTTTCGGGCCTTGCAATGATAGCAAAGAGCTGCATCAGTGCCTTAAGAATGTTTTCACTCATTTATATCAGGCTTATGAGGTTATTCATAAATTCAGGATGAAAAATACTAATTTATGTCTTATTTTCCTAGTTACTTTATTTTTTCGTTTTCCCCTTTTTCTTCTTTTTCTTTTTCATAACGGAGTATCCGAACCTTCCGATCATGACACCTGTTTCGTAGTACCTTCCGTGCTGGTAACTTATAAGGCCTGCTTTATCAAGGTGAAAAGCTCCCGTTTCTGTATTGAAATATTCTTTGTCGGCCTGTATTGAAAGAACCTCAGCCAGGAACATATGATGAATACCCAGCTCAATGATATCTGTAAGCCTGCATTCTATGTTGACGGGTGATTCTGCAATGGCCGGGGCTTTAACCTTATTGCTTTCAGCCGGACTGAGTTTCATTTCTTTAAATTTATTATAGTCGCGTCCCGATTTCACCCCGCACCAGTCGGCAGCCCTTGCCAGCTTAGCTGTTGTAAGGTTGATGACAAACTCCCTGTTCTTTTTTATTATCTGGTATGAATGCCGGGAAGGTCTTACTGAAATATAACACATTGGCGGATCTGTGCACACAGTACCTGTCCATGCAATGGTTATAATATTATATTCATCCTGACTGCTTCCGCAACTGACCATTACAGCAGGAAGGGGATATATCATTGTTCCGGGCTTCCATTCAATCTTTTCCATAAAGCATTCTTTACCCTCAAATATAGCAGCATTGGGGTAAAGTAATGTGCTATTATGGGAAAAAGTCAAAAACTATTTTTACATGAATCAATATCATCATTCAGGTCGAGTACAGTATGGAGCTGAAGGGCCTTGAAGATCGAGAGCACATCGGGTTCTATATTACAGATCTTAAGCTTTCCGTAATTATTCCTTGCAGCCTTCATGGCAGTGAGAAAACACCCAAAACCTGTACTGTCTATATACCTTATTCCCTGAAGGTCAATTATAACCTTTGAATTGGGAACATCGTACAGCTTAAGAAGTTCAGTTCTTATATCATCAGCCACTGCTGCATTTAGCTTCTCCAGCTTGTTAAAGCTGACATGATCAATATTGCTTTCAATTTTTTCAATTATGATCATTGGATCAATTTATAATGATTCCAGGTAAATATCCAGTTCTTTCATTGCTTCTTTTGTCTGCCTGCTGAATTCTTCTATAAGGACATGGTAGGTTTCGGGTTTTATACCTTCTTTTGCATTCAGCTCCAGCTCTTTCAATTTATGTGCCAGATCATCCATACCCATAATGGCTACTGATGATTTTGCCTTATGTGCCAGTAAGCCCAGATCATAGTATTTTTTATTATCATGCAACTGCTTCATCTCATTCCCGAATTCGTCTACCTGATCACGAAAAATGCCTGCCATTTCCCTGATAAGCTCATCGGCATTATCACACACCTCTTCAATGTAATCAACCTTAATAAATTTGAATTCCATTCTTTACTGAGGTAATAGTTTAAAGCAAAAATAGCAAAAATCAGGAAGTGCGGTGGGGTATAACCGAATAATTTTGCAGGGGAAGCATAAAACAGATTAATAATTCTTATTTTTAGGAACAAAATATTTGTTTAATGAAGAGGAATCTATTTGTTCTGTTTACCCTGACTGTTCTGCCTCTTACCCTTTTGCAGGGACAGGAAACCCTTAATGTGTCAAAATCCGGTTTCAAAAAGGAAAAATCCGGTTTCAGGGATGCATGGAGATGTATTAAGGACGGGGACAGATTATTTGAGTCGGGTGTGGGACTGTATACCGAAGCAGCGGAATGCTACCTGCTGGCTTATGATTATAACAGTGACAATGCTGCACTTAACTATAAGATAGCTGTCAGTTATATGTTCGGAGGCATGCTACTGAAGTCGCTCGAATATTTTCTGAAGGCCCGGGAACTCGATCCTGATGTTAGCTCTGATATTTTACTGTTAACAGGGAGGGCATATCATCAGCGCGCCGATTATGGAAAAGCTATAGATTGCTACAATATGTATTCTGATAAATATCATGACTCTGAATCATTTAATCCTTTTGTTAATGAGCTTATTAAGCAGTGTAATTATGCAATAGAAATGTCCGGGCGTTCTGCCCCTGCACAATTGCTTAACGCCGGTAGCAGTGTAAACTCTGAGTATGATGATTATTCGCCTGTTATATCAGGTGAAGGCAGATTACTGTATTTTACAACAAGAAGACCGGTGCACGAGGATAATAAGAGGCAGTCCGCTGATATGCGATGGGATGAAAATATTTTTGTTTCAACCAGAGGGGCTGAGGGCTGGGATCCATCCGGACCGGCGGGTGAAAGGCTGGCAACAGAATTGAATGAAGGAGTGTTGTATGTTGCTGCCAGTGGGAACTTAATGTATATATACGCAGGCTATGAGGGTAATGGTGATGTATTGGTCTCCGAATATAAGAAAGGCAGATGGACTAAGCCGGCGTCATTTAAGCCCCGAATAAATTCAGGCAGCAGGGAGACCTCAATCTCAGTTACATCAGACGGAAACGAGATATATTTTACAAGCGACAGGAAAAAGGGTAAGGGTGGCCGTGATATTTACAGCATAAAAAGGATCAGGAAAAATAAGTGGACAAAACCATTCAATCCGGGTGAGCCGCTGAATTCTGCCGCAAATGAAGAATCAGTGTATGTGTCAGGTATGGGCGACACTCTCTGGTTCAGCTCTGACAGGATAGGTGGTATGGGTGGTTATGATATATATATGTCGGTGAAGGATGAGGCAGGAGTATGGTCTGAGCCACTTAATATAGGAATGCCTGCCAATTCACCGTCGAATGATATGTTTTTCAGACCTTCCCCGCTAAACAGGGATGAGTACTGGCTTGCCAGCGACCGGCCGGGAGCTTACGGAGGCTTTGATATATACCGCCTGGTTATTACCAACTGTGCTGATACAGTTGTTGTGAGTGAAGAGGGTCCCTTGCTTAATATTCAGAAAGAACATAGTGCCAGGCAGAACTGACCCGGCAATTAATGATTTTTATTATTGCTGTGTGAAGTCCGGCAGCAAATATTATTATTTATACTTCTTATTTTTTTACTTTTGTGGTTAAATCAAATATGAATTTTCAAGCACTCAAATCTTAAACTATAAAAACTATCATAAAAAATTTTAACGTATGAAAAATACTGCCTTTACAAAATTCCATGAAGAGCTTGGAGCAAAGATGGTTCCTTTTGCAGGCTATAATATGCCAATAGAATATACAGGTATTAATGATGAGCATAAAGCAGTGCGCGAAAAAGTTGGTGTTTTCGATGTTTCGCATATGGGTGAATTCTGGGTTACAGGCTCCAGGGCACTGGAGTACCTCCAGTATATAACATCGAATAATGTTAACGCACTGGTTGATGGCAAGGTTCAGTATTCGTGTTTTCCAAACGGCAGGGGAGGCATTGTGGATGACCTGCTGGTATACAGGTTCAGTGATGAAAAATACCTGCTGGTTGTTAATGCTGCTAATATTGATAAGGACTGGAGATGGTGCCTTGAAAATGCTGAGAAATTTGGTATGTCCCCTGGTAAGGGCATAGAGAACGCTTCCGATTCCATAGCCCAGCTTGCTGTTCAGGGTCCGATGGCCCTAAAAGCAATGCAGAAACTGACGGATGAGAATGTCATTGATATGGAGTATTATACCTTTAAGGAAATGCCGTTTGCCGGTATTGACTCGGTCATATTCTCAACTACAGGATATACAGGGGCCGGAGGCTGTGAGATATATGCTGATAATAAGGATGCAATACGCTTGTGGAAAGCGGTCTTTGAGGCCGGAGAGGAGTATGGTATTAAGCCTGTGGGATTGGGTGCCCGCGATACCCTCAGACTGGAAAAAGGTTTTTGTCTGTACGGTAATGATATAGATGATACAACATCACCCATTGAGGCCGGTCTGGGATGGATTACCAAATTTTCAGATGATAAGGATTTTATTGATAAGGAATACCTGCTGAAGCAAAAGGAAGAAGGAGTGGACAGAAGACTGAAAGGATTTGTTATGGTAGACAGGGGAATTCCAAGGCACGGTTATGAGGTTTTTAATAAGGATGGAGATAAGATTGGAGAGGTGACTTCAGGGACTATGTCGCCCATGATGAAACAGGGAATTGGTATGGCATATCTCGGGAAAGGTTACTGGAAAGAGGGAACGGAAATATTTATTGGTATACGTAATAAAAGCCTGAAAGCCAGTGTTGTTAAGATGCCAATTTATAAGGAGTAGGATATAAGGTCTTCAAAGGGAAAAAATGCGAAGCAATAAACTAGAAGCATGTCTTAGCCCGTCTTTGTTTAAGTATTACACATATGATGAGGCTATTGTGGTTGTTATCGATACGCTGAGGGCAAGTTCGGCAATTTGTAGTGCCTTTGCCAACGGCGCTGAAAGCCTTATACCGGTACCCGGACTCGACATGGCCAGGGAATATAAGAAGAAGGGATATACTGTTGCCGCTGAGCGTGATGGTTATGTGCTGGATTTTGCTGATTTTGGCAATTCCCCCTTTAACTTCACAGCTGAAAGAGTGAGGGGAAAAACCATTGCATACAGTACAACAAACGGTACCAGTACAATAGATGCAGCATCGGGATCTTATATGCTTGTAATTGGTTCGTTTCTTAATATCAGCAGCCTGGCATCATGGCTCACACTGCAGGAAAGAGATGTGATACTTCTCTGTGCAGGCTGGAAAGGAAAGGTTTGCCTGGAAGATTCTGTATTTGCAGGGGCACTGGCCCGGAGGTTGCTGGACAGCGGGAAATTCAGCAGTGTATGTGATTCTGTAAGTATTGTGCTTGACCTCTGGGAATTTGCAAAACCTGATCTTTTGGCTTATATTGACAAGGCAGCACAACGCAACAGGTTGAAAGACAAAGGTCTGGATGAATGTATACCCTTCTGTCACACAGAAGACTCAACGGATGTTATTCCATACCTTAAAGACGGTAAATTATTAAAATTAAATCAATAGGCCATAAAGGGACGGGATGAAGGGTTACAAAACAGAGATAATTATTAATAAAGAAAATAAAACAGGAAAACGAGCGTGATTTTTTTAATCATAAAATTTTAAAAAATGAAAAAACATAATTTTTATGCAGGACCTTCAATACTGCCGCAATATACTATTGATAAGGTTATTGAAGGAGTGAAGGATTTTGAGGGAACGGGACTTTCGATTATGGAAGTGTCGCATCGCAGCAAGGAATTTGTTGCTGTAATGGATCAGGCGCAGTTGCTGATGAAGGAATTGCTGTCAGTGCCTGAAGGATATCAAGTACTGTTTCTCGGAGGTGGTGCAAGCACACAGTTTACAATGGTGCCGATGAACCTGATGACCAGCAAATCGGCTTACCTTAATACCGGCTCATGGGCATCCAAGGCAATAAAAGAGGCCGGACTGTTCGGGGAGGTCGATGTCGTTGCTTCATCTGAAGATGCTAACTTTAACTATATACCTAAGGATTACAAGATCCCCTCTGATGCCGATTATTTTCATATAACCAGCAATAATACGATCTATGGCACTGAGATAAAGCATGATATAGATTCACCCCTTACGCTTGTAGCTGATATGTCATCAGATATACTGAGCAGGCCGGTGGATGTATCAAAATACGGTATTATCTACGGAGGAGCCCAGAAAAACCTGGCACCGGCAGGTGTTACCTTTGTTATTGTTAATGAATCGCTTCTTGGGAAAGTTGACAGGGCTATACCGACAATGCTGGACTACCGTACACATATCAAGAAAGAGTCTATGTTTAATACACCGCCCGTTCTGCCTGTTTTTGCAGCACTGCAGACCCTGAAATGGGTGAAGGAGCAGGGAGGTGTTGAAGCCATGAACAAAATTAACAATGAGAAAGCGGCAATGCTTTATTCGGAGATCGACAGAAACAAATTATTTATGCCAACTGTTAAGGATGAAGAAGACCGTTCCATAATGAATGTCTGCTTTGTAATGAATGAAGAGTATAAAGAGCTGGAAGCGGATTTTCTTGCTTACTCATCATCTCAGGGAATGGTGGGAATTAAGGGTCACAGGTCAGTTGGTGGTTTTCGTGCCTCCTTATATAATGCCCTGCCCTTACAGAGCGTAAAAGCATTGGTACAGACAATGAAAGATTTTGAAGCAAACAATTAAAAAAATATTATGAAAGTATTGGTAGCAACGGAGAAACCTTTTGCAAAAGCTGCAGTAACCGGTATCAGGGAAGTGCTTGACAGTGCCGGATACGAATTGAAGCTGCTGGAAGGGTATACCGACAGGAAAGAACTGCTTTCTGCCGTCAGTGACGCAGATGCATTGATAGTAAGAAGCGACAAAATAGACAGTGAAGTAATAGAAGCCGCAGCAAAACTGAAGATAGTAGTAAGGGCAGGAGCCGGCTATGATAACATAGATACGGAAGCCTGCACTGAAAAAAATATCGTGGCAATGAACACTCCTGGTCAGAACTCAAATGCAGTGGCCGAGCTTGCTCTTGGCATGATGGTCTACCTTGCCAGGGGAGGATTTAACGGTAAGCCGGGAACAGAATTAAGAGGGAAGAGCCTTGGTATACATGCCTATGGTAATGTGGGAAGATATGTGGCAGTGATAGCCAGAGGATTTGGTATGGATGTGTATGCCTGGGATCCTTTTGTTAAAGAT
>CAZGUR010000010.1:10338-26950 GCA_964529295.1 uncultured Rikenellaceae bacterium | reverse complement strand
AATATATATTTCAGCACTGTCATTTTTAACAAAATTAAGAAGTGCACCGGTGGAACCTATAAAATCAGCAACCATCCTAACAGGTAATTCACACTCGGGATGCACAATAATACTGGCATCCGGGTATTTATTTTTTATCTCCATTATTCCTTCAAGGGAAAACTCCTCGTGAACATGACAGGCACCCTGCCATATCAGCATATCCCTGTCTACCTTATTGCTTATATAATTACCCAGATTCCTGTCGGGCGCAAAAATTATCTTATCATCTTCCGGTAATGATTCCACTATTTTCAAGGCGTTGGTGGAAGTACATATAATATCGGATAACGCTTTTATTTCAGCTGCTGAATTAATATATGTAATAACTGTGCGTCCGGGATTATCAAGTACAAACTGCCTTAACTTATCGGGCGGACAGGCATCTGACAGCGAACATCCGGCATTAAGATCAGGTATAAGCACTTTTGTTGCAGGCGATAAAATCTTAGCCGTCTCAGCCATAAAATGAACACCTGCAAATACAATAATATCTGCATTTACATTTGCAGCTTTCCGTGAAAGATCAAGACTGTCACCCACAAAATCAGCAATGTCTTGTATATCAGATGTCTGGTAATAATGAGCAAGAATAATGGCATTCTTTTCTTTCCTCATCCTGTCAATCTCTTTTATTATATCGGTACCCGGACTTACAGGCTCATCTATATACCCTTTTTCATGAATGCCCGCCTTTATAAACATATTATTATTATTATTTAATATTAATTAATTTATATATAATGATAGTAATAGGCTGTTGAAACTGTTCAAACAAAAAACAAAAAAATGTTGTAAATATTGATATTAATAGTATGAAAACACCTTATTAACATCCCAAAAATTATACCGTTTTTGATTACCAGCACATTATATATTTTACTAACAATTGTTCATATTGGAATATTAATAGAACAAAGTAACAAAACTAATCCTTTTTGTTGTTTATTAAGAGTTGAAAGAAACCTTTTAAAATCTCATAAGTAACACAGATATTAAATAAATATTGTTTTTAACCGCTTAATGATTAATTATAAGAAAGAAATCAACAGTTATAAACACTTTGTTTAACAATAATTGAATATAAGGAGCATGGATAAAAACATTTTAGAAGACACTTTGTTTTTCATATAGACAAAAAACGAAAATATTATATTAATATCCTTTCTATTCTTGGTATCTTTATTCCACATATAAGAAAAAAATGAAAAAAATTGCTCTTACTGCTGACCATGCAGGTTATCATAAAAAAGAAATGATAAAAAAATACCTTGTTGAATCAGGATATGAGGTAAAAGATTTTGGTACTTTTTCGGATGAGAGTGTTGACTATCCCGATTTTGCCCATCCGGCATCCCAGTCTGTTAATTCAGGTGAGTTTGATGCCGGTATATCAATATGTGGAACAGGTAACGGTATTAATATGACATCCAATAAATACCAGGGAATAAGATCTGCATTATGCTGGAACGAGGAAATAAGCCGCCTGGCAAGAGCACATAATGATGCTAATATTTGCGCTTTGCCCGGCAGGTTTGTGTCAGATGCAGAAGCTCTGCTGATAGTTAAGACATTCCTTAAAACAGGTTTTGATGGAGGAAGACACAAGAAAAGGATAGACAAGATACCTTTAAAGAAAATGTGATATGCTTTCAAGAACCTGTAAATATGGAATAAGGGCAATAGTGTATATTGCTGGCAATAGCAGCAGGGAAGAGAAAATAGGGATAAAAAAAATTTCTGATGACCTGGATCTGCCCATGCCTTTCCTTGCCAAGATATTACAGGTACTGGTAAAGAAGAAAATAATTAATTCCTCCAAGGGACCTCATGGTGGTTTTTGTCTGGCCCGTGATGCACGTGATATATATATATTGGAAATAGCTAAAGCAATTGATGGTGACGACGTTTTTAACAGGTGTGTATTGCATAATGACACCTGTGTAGGACTTAGCAGCTCTGGCGGACATTGCACATTGCATCATGATTATGTAAAAGCAAGAAAAAAAATAGAAAAGCTTTTTAATACTAAAACAGTGCTTAACCTGGTTAATACAGCCCGCAACTCGGATGCATTATTTTAATATATGATATGGCCGGTATCTACCTTCATATACCATTCTGCAAAAAAAAGTGCCATTATTGTGATTTTTACAAGACCCTGGAAACGGGAAGTAAAGACACTTTTTTAAAGGCTCTTAAAAAAGAAATTGAATTACAGAAAGGATACCTTGAAAAAGAAACAGTCGAAACAATATATTTAGGAGGGGGTACACCCTCTGTTCTCAGTGCTGGAAATATAAGTGATATACTGGAAACAATAAGTTTTCACTATGATGTGGCTGCCGGTGCAGAGATAAGCCTGGAGGCAAACCCTGATGATATAAGCGGCACATATGCTGATGAACTTAAGAGATCAGGTATTAACAGGATAAGCCTGGGTATACAGTCATGGGACAACAGTATATTGCAGATGCTTAACAGGCGTCATACCGCCGGTCAGGCAGGGGAGGCGGTGAGATTAATACATAAGGCCGGTATTAATAATATTTCAGCTGACCTTATCTATGGAATACCGGGGATGACTTCAGAAACATGGGTTTCTGGACTCAAAAAGACTCTTGAATATGATATTAAGCACCTCTCTGCTTATCACCTGACCATAGAAGAGGGTACCGTCTTTGGTCAAATGAAAGAGGCGGGTGAGCTGGAAGAGATAGATGAAGAAGAAAGCGAAAAGCATTTTGCTCTTTTACTGGATATATGCCGAAAAAATAATTTTATACAGTACGAAATATCAAATTTTTGTAAAGAAGATTACTATTCCAGACATAATACCAATTACTGGCGAAGGGTGGCGTATCTCGGACTCGGACCTTCGGCACATTCCTTTATTGGTGAAAAAAGGCAGTGGAATGTTGCATCACTAAGTGAATATATAAGGCATATTGAGAGGGGTGAGGTGCCTGCCACTATTGAAATACTTGATATGCGCGACCTATATAATGAGTATATCATGACATCATTGCGCACTATGTGGGGAGCAGATCTTGATTATGTGGAGGAGAATATTAACAAGGAATTGCGCGACTATCTGAACAATCTGTCAACACGCTTTATTAAATACGGTATGATGGAAAAAAAAGATAATATACTTGTTCTTACCGACCAGGGTAAAATGATATCTGATAATATTATTTCATCACTGATGATGACCTAGCGGCGACTCTTATTATTTCATCACTGATTATAGCTTAGCGACGGCTTTCAAGCATAAAACTGCTGGAACCGATATGGTGACCGTCAAGGTACAGGTCCACGCCATATGTACCCTTTATAAAATCACCGTTGTTATCAACAAAGATGCTCATCTCCACATCCCTGTTAAGGTATTCAACAGTGCGGTTTTCAGTAAAGATCATCTTATCTCCTTCCACTTCAAAAATATTATCCGGAGAAGAGGTTATGACAAGTCCGTCTGGCCGCGTAACCCTCATATAAACTGTAACCTTGCCGGGCTCAACAATGGGATTTTCATTGAGAATAAAAGAAACCTCCAGCTTCTCAAAACGCTCCAGCCTGTCTGTTTCCTTCCTCTTTGAATTGATTGGTATGGGCCTTATCTCCCTGGCCCTGATAACAGAAGCAACTTCAACCTTTGATGTAAGTTCACTCCTTTCCTGTGAAAGGCTTACATTGTTCTGTTCCACCTGTCTCATCTGCTGCTTTATCTCGGTGTTTTCAGCTATAAGGATCTGGTTACGAGTATTGAGAGAGTCTATCTGCACTATATAACTTTTCATTATCTCACGCATGGTGGATATCTCTTTCCTGTATGTCCTTATTGTCTGTACATTGGATGCATTTATTGCCAGCAGCCTTTCAATCTTCTCTTTTTCTTCATCAAGCTTTGCATTCAAAGTATCATTATTGGTTTTAAGGGTATCATAACCATAATGCAGCATTACAAGCTCATTGGTGAGAGAGTCCTTTTGTTCAGTCAGCAAGGTCTCCATCTCTATCATATTATTGCGCTGTACAAAATATAATATGACCATAGCTGCCAGTATTGTGCCCAGCACGCCTGCTATAACAGATAAAAGAAGCCTTAACTTTTTTGTTTTTTCCGTTCCCCTTTCAATATCGCTGGTATTACCTCTGTTGGCGGCATCGCCTTTATTGTTCTCCTCTGCCATCTTATTATCCATAATGTTTTGTTAAGCTCACAAATTTACAAATAATTTACTATTCCGGCACTTTTATATAAAACAAGGCAAAGCGGGATGGATGCCTGATGATAATATTATTAAAAAAAAGCAATCTGCAAATAATTAAAAGGTTAAAAGGACAGCCAGCGTCAGCCGTTCATAAAAAAATCATAACAAATGCAATATTTTTAAGATAAAAAGCATTACAATGCCTAAATTTTCACCCTGTAAGTGAATACATAAAAATGAGTTTGTTATGAGTGGTTTTTTTGGAGCGGTGTCAAAAGCCGATACGGTGATGGATGTATTTTACGGCACTGATTATAATTCACACCTGGGAACAAAAAGGGCGGGTATGGTATTTTATAATAAAGAGGATGGGTTCCAGAGGAAGATACACAGCCTGGAAAACTCTTATTTCAGGACCAAGTTTGAAGACAACCTGGATAGCTTCAGCGGCAACAAGGGGATAGGGGTTATCAGTGATACCGATCCGCAGCCCATTATGTTCAATTCACACCTGGGCCGTTTTGCCATAGCTACGGTATGCAGGATGGTGAACCTTGAGGAGCTGGAGGCCTCTTTTCTTAAGGAAAAGAAACATTTTACCGAGAATTTTGAAGGCAATGTCAATCCCACCGAAGTGGTGGCCAACCTTATATGCCAGGAAGATGATTTTGTGTCGGGCATAGAGAATGTTTTTGATAAGATAAAAGGATCATGCTCGTTGATAATACTCACACCAGATACCATTATCGCCGCAAGAGATAAGCTGGGTCGTACACCTGTTAATATAGGAAAGAAGGATGGTGCATATGCTGTGGCGTCCGAAACAACCAGCTTTCCCAATACAGGTTTTGAAGAAGATTATTTTCTTGGTCCCGGTGAGATAGTTGAAATTACCGCTGATGGCTACCGGACGCTGAGAGAGCAAGGGGATAAGATGCAGATATGCGCTTTTCTCTGGGTTTATTACGGTTATCCTTCTTCCGCCTATGAAGGTATTAACGTTGAGCAGTCGAGATACCGCTGCGGTGCCGCCCTGGCGCGTCGCGACACCGTGGAGGCCGACCTTGCTGCCGGCATACCCGACTCCGGGGTCGGGCATGCAATAGGCTATGCCAATGAGAAAGGCGTACCTTATGCCAGACCTTATTCCAAATATACACCTACATGGCCAAGGAGCTTTATGCCACAGAACCAGGAGATGCGAAACCTGGTGGCCAAAATGAAGCTGATACCTGTTAAATCACTTATTGAAGGCAAGAGGCTTGTCTTCTGCGATGATTCAATTGTGAGAGGCACACAGTTGAAAGATAATACTGCAGACCTGCGAAAGGCCGGTGTTAAAGAAGTGCATATGCGTATAGCCTGTCCACCGCTTACCTTTCCCTGTGACTTTCTTAACTTTTCCCAGTCACGTTCAACCATGGAACTGGCAACAAGGAAAGCTATCAGGCAGCTTGAAGGTTCTGAAAAAGACATGCATGAATATGCTGATCAACAGTCAGAGAAACACCATGCCATGGTGGAGCAGATAGCAAAAAACCTTGGAATAGATTCGCTTATATTCCAGGATCTGGGCGACCTGGTGGAAGCCATAGGCCTGCCTAAAGAAAAACTATGCACGCATTGCTGGGACGGCAGCAGCCATTATTAAATAATTTATAAGCCCTCTGTACTGCAGCAGCCGCTTTGAGGGATGAGGAGATAATAATGTTACAGGATGAAAAGAAATAATTTCAGGCCTTCTGTCAGGAAGAAATACCTTATCCTGATATCCGGTGTCATATGGATATTGATAGGCCTGCTGTTAAACCATTATGCATTTAACTGGCTAAAGGACAACAGCTATGAAAATACATACATATATATTCTTGCAGGAATAGTGCTGGCTCTTATTATTCATCACTTCGGCTTCCTCAGGGTGGTTGATAAGAACCTTGGAAGGATAAAGACACTTAAGGCCGAGACCTGTGCCTTTGCTTTTATGTCGTGGAAAAGCTACCTGCTGGTAGCCCTTATGATGGCTATGGGCATTGCCCTAAGGCATTCCACGCTGCCCCGCAATCTCCTTTCGGTAATGTACATAGGCATAGGTCTGGCTCTTATACTCTCGAGCATAAGGTATATAAGGGTTTTTTTAAAAAGTGAATGAAGGCATGTTGAACAGCTGCTCTGTATTATCTTTTATATCACAAAATTATCGTAAGTTTATGCTCCTTATGCCCGAAAGAATTAAATCAAAAACCCAAAGAACAATGAAAACACGTCTTTTAGTTATTGCAGGGATCATGATAATGATCCTTGGAGCCTGTTCCTCATCCGGTGAACAGGGCGAAATGAAAATTGATTATGAAAAGTACCAGCTGGATAACGGTCTGGATGTGATACTCCATCACGACGGCTCAGACCCCATTGTGGCGGTTGCCATACAGTACCACGTGGGATCGAACCGGGAGGTGCCGGGCCGCACAGGCTTTGCTCACCTGTTTGAGCATATGATGTTCCAGCAGTCGGAGAATGTTGGCCAGGACCAGTTCTTTAAGCTTATACAGGGTGCCGGGGGCACCCTTAACGGAGGCACAAACAAAGACGGCACAGTCTATTACGAGGTGGTGCCCAAAAATGCTCTTGAGATGGTGCTGTGGGCAGAGTCTGACAGGATGGGTTACCTTGCCAATACGGTTACCGAATCTGCTTTTGCCAACCAGCAGAATGTTGTTCAGAATGAGAAAAGGCAGAACTATGACAACAGGCCCTATGGCCACACAAGTTATGTGATAGATAAAAACCTTTTCCCGGAAGGCCATCCCTATTCATGGCAGGTAATAGGCGAGATGGAAGATCTTTTCAATGCCACTGTCGAGGATGTAAAGGAATTCCATGCAAAATACTATGTGCCCAATAATGCCACACTGACCATAGCAGGTGATTTTAATGATGAAGAGGTGAAGGCGCTGGTTGAGAAATATTTTGGCGAGATACCGGGGGGAGAAAAGGTGGAAGACATGGATCCCATGCCTGTAACACTGGACGAGACAAAGAAGCTGTATCACGAAGATAATTTTGCACGCACGCCGGCGCTGACCATGGTATGGCCATCGGTGGAGCAGTACCACCCCGATGCCTATGCCCTTGACTTCCTCGGACAGATACTGGGCAGCGGCAAGAAAGCCTCTTTTTACAGGGTGCTGGTGAAAGAAAAGAAGTTAACATCCGGGGTAGGTGTATATAACAGTTCACAGGAGCTGGCAGGTAAGTTCAGTGTCTATGTCAATGCCTATCCGGGATTCTCACTTGCCGAGGTGGAAAAAGCCGCAGCTGAAGCTTTTGCTCTTTTCGAAGAGGAGGGTATAACGGAGAGTGACCTTGAGAAGATAAAGGCTGGACTTGAAACAAGGTTTTATAACGGCATGAGCTCGGTGCTGGGTAAGTCCTTCCAGCTGGCCAGGTATAATGAATATGCCGGTGACCCCGGGTTTATCACCGAAGACCTGGCAAGGATAAAAGCTGTAAGCATCGATGATATAATGAGGGTGTATGAGAAGTATATAAAGGGAAAGCCTTATGTGGCAGTCAGTTTTGTGCCTAAAGGAAAAACAGATCTTATAGCTGAAGGATCAGTGGATGCCGGTATCGTGGAGGAGAATGTGCTTGAAGCTACAGAAGTTGACCAGTCGCAGTTTGCAGAAGAAGAGATAATAGAAAAAACGGTCACCAGCTTTGACAGGTCGGTGATACCCGCCATTGGTCCCGATCCCGAACTTAAGCTGCCTGAGATTTGGACGGCTGAGATGGAAAATGGTATACGCCTGTGGGGCATAAAGCATGATGAGCTGCCGCTTGTTAACTGCTCCATGGAGATAGACGGCGGACACCTGCTTGAAGATATAGATAAGGCCGGCACGGTAAGCCTGATGGCACAGCTTATGAATGAAGGGACAGCCAGCCGGACACCGGAAGAGCTGGAAGAGGCAATAGACCTGCTGGGTGCATCCATTTATATCAGCGCCAGGGATGAATCGATAGTTATATCGGTCAACACCCTTACAAGGAACTTTGAAAAAACCATGGCACTGGTGGAAGAGATGCTTATGGAGCCCAGGTGGGACAGCACCGAGTTTGTGCTGGCCAAAGAAAGGGTTATTAACTCCTTCCCCAGGAGTAAATCCAATCCGGGGTACATGGCATCACGCACACTTGATAAACTGATATACGGTGAAGATCATATTTATGCAATACCCCTGAATGGTACGGAAGAGACGGTGCCGGAGATCACCATTGACGATCTCAAAGAGTTTTACAACACCAATCTGTCGCCAGACCTGGCGCGCTTTCATGTGGCGGGTGACATAGATATGGACAGGGTGGTGGCCGCCCTCAGCTCACTGGAAAGCAGGTGGGAGCCTAAAGAAGTGGCGTTTCCCGACATTGACCAGCCCGAAAAGCCTGATAAAGCCAGGATCTATTTCGTTGATTTCCCGGTAGCCAAGCAGTCGGTTATACAGATAGGCTACTCAGCCTTACCGCGCAGTCACCCCGACTTCTACCCGGCATATGTTTCCAACTATAAGCTCGGAGGATCTTTTAACAGCATTGTTAATATTATCCTCAGGGAAGAAAAAGGCTATACCTATGGTGCCCGCAGCGCTTTCTCGGGTGGCGCCAACACCGGCACTTTCTATGCCAGCTCAAGCGTGCGCACCACTGCCACACTGGAGTCAGTGCAGATCTTCAGGGACGAAATGGAAAAGTACCGTGAAGGTATTGACCAGGAAGACATTGACTTTACCAAAGATGCACTTTTGAAATCAAATGCCAGGTCATTTGAAACACTGGGATCACTGTTGGCTATGCTGGGCAATATAAGCCGGTATAACCTGCCGCATGACTATATAAAGGACCAGGAGGAATTTGTCCGCAATCTTACGATAGATGAGCATAAGAGTCTGGTTAATAAATATATAGATCCCTCAAGGATGTATTATGTCATTGCCGGTGATGCTGAAACACAGGTGCCGGAGCTCAGGAAGCTGGGCATGGGTAATCCTGTGATGGTGGAACTATAAAAAAGCTGTAAGAGCATAATAATAAGCAAAGGGACTGTCTCAAAGAGGAGGCAGTCCTTTTTCTTAGGTGCGGGGCGCTTTTGTGTTCTTCAATAACCAGACAACAAGTCTTCTGATGCAGTCAAAGATAAAACCTGCTGATTTTTCAGGGAGCCAGCTTCCTGGTATGCCAGGCTGAGTCATGCAGGGCATACTCGGTTCTGTCATGCAGGCGCTTATCGCCTTCCTGCCAGAACTCGAAAAGCAGGGGCTTAAGACGATAGCCACCCCAGTACGGGGGTCGGGCCGGCTTCGGTCCCTGTTGACTGTCTGACTTCGGTCCCTGTTGACTGTCTGACTTCGATCCCCGGTGGTTTTCCGGCACGGGTTCCGGGTATTTGCTTATCAGCTCTTCATACCTGTCAATAAGAAAGCGGCGATCAGGTATCTCCCTGCTCTGCGGTGAGAGAAGGGCATTAATTTTATGACCGTGGATGCGTGAATGGAAATAGTCATCTGACTCGGCCCGGCTTGTTTTAATTACCAGGCCCTCAATCCTTAGCTGACGCCCCTGGCCGGGCCAGTGAAAGAGGAGCGAGGCATAGGGATTCTGTTCCAGCTGTATGCCTTTCCTGCTCTCATAGTTGGTGAAAAAGACAAAGCCCTTGCTGTCCCAGCCCTTAAGCAACACCATCCTTGAGGACACCCTGCCGTCATTACCGGAGGTAGACAGGGCCACGGCATTATAGTTTTCCTGTCCGCTGCTTTCCCTGATGGCATACCATTTTGCAAATAATGAAAAAGGGTCGGGGTGAATATCCTGTTTATCTTTTAATTCCATCTATCTTTGTTTTTACGGTGATAATTCATTATATATAGGAACATAAATATGTATTAGCTTGTTTAAGCTAAAAACCTGGTATTTTATTTTGCACAGCTGGCTTCATATAAGAAATCGCTGTTCATTAATCTGTAACAGCTTAATAGTAACATAAAAACTATGGCCTGAGATACAGATAAAAGGTTGATCATCATAAGAAAAATAAATATTGAACTAAAAAGAGGAGGTTAACATGGCTTTTACACTTGATATAGGGGCAAAGGCACCCGGATTTGAATTAAAGGCAACGGACGGTAAAACATATAGCTTGTCGGATTTTGACGACAGTAAATACCTGGTGATCTTTTTCACCTGTAATCACTGTCCATATGTAATTGGTTCGGACGAACATACAAGGGAGCTGGCAGATAAATTTGTCTCTCAGGGGGTTCGGTTTGTGGCCATCAACTCAAACAGCCCCAACACCTATCCTGAGGACGACTTTGATCATATGGTGAAAAGGATGGAGGAGTATAAATTTCCATGGGTCTACCTCTATGATGATACACAGGAGGTGGCCAGGCAGTATGGTGCTCTCAGCACACCCCACTTCTATGTTTTCGATGAGGACAGGAAACTTGTATATACCGGCCGGTCAGTTGATAAGCCCAGGAATATTTCTCTTGCCAGGACAAATGAGCTCGAAAAAGCACTCGAAGAACTCGTATCAGGTAAGGATATCTCGGAACCGCTTACAAATCCGATAGGTTGCAATGTGAAGTGGGATGGGAAAGACGCACACTGGATGCCGCCTGAAGCCTGCGACCTGGTTTGACAATGTAGTTGCCGCTTCTACGGGTATGATGCTGCCTTCTGCCGGATGCCACCTGGAGCCTGCGATCTGGATTGACATGGCAGCATCTCTGTCTTTGCTTCTGTTTCATTATTGCCGGGGGGAGGTATTTCACTGACAGGACTGGAAGTGCCGGGAAAAAATCCTATATTTCCTGAATTGTGGAAATATTAACTTAAAACCAATCAAAATGAGAAAATTACTAAGCGCTATTTTACTACTGTCTGTAATGGCCTTTTCCTGCACTGTTAGCGAAGAGGAAAAAGAAGTTGTGAAAGAAGCTGAACCGGAACTTACACAGGCCGACAGGGAAGAGATCATAAATACTTTTATGGCAACAAAAGACGCATGGAATGAAGGCGACCTGGTAGAATTCATGAAGGGATATCACAAATCAGATGATATTGTATTTTCAGGTGCATCGGGACCTGTTTACGGTTATGAAGCCACACTCGAAAGGTATCAAAAGGGTTATCCTGATCTTGCAGCAATGGGGAAGCTTGATTTTGAGGTTATGAAACTGTATAAAATTGATAACCGTACGGCGATTATGATCGGACAATTTTACCTTACCCTGGAGGCAGGTGACCAGAAAGGATACTATACCCTTATCTGGCAAAAGACAGACGGTGAATGGTTAATAATAAGCGACCATTCAAGCGGAGGTCCGGTAATGGAATGACCGTATGGCCGCCGGAGCTAACGATCCGGTAAAGGAATGACCGTATGGTTCCCGGAGCTTACGATCCTGGTAAAATAATGACCGGATGGTCCCCGGAGCCTGCTGCCTGGTAAAAGACTTATCTGCCAGCGGACCCTATAGGTGCTCCTGCTGGTATATCCATCTCGTCGGGTATCGCTATCCTGTCAGGGTACCTGCTGTAATAGTCAATCCTGTCATGCAGATAAAGGTAGTGGGCATTACGCTTATTGTCCGCAAAGGGCATGCTGTCTTCTATCCATTCCTTCAGTTCCATAAGCTTCATGTGGGCCATGGCCCGTGCCTGTGGGGATGAGCGGGGATTGGCAGCAAGCTGTATAAGCCTGTTGACAATAACATTATTTACTACCTGCTGCAGTGCGGCATGGTACCCTTCATGATGAGTCTTGTAGACGGTAGAGGCGAGTATTATCTGGAGCACCTCGTCCAGTGAGGGCATTTCAGGATCCATTGAATGAAAGTAAATAATCCGGGATGCCCTTTCCGGCTTAAGAAGACCATCTGCTGTAAGCGAAACAATATTTTCGGCTGCCCCGAAGGGGTCAAAGACAAGTCCTGTATACCCGTCAAAAAGCTCCCTGCCCTGTGAATAGCCGGGTGTTCTGGGCGGTATGATATCCAGTATTCTTTTATCAATGGCCAGGTTGGCCGGCTCTATCACATCCAGCAGTGCCTCAAGGGCACTGAACTGCTCTGTTGCCGGCACGCAGCGCGGCAGTTCCTGGGTGTCGCCACGCAGCTTATGGTTATAGTATACACCTCCTATAACAGAAGAAGCTGCCGTTATCTGGTACCTGTGAAAGAGGTAGACAGGCACAAGTATATCTTCCAGTGTTGACAACGCTGCGCCCACCGGGATCTTCTTCTCCGAAAAATTATCAAGGGCAATGGAGCGGATCTTCATCACTCTCTTCAGCTCGTCAACAGGGTCACTACCATTATCCCATACATGCGTCAGCGGGTGGGCATCCCCGGCATCCTGGTCGGTAAGGAAGATAAGGCCTTTCTTAAAGGCTGAATCAAGTATATCATTCAGGGCTTCCTTTTCATCAGTTTTTTCCGGAAAATCGCTGTAGCCATAGGCTATTGAAACCTTATCCCATTCGCCTATGCCTTCCGTATAGGCATCAGAAAGATCAAGTGAACCCTTCACTATCCTGACAAGCGGATGCGGGTAATCCATCACGGAAGAACGCCCTGTTGCACTGGAGGCGTAATTGTGGTTCAGTCCCAGGGTATGGCCCACCTCGTGGCATGACAGCTGTTTTATTCTCAGCAGGGCCATCTTTTTAATGGCAGGGTCAGCATCCTTATCCTTTTCGTATTCGGCTATGAGTCCGGCCGCAATCAAAAAATCCTGTCTTATCCGTTGTGATCCCAGTGCTATATGTCCCTTTATTATCTCACCGCTACGGGGATCGGTAACTGAGCTGCCGTATGACCATCCTCTGGTAGAGCGGTGTATCCAGTTGATCATATTATACCTTATATCCATGGGATCCGCGCCCTCCGGAAGCACTTCCACCCTGAAGGCATTCCTGTAGCCAGCCGCCTCAAAAGCATCGTTCCACCATGAGGCTCCTTCGATAAGCGCCGAGCGTATGGGTTCGGGTGTGCCCCTGTCAACATAGTATATAATGGGTTCCACCGGATCACTGATCCTGGCTGCCGGATTTTTCTTCTCCAGCCTGTGGCGCCTGATAAAGCGTTTTGTAAGCCCCTGGTCGATGGGAGCGGAAAAATCCATATAGCTCATTGATCCGTAGCCTGAACGCGGGTCCCATTCGCGTGGACTGTAATCATCATCGGGAAGCCTGATAAAGGACAGGTGCTGCCGCAGGGTTACAGAGGAAGCATCCGGACTCACCGATCTGACATACCTTCCGGGCGATGAAGAGGCAAAGGTAATAAGTGATTCAAATTCGGTATTATCCGGAAAAGATTTTGTGTTGTCCGGAAAAATGGAAGAGCGCGACCCGTCAATCCTGTAATCGCCCTGTCCGGATCGCTGCAGGGTGGATGATACATTGTTGAGGTCGGTGGTCAGAAGGGCTGTTATATCAATCAGTGCCCGACCATCACTTTCAGCTGCTATCTCAAAGCCATGTATTACAGATCTGGCAAAAGCATCTTTTACGGCCTTTACCTCATCCGGATTATCACTGTGTGCCCTGAAACGGTAATTGGGCTGCACCATAAATATTTTAGGTCCTGTCCGTTCAAAATATACTATTTTGGTGTCACCCAGCCTGTTCCTGTCCAGTCCCACATCATTTGAGCCCAGTCCGGCCGTGATAGAACTTACATAAAGAAACTCCGTACCGTAACTGTCTGTCTCAAGCCATATCTTACCCTCTGTATTATCAAGGTAAAAGGTGTAAAATCCCGGCTGTTTTTCCATATCACGGGTAAACTCCTCTATGCTTTTCATCTGTCCGTGCAAAAGAGGTGATATAAGTAAAGCAAGTGAAAGGATGATACTTTGTCTCATAATAATTCCTATTTTCGTTATAGAATTACTAAATGTAATATTTTATTTTTTATAAAGGAATAAACGCTTATAATAAGGGATGTTTGAAAGGCTGAGACACAGATTGAGATACAGGTACGAAATGAAATCTATTGACTATGCGGCCACCCGTAAAAGGCTTATTGAGAAAACTATGACCGGGATTGGCAGGGAGGCAAGGGAAACAGAAGAGATGGCCCGCCTGTTCTTTCGTTTGCTGGATCAAAAGCTTGAACTTAATGAGCGAGATGAACCGCCCACAGAGGAGGAGGTGAAGGCAGCCATAGAGCAATTGAAAGATATAGGGCGTCTTTCGGTTTTTGCCACCGTATCCATACTGCCCGGCGGAGGTGTATCGCTTATTGGGTTGGAGCTGCTTGCCAGAAGGTTTGGCATAAAAAATTTCACATTTATACCTTCATCCTTCAGAAAGAAACAGGATGAGGGGCCGGGGGACCGGTAAGCTGAACAAAGCAGGATTACGGGCCTTGGGAACGGTAAATCTGTGGCGAAGCAGGATTGAAGACCCGGGACAAGAAATTACCTGACCCAGGTGAGGGTTGTATTAAATGCCTTGGAGTTCTGGTCAACGAAGGTAGCTATGTAAACCAGCTCACTCTTGCTTATCCTGTCAATGGATGATGTCTGGACGCCACCTGAATCCGGACTGAAAACAAGCTGGGTGTCGCCTACCAGCTCCCATGTACCGGTCTCATCGTTACCCAGAGGAAACTGCATCACATAAGTGCCGTCAGAGTAAAACTCCAGTGTGCCGTCTATATGATAGGCTTTTATTCCTGCAACAAGGGTTTTTATAGCCTCATCATCACTGTTCGTGGTTATATTCTCAAATGTCCACATCCCGTCGGTTAGCAATGTAACACGGTCTTTTTCACAGCTACTGAGGCCGGTCATCATGGCTGCAATAATTATATAAGCGGAAAAACGGATTATCTTTTTCATTTCTCTTGTTTTAATATGCATTATTATTTTCAAAATTAGTCATTTTCCCGGTAATGATATTTAAATAGCTTTATAAGCACGCTAATCGTTATCCTGAAAATATCCGGGCATACTGTCAATAAGCTCCATCCCGGCCCTGCTCCCATGTTCATGGAAAAGCGTATTTCCTGCTTTATCATTCAGGATAATTTCTATATCCGCATCAACTGTTTCCTTTATTATCCTGCTCATAGATCCTTTCACAGGAGCTTTTAGCTTACCGGGCATATTATTTACGGCCCTTATATTAAGTATGCGTTTTCTGTTCTCAATAACAATATCAAGAATGTCATTGTTATATTCCAGCGATTTTATTTTTGCCCCGGACCATGTTGAAAAATTATAAAATTCATTGCCATAGCTGAGATAGGAGATAAAGCCTATGAAATAGCTGCCTATCCATGGTATTTTTGCAACTGAAAATGTGAATGAGGCCTCGGATGTATTAAATGTATTGCAGTGAAGCCATATCCATGATTCAGGGAACGAGGTACCCCAGTCCTTTTCAATATAACCACGGCCGCCGGTAAAATCAACTATGGAATCATTTATCTTAATGTTTCCATCAAGGGCATGTCCGGTTGATACAATACCATGCTTGCACTCCATAAACGGCACAAAGGAATACCAGCCCATAATACCCGGCCTTGCCGGGGAGGAAGGATAATGGTTAAAAGGCTGATAATTAATGCGGCCGCTGACCGTTTCCTGTCCGTTTTCCATGTTCAGGCTGATGCCATCAGAAGAGAAAGAGGAATCTGCCACACTTACGGAAAGTACTTTTGAAGAGGCCCGGAAGCTGTCTGTGGCATACTTAAAATAGTATGACTCACCTGTTTTCCCGTTAAGCAGCTGTATAAATGAATGACTGTCCTGCTCAGAGAGTGATATACCCGGAATAATGGCATATACTGTTTTTCTGTCGGCCGACACATGCTTAAAATACCAGCCTTCAAAATAATTTTTCTTTCTTAGGGAACCCTGAAAAACCCAGGGCCTGAATACCTTCATAGCAGTGATTTTTTTTACAGCATTGAAAACGCTGTTTCATATGCTAAAATCTTTAATAATATAAGGTTTTATAATTAAGCCCGAAGCAAACCTCGTTCAAACATACGACATTTAATTCTGAAAATATTCTTAAAGTTTGGTTTTATTACCTGCTTCCCTTCCGTCTATAATCAGCATATTAAAACTTTTATTATATTGCATACACTCAAAAAAAGGGTACAGGCATTAGTACGTAATATGTTTCTATTTTATAAAATTTGAAATCATGCAGCCAACCAGGATTTTTGATCTCTTAGACCGCTATATGTTACTTTTTCCTGATAAGGAGACTGCACTGGCGGCGAAAAAAGATGGCCAATGGGTTCACCACAGCGCAAAGCAGTATAACGAGATATCCC
>CAZGUR010000010.1:0-10328 GCA_964529295.1 uncultured Rikenellaceae bacterium | reverse complement strand
CATTATTTTGCTTACGGCTTGCTTCAGATGGGTTTTCAAAAAGGTGACAGGATAATCACTATTACCAATAACAGGCCGGAATGGAATTTCGTGGATATGGGTATGTCAATGGCAGGAGTGGTGCATGTTCCGGTATTTACTTCCATGAGCAGTGAGGAATACCGTTATGTGTTTGAACACAGTGGGGCTAAGATGGTAATAATATCCGACAGGCGGCTATATTCTGTTATAAAACCGGTTTGTGATGACCTTAAATCCCTTAAATACGTATTTTCTTTTGATGAGATTGAAAATGTGGCAAACTGGAGCGAGGTGCTTAAAAAAGGAGAGAAGGCAGGGAAAGAGATAATTGAGAAGGCAGAAGCCATAAAAAGCAGCATCGGGGAAGATGATTTTTCCTCCCTTATCTATACATCCGGCACAACCGGCAGGGCAAAGGGAGTAATGCTTTCACACAAAAACCTGGTTAGAAATTTTATTGCTGCGGCTGAAGTGTTTAAATTGCAGCCGGATGATAAGTACCTTAGTATACTACCGCTATGCCATGTAGGCGGCAGGATGGGTAACTACCAGACACAATATTCCGGTACGTCGGTTTATTATGCAGAGAGCATGAGCACTATCGCCGGCAATCTGAAAGAGATCAAAGCAGATGGTTTTGATGCAGTGCCCAGGATACTGGAAAAGGTTTATGATAATGTGATTGCAAAAGGCAAGTGCCTTAAGGGTGTGAAGAAAAGGATATTTTTCTGGGCTGTGGATCTGGGTTTAAAGTATAAACCTTTCGGACAAAAATCATGGTTTTATTACAGAAAACTAAAATTGGCAGACCGGTTGATATTTTCTAAATGGAGAGAGGCCCTGGGCGGCAATGTACGGATTGTAGGATGCGGCGGGGCCAGCCTTCAGCCAAGGCATGAACGAATATTCTGGGCTGCGGGACTCAAAATCCTTAATATGTACGGCCTTACCGAAACATCACCTATAATAACAATAAACAGGCAGGAGCCGCCTTTATGCCGCCTGGGAACAGTAGGGGCCCTTATAGACGGTGTTGAGGTGAAGATAGCTGATGATGGCGAGGTGTTGTGCAGGGGGCATAATGTAATGATGGGTTATTACAGGGATGATGAATTAACAAACATGGTGATTGATAGTGAAGGGTGGCTCCATACCGGTGATATCGGGCATATGGAGGATGAAATCTTTCTGATGATAACAGACAGGAAAAAGGATATTTTTAAACTGTCAAACGGCAAATTCATTGCACCCCAGGTAATAGAAAACAGGTTAAAGGAATCACCGTTTATTGACCAGGTAATGGTTACTGGTGAACATCAGAAATTTGCCAGCGCCTTGCTGGTGCCTGATTTTGATTATCTTAAAAACTGGTGTGTTACACAAAATATATATAAGGAACAGGAAAAGGCAGAACTTATTGGTACACCGGGCGTACAGGAGTTATTTCTGGATGAGATAAGAAAGATAAACAGACATATGGCTGATAGTGAAAAGATATTGAGGTTCAGGCTTGTAGCCGATGAGTGGTCTCCTTTAAGCGGCGAATTGTCACCCAGCATGAAACTTAAAAGGCCGGTGATAGAAGAAAAATACAGGGAACTGATTGACAGGATATATCGCAGGAACTAAATAATGACCCCCAGTTAATAATATGAAGGTAATTGAAGTTAAAAACAAAAGACAGAGAAAACAGTTTCATAATGTCGCCAGGGAGATTTACAGAGATAATGATACATGGGTATGCCCTCTTGATAAAGAGATAGAATCTGTTTTTAATCCCTCATCAAACATATTTTTTGAGCATGGTACGGCAAGCAGGTGGATTTTATACGGCAATGATAACAGGCTGCTGGGACGTGTAGCTGCTTTTATAGATGAAAAGACAGCATGGAAACAGGAGCAGCCGACAGGGGGGATGGGATTCTTTGAGTGTGTTAATGACAGTAAGGCCGCTTTTATGCTTTTTGATACGGCCCGTGAATGGCTGCAGGCAAAAGGTATGGAGGCAATGGACGGACCGGTAAATTTTGGGGAGACGGATAAATACTGGGGTCTGCTTGTTGAGGGCTTTACGCATCCCTCATACGAAATAGCCTATAATCATGCTTATTACAGGGATCTTTTTGAGTCATATGGCTTTATGACATATTATAAGCAGGAGGGCTTTCACCTGGATGTAAAGAAGGAATTGCCGCCACGGTTTAAGAAAATAGCAGAATGGATCGCCAATAAACCCGGATATACCTTTCATCATTTTACATGGGAGGAGTCAGACCGCTGGGTCAATGATTTTGCTGCCGTATATAATGAAGCATGGGCATCATTCAAAACGGATTTTAAGCCTATGGAGCCTGCATATATAAAGAAAACACTCAGGAAGGCAAAAGCCATTATCGATCCTGAATTTATATGGCTGGCCTATCATAATGAAAAACCGGTGGCTATCTACCTGATGTGGCCCGATGTGAATATGATACTTAAACATCTGAAAGGGAAGCTTAACCTGGCAGCTATGATCAAATTTCTTTACCTCAAAAAGAAAAAGACAATAAGGCGTGCACGGGGTGTACTGATGGGAGTGATCCCCGGATACCAGGGCAGGGGTATTGAATCAGGAATAATACTCAAGGTGGCCGGGGTAATGAAAAGCAAACCGCATTATGAAGAGATAGAATTTTCCTGGGTGGCTGATTTCAATCCGGCCATGAGAAAAATATTTTTATCGGTTGGATCAGAGTCTGCCAAGCATTATATTACATACAGGTATCTTTTTGATCGCAGCAGGGAGTTTAAAAGATATCCCATACCGGAGCAGGCTTCTACTGCAAAAAGCAGGTCCTGAGTGCCGGATATAAAACTTATAATATTAATTTTAGCATATGCATTACGATATAATAATAACAGGGTCGGGACTGGGTGGTCTGACAGCAGGAGCAAAACTGGCAAAAGAAGGAAAAAAGGTGCTGCTGCTTGAGCAGCATGACAGGCCGGGAGGATGTGCCACAACATTCTATCGCCGGGACTATACCATGGAGGTGGGACTGCATGAGATGGACGGATTGCATGAGCGTGATCTGAAGACAAAGATATTCAATGACCTGGGACTGTTTGACAGGGTGGAATTTCTTAAGGTGCCCGAATTCTACCGTTTTGTCAATGACAGGTATGATGTTGTCATTCCGCACGATCCGGCAGAGGCAGCGCAGAGGCTGACGGGACTGTTTCCCGAAGAAAAAGAAGGCATTGATAAATATTTCGATCACCTGCTTAATGCACGCAGGATAACGGCCCTGGCGAGGGGACAGAATGACAAAAGCACAGGTGAATTCCTGGATGAGATAATCAGGGATGATGATCTAAAGCTTATACTGCTGGGTAACCTGGGTTATTTTCATGATGATCCCTATACCCTGTCATATTATTATTACCTGAATGCCCAGGGCAGCTATTATGCCGGCGGCGGAGCAAATTTTGTAAAAGGGGGATCACAGCAGCTTTCCAATGCCCTGGCAGGCATAATAAAAGATAATGGGGGAGAGCTGAAGCTTAAGCAGAGGGTGACAGGCATTGTTTATGATAAGGGCAAAGCCATTGGTGTTAATTATAAAAGGACAGGCCGCGAGGGGAAAGTAACAACGGCACTGGCAGATGAGATAATCATTAACTCCTCACTTCCCGTACTGGCCGAAGAGCTGATGCCGGGCGATGAGGGCCTTAAGCTGTCGGAAGCAATCGCGGGTATCAGGACGGGTGCTTCGCTGCTGACTGTATATTATGGTTTTAAGCCGGAGCTGAAAGGCATTGGCAATAAGCACTATTCAACATTTATTTTTGATGAATCAGTGAGGGAGCAGGCGGATATAGCAGATAATAACCATGCTGACTTTGAAAGGCGCAGCTTCACCTTTGTTGATTACAGTCAGCTTGACTCCGGACTGGCACCTGCGGGCAAGAGTGTTGGTGCTGCATGCTGCATTGATTATCCTGAAGACTGGGAGGGACTAGACAGGAAGGCGTATAAAAAGAAGAAGGAAGAGGTGGCAGAAAAGATTACAGCTCGTCTCAACAGGCTTATACCCGGATTCAGGGATGCCCTTGATTATGTTGAGGTGGCCACATCGCTTACCGTTAAGCATTTTACCCTTAACAAGGGAGGCGCAGTGTATGGTTTTGCCCAGAATCCGGGCAAGTCAAGCGACTACCTTTCAGCCCTGCCCTCCAATATGCATGTGGCCTCGGCCTGGGGTAAATTCGGGGGAGGCTTTTCCGGCGCCATCTACAGCGGTTATATGACGGCAATGGATGTGATCAGAAAAATGAAATAGGATATCGGTCTGGCGCTGGTTGACGGGGAAGACGGCCTGATAACTGTACCAGGGTAAGTCTTTACTTTATAAGTCCCAGCTTCCTTGCCCTGGTCTCCCAGTTCTTCCGGGCCAGCATCTGCATATCCTCCACGTTATCCATCTCATCCACTATCTCAAGGCCTATGAGCGTCTCCAGCACATCCTCCATGGTTACCAGTCCGCTCACCATACCATATTCATCAACCACCATGGCAATATGCGCCTTGAGGTCAATAAAGCGGTAGAAAAGTTTTATTATTGGCATCTCCTCGTTCACTATCTTGATAGGCCTGATAATGGATTTGAGCGGGTCCTTTCCCTTTCGGTCTATTATCATTTCCATAAGCTCGTCCTTCAGCACAAAGCCTGTAAACTGGTTCAGCTCCTCCCTGTAGACCGGTATCCTTGAGAAAATGATCTCATCATAGCTTTCGTAGAATTCTTCCATTGGGGTATTCTCCTCTGCAGCCAGAATGACAACCTGCGGTGTCATAATGCTTCTGACCTTTATGTGCTGAAACTTCATAAGGTTCTGCAGTAACTGTGACTCTTCATCCTCAATAACCCCATCTTCTATCACACTGTCGGTCAGGGCCCTGAATTCCGTCCTGCTGATAAGTGTGCTGCGTGCCTGTCCCTTGCGAAGCACCCTTGTTATGAAGTTGGTAAGCAGGATAAAAGGGTATAAGGGGGAATATATCATTATCCTGAGGGCAATAACGGTAAATGCACCAAGCTTCTTCCAGTGTGTGGCACCCAGGGTCTTGGGCACTATCTCTGATGCAATAAGTATAATAAGGGTAAGTACGACGGAGGTTAATGACAGGTATTCGTCTCCCCAGATTTTCTGTGCCTGTGAACCTACACCTGCTGCACCCACGGTATGGGCAAAAGTGTTAAGCGTAAGAATGGCAGAAAGAGGCAGGTCGATATTTTTTTTATAGTGGTCAAGGGTGCTGGCATATTTCTTCCCTTCCCTTATTTTCATATTAATGAATATGGGAGTGGTACTCAGCAATGAGGCCTCCAGGATAGAGCACAGAAAAGAAAAAAACAGGGCTATTCCAAGATATGTCAGTAGTATTCCCATATAATAATTAGATATTTTTAATGTTCATCAAGCCAGGTAATGTAAAGTTTATATGCCAGCGATAATATGATGGCTCCCAGGAAAAGACCCATAAAACCAAAAGCTATAAAACCACCTATGGCGCCGAAAAATATAATAAGCATGGGCACACTGGCTCCCTGGCTCATAAATATCGGTTTAAGGAAATTATCTATCAGTCCCATTACAAGAAGGTATATGGACCATAACACAGCGGGCAGGGGATCCATAAAAGCAAAGATATAGATTATCATGGGGATATTGAAAAGGATCACCGGTATCTGTGCAATGGACATAATAAGTATTATGATAATCCATACAGCAGCCAGCGGTATATCGGCGAGGATAAGGCCTATGGCCAGCAGTGTGGTTTGTATTATGGCTACGGCCAGCACACCCGTGGCAACATTACGTATTGTATTGAGAGATACCTGCTTGAATTCTTCGCCCCTGTCGCCTGCCACCTTCCCGAACAGGGCTGATCCTGAACGTGATGCACTCCTGAAAAAGACAAGGAAAACACCCCCAAGGATAATTGAAACGGCAAACTGCAGGATGCCCATCCCTGTATTGGCCAGCATACTAAATAATTTCTCCCCGAAATTGCTTATCTGTGGCATAAAGCCTTTGAGCGATTTACTCAGGTTCTCCGATGCCTGCATCCAGTTATCATACAACCACTCACCGATAAGGGGCCAGTCGGCCACCGATTCGCTGGGTGGGGGTATCTTCAGCTTTCCGTCGGGTATAAGGGCTGCTATCTCCTTTACCCCGTCAACAAGCTGGTTAACGAGCCATATGCTGGGGAAGACCAGTACAGACAGGGCTACCAGCGTAACCACCAGTGCTGACAGTTTTTCCCTGCCCCACAAGTACCTGTTGGCCAGCTCGAACACAGGAAACAGTATTATTGATATAATAAGCGACCACAGCAGGATGTTTATAAATGGCTGTATAATCTTATAGCAAAGGAATACCACAAGGAACAGACCGCCCATTTTGAGCAAGAGGTCGAAAGAGATATTAAACACTTTCTTTTTCTCGCTGCTTATCGGATCATTTGTATTACTCATTTTCCTGATATTTCAATTTAACGACTCAAATATCATCACTATTGTATTAATATGGTAGAAAAGATAACACTTTTTAACCTTAATTTGATATCCGGCATTCAGGATGCTTTGTCTAATTTTAAAAGAATACTGTTTTTTATGATATTAAAGATCATTCACATTTTCCAGAATGCTAAGGTTTATTTACATATTGGCGGCAGGGTATGCAAAAACATCTGAGGGAAGGACCATTTTTAAAACCTGGTATTTACTATATTGGTGTATTTTGAGCCGAATGTGTAATTTATGGCGACTGTTCCCGAGAAAGAGAAATCGGTAGCCAGTTCACGCTGCCAGAGCAGGATGTCTTCAAGTGAAGCCTCGCCCCTTGGCAATGAGAGCTGATCTCTCATTATATTATAATCGGCTTGCAAACTAAGTGAGAAACCTTCAAAAAGGCGTCCTGATACCTGGGCATATATTTCCACTCTTCGCCTGTCAAAATCGTGCAGGTAGTTTGAACCGATCAGTCCCGTTTCAATGCTTCCCCAGGGCTGCTGTATGTTTATCATTCCTTTTAACTGGTGACTGAAAAGCGTTTCTTCCATTTTGCCGAAAACGGTTTCATAATAATAGTCATAATAACCCAGACCCAGCTGGTAGGTTAGTGTAATGGCCTTTCTTGTGGCTTCACTGTAAGGAAACAGGCTGTATTCAATGCCTGGACTCATCATTATTTCGTGCCTGATATTTCTGCTTATTGCAGTAAAATATTTTCCAAACATCCCCGCTGACCAATGATCATTTATACTCATTATGGCATAGCTGTCGAGACCGTGCCGGTGTTGACTGCTGGTAACAGGATCAGAAGTCTCAGAAGCCTGTATAAACACAGTGTTATAGTTAAAATAGGGTCTTATCCGGAATTTCCAGTCATCTGTTACGCGATCGGCAAATATTCCCCAGCGCGAATTAAATCTTTTCTGATTTGATTCCAGTTCAACATTTATGCCTCCCAGATAAGATCGGAATACCCAGTAGTCCCATGGATCCTCCCTTTCTCTTTGAGACAGAGAAGATGCACTGTCGCTATACGATATTGTAAAATTATTTCCCAGGGGTGTTTGCAGTATAAAAGAGGCATATCCCATTGTAAGAAAGCGGTTTATGGCTTTTCGTTGTTCATCCCTTGTTGTATTGGGTTCAATATAATGTTTTATGGTATATTCCGTTCCACTGAATATTCTGCGGCCTATAAAGGAAAACTGGCATTCCCTTCCTCCCCCGGCTGTTCTTTCATCAGTGATGAATACATGAATATCTGCCTGCCCGGGATCACGTACATAGTTGACATAATCAAGCTCCGTGCGGATAAAATCGTAATCGCAGCGGGGGCAGTCCAGATAAACATAAGGATATTCAGTCTGCCCGCTTATACCGGCTGCATCAGTGCTTTCTTTAATATTTACCTGCCCCGTGGCAGTGGAGACCATCAGTATACTATATGCTATAATAAGTAAATAGTGTTTCATGTCTTGGATTTTAATCACCTTATACACAGTAGCCTTTTACGGGTATATGGTTTAATTATTTATTTTCCTGACAGCGTTTATTTAGAAATAATCTGTTAATATGATAACAAAACCTACCAAAAATGGTTTTGGAAATGTTATTATATGCAGAACCTGGTATTTTTTATATTACCATTCCACCCCTGGTGAGGGTAAATAGCTATATCCACAGGCAGAACTATGGATAAAAAAGTTGCATATATTGCAGAAATGTTTTAATATTGCAATCCGAAAAATGACCAGTTAAGAATAGGGGCCCATAGCTCAGCTGGTTAGAGCACCTGACTCATAATCAGGGGGTCGCTGGTTCGAGCCCAGCTGGGCCCACTAGGGATACAGAGATGTGTCCCTTTTTAAGTTTGAGAATAGTTTGAGATATTATAAAAGTATCTATGTCTGACCTGCTTTGGGAGCAGGGGGTCGGAGGAGAAGTACTACCCCGACAAGGTTTCAGAAAGGTTAATCTGAACGAGTATACAAAAAAGGATACAGTCTTATTGATTGTATCTTTTTTATTGATAAAAATTAAAGGTGTTAGGAGAATGCGCATTCTCCTAACACTTTAAAGGGAAGGGGACAATTGTAGATATATTTCAAAAAGGATGCTTTTTAATTATTGTCACCAATATTTAAAATCATTGAATTTCTGTTTTAACTGACACTAATTTCATCAACTATTATATCAGGATTTTTCAATAATATTGGTTGTCTCTTTCTCGTATTCTTAATCCACTCCGCTTTAAGAATATGATAATCCTCACTCAGATGTCTTTTATAAAATCTTAAGTTTTTATCCTGTGAATACAAGTCTATCCAAATATATTTGGGACGTTTCCTTACAAAAGTAGGTTCTCCCAATTTAGTGCAGTGAAACCTTTTTTTACTTAGATGCCTTATTATATACTTTATCAACTTAAGAAAATCATGCTCATTTAAACCTTCCAAGTCCTTAATCCATATGTAAGAATAAATCCTTACAATTTTGTCAGTACTTCTGTTCTCAATTTCTTTAATTTCAAACCTTTTCTTAAATTGTTTAAATCCAGCTTGACGTAGTTCCTTCTGCCTTTCGATTTTATATATTCTATATTGGATTCTTAAAATATGACCCCAATTCGCAATTTTTCGATTTATATTATTAGAATCATGCCATAACATACTAGTTTCAATAACATCTTTCGCTGCATCAATTGATAGATTATTTCTTATTGAGTGTTTTAGCTTTTTACCGTCTATGAAGATTGAACTAGCAATGGATTTTCCACATTCTAGACTAATTGCAAATCTTCCAAAATTTGTATCAACATGTTTAATTATATAGTAGCAAAGGTTTAAGGAATAAATGGCATGCGATGTCCTATTAGCTGATTTAATAATGCATACTGTATTTAGCTGCGGGCTACCATTTACAGTACTCTCATAAAAAGAAAGAAGTTCGAAGTAATCTGATGATAACAAACCATCCATGAATAAAAACTTAAGACTTAGGGGTAACATTGTTACAATCTTTTTATCGGATTGATAAAATCTAGCTACAGACAAAATGTATGTTACAACAATTGAATTACACGTCTCGACTAATAAATCAAAAGTCCGTAATAAATCTAAAGGAAAATGTTGTTCTGTAGTATGTCTATCATTGTAGATTATTTGAGAATAATCGTATGATACCTTTCCATGTGAAATAGAATTTCTTATAACTCTATTATTACCTTTTAGTAACTCATTGAGATTTAAATCCTTTAATTTTTCTGTTTGGTTTTTTTCATTTGTCTTTTCTAAGTTTGATTTCTCCTTTTCATCAATGATTTTAATTATAGGTACTAATAATCTTTTATAGATAGATTCAAAAAGTCTTACATATTCAGGATGCCATATTGTTTCAAATTCTTCAATTTTTCTTGGTGTTGAAATATTAAGTCCATATTCTTTACCCCAGAACGACCCCTTTCTTAATAAACTAAAAACCGAATCATTAATAACGTCTTTTGATTCGATAAATGCCCTTTTAAATTCTACAGGATTTGTTTCGAGAAATCCATATAACTCAGTTATTAATTTGCGATTAACGTACTTTAAAGGTCTTTTAACTGAAAATCGACTAAGACATAAATGAAAATCATTGAAGGGTATATCAATAAATTCCTCAAAGTTTTTCTTTATATCAAACTCTTTAGTCGTTTGAATCGGTTTGAATAACATTAATACTCCCCAGAATTAGGACCACTGG
>CAZGUR010000009.1:0-27046 GCA_964529295.1 uncultured Rikenellaceae bacterium | reverse complement strand
AAGGTTATTGAGATGGGTGATGGCCCGAAACCTGAAGCAACAGATACCGTAATAGTTCATTATACAGGCAAACTGATAAACGACACAGTATTTGACAGCAGCGTTGAAAGAGGTGAGCCGGCCCAGTTCAGGGCCAACGCCCTGATCAAAGGATGGTCTGAAGGCTTGCAACTGATGCCTGAAGGTTCAAAATTCATGTTTTACCTTCCCCAGGAACTGGGATATGGAACAAGGGGTGCAGGACAGACTATAAAACCCTTCTCAACACTGATCTTTGAAGTTGAACTGCTTGATATAGTAAAAAAGGAAAAATAATGATTGCTGAGATACATACATCACAGGGAGTGCTGAAAGCGGATCTGTATGAGGATGATGCACCTGCCACAGTGGAAAACTTCAGCAAGCTCGCCAGAAACAGCTTTTATGACGGTCTGGCTTTTCACCGGGTTATTCCCGGATTTGTAATCCAGGGAGGCTGTCCGTATTCCATTGACATGACAGACCCGAGGGTTGGTACGGGAGGACCGGGATATAGTATAAAATGTGAGCTGGATGGTGATAAGCAGTACCACGACAGGGGCGTCTTATCCATGGCACATGCCGGAAGGGACACTGGCGGCTCACAGTTCTTTATATGCCTGGGCAGGGAAAGCACTGCTCACCTCGACAAGAACCATACATGTTTCGGCCGGATAAGTGAAGGGACAGAACTTATTGAAAATATCCGGCAGGGCGATAAAATTGAAAAGATTATAATTAACGAAGAATAGAATATGTCATTTGAACTATCAGGAAAAGTTATAGAGATTGGTCCTGTTCAACAGAAAGGCGAAAGTTTTAAAAAAAGGGAATTTGTTATTGAAGTATCCGAATCCGGTAGTGCAGGCCGCGAATTCATCAATTATGTTAAGTTCCAGTGCATACAGGACAGGACCGATATTATAGACGAGAATTACCTTAATGATAATGTTAAAGTATCATTTAATATAAAAGGCAATAAGTGGGAGAAGGACGGACAGGTAAGTTATTTCACCAATCTTGATGCATGGAAGATTGAAAAAGCATCGGCCGGGACTGCTCCCGGGGACGACCTGCCCCCGCCGCTTCTCGAGGATATGCCACCGGAAAACGAAGAGATGGACGATCTGCCGTTCTAGTCTATTCCACGGTAACACTTTTGGCCAGGTTACGCGGCTGGTCTACATTGCAACCGCGTAAGAGTGCAACATAATACGCAAAAAGCTGCAGGGGGACAACCGACAGTATGGGTGATATTATATCCGGAACAAAAGGTATCCTTATCACATCATCAACAAGATGCTCAGTATCATGATCATCATCTGATATCAGGGCTATTACACGTCCTTTACGTGCTTTTATCTCCTTTATATTAGATATCATCTTTGTCTTACTCTCCTTGTCAGTCAAAACTACCAGTGTAGGGAAGTTAATATCAATCAGGGCAATGGGTCCGTGCTTCATTTCAGCCCCCGGGTAACCCTCCGCATGTATATAGGATATCTCCTTCAGTTTCAAAGCCCCTTCAAGGGCCGTGGGGAAATTAACACCCCTGCCAAGAAACAGGAAATTATTACTGAAAGCATATTTGGAGGCAAGTTCGGATATTTTATCCACCTCTGAAAGTATGGTATTCATGCCGGATGATATTTTGCCCAGGGCCTCTGCCATCTCGCCTGCCTTAACCCCGTTGCCCCTTATACCTGACAGCAGTGCTGTGAGCCTTGAGAGCTGCACTATCTGTGCAGTGTATGCTTTTGTTGATGCCACGCCAATCTCATCACCCGCTTCCAGGTACAGCTGGAAATCAGTGTCGCGGCCAAGGGTGGAATTCATCACATTGATTATCCCGAAGGTGATGGCACCGGCCCTTCGTGCCAGCTTATGCCCGGCAATTGTATCGGCTGTCTCGCCCGATTGTGATATGGATATCACCAGGTCGCCTGGTTCAATAACGGGATCACGATACCTGAATTCAGAAGCATATTCAACATTAACCGGTATCCTTACATGTTTTTCTATAAGGTACCTGCCAACAAGACCGGCATGCCAGGAGGTACCGCATCCCAGTATGATTATTCGCTTTATGCCCGGCAGTGTTTCCGCCAGTGTGCCGCCGTCAGGGGCCTTACCTTCAATCACCAGCCGGGAAGCTGCCAGGTCAGAAATAATCTGTGGCTGCTCAAATATCTCCTTTAGCATAAAATGCTCAAAGCCGGTCCTGTCCGGATTTTTCTTTTTAGCCATGAACTCTCTGACCTCTAATTCTTTACTTACACCATTTCCATCATAAATCTGGATGCCATCCTTGCTGTCCGCAATGATAATATCCTCATTATCAGGAAAAATAAATTTATCAGTATAATCTGACACTGCATAAATATCAGAAGCAACAAAATAACCGGTATCATCCAGACCCATAATCAGGGGGCTGTCCTTACGGCACATTGTTATCCTGCCCGGCCTGCCCTTCTCAATTATTGCCAGGGCATAGCTCCCTTCAATCTTTTTGAATGTTTCCATCAGAGCTTTCAGTATATCAGAATTATTACGGTCATATTCATATTCAATAAGATTCAGCAATATCTCCGTATCCGTCTCACTGACAAATACATATCCCTTTTTTATCAGATATGACTCAATGACTGCCGCATTTTCAATAATACCATTATGAACCATCACCAGTTTTCCTGAACCTGAGGTATGCGGGTGAGCATTTATCTCAGAAGGTTCTCCATGGGTTGCCCATCGGGTATGAGCTATTCCCGTGGTAGAATCGAGATCCGGTGGTAAAAGTTCCACTAGCTTGCTAACCTTGCCGGGACTCTTAATAACCCTTAGTATACCATTATGGATGGCAATTCCGGCACTGTCATATCCACGGTATTCAAGTTTTTGCAATCCGTCAATAAGTATGTCTTTAACCTGTTTTGTCCCGGTATATCCAATTATTCCGCACATATATTCTTATTTATTTTTATCGACTCTCCCCGCAGTTTGCTGCGAGAAACCATCGATTGATCGTTAATTTTATTTACTCAATCTATTACTGTTTTTAATCCTGATATAATCTCATCTCCCAGCTTCTTTTTCGTTTCAATATGGTCCCTTATTGACAGCACCATCCTGTTTGTCTCAAATTCGCCCCGCACTGATTCGAAGTCCAGTTCCTTATCCGCCTGTTCACCATCAATACCAAAGCCTGCCCTTTTAAGAAGAGAAAACTCCTTACTTGCATCCTCGTAGAGGTAATTATCAATGGTTAGCACCGCTTCACGCCAGCGTTCTATTATTCCTATTAATTCATCCCGGTCCATACTGAGTAAATCCTTGCCGGTAAAGGATCTGAAGGCATCATGGGTCCATGTCCATTCATAATTATAATAATTATTATGTATGGATATAAACCAGGAATTTATTTCTTCTATAGTGCCGATCTTCTTATTCTCTATCGACTCTAACAGGCTGTTGAGAGCATCGGCCGGACAGATCAGACCGGACAGGTCTATCCACCTTCCGGAACCCACAGGTGTATCCTTTTCAAGACTCTTTCGCAGAGTAGCCATATCACTGAACTTATGCTGTTGAAGTCTGGTTATAAGCGAATTGCCCAGGAACTTATATATAGCCAGTTCATACAGATGTATACCACGGTTAAGGGCATCCTTGCGTATCTTCATCCTTTGCCAGGTATATACTTCGGCTTCTTCACCCGAGGCTTGTTTTATTTTAAGCAATATTTCCCTTCCCGATATCATCTTCTGAACAGTATATGGACTCAGAAGGTTGAAGTTGATCTGGTCAAGCTTATTATGACCCTTACGCCGGTCCCGTCCCGGCCATTTTTTTGAATCCCTGATAGTGCCAATGCTTTTCAGATTTACTGCCGGCACCAGTATGCTTTCATCATTGCTCTCTATCAGGTAGGAGAAAGGAAAAAGAGAAGTGTCTGAATGTTTGTAATGACGTCCCATTACAAGTGAGAATGCACCAACATGACTGGGCCATAAGAGGTAAGAGTCGCTTGTTGTTTTCACTCCCCGTTCAATAACACCCTGATGTATGGGGCCAAGCTTATAAAGATGGTTACTCTGGTTTGATCCGCTGCCGGCATTCAGGAAAGAAAAAAGCCCGGCAATCAAAAGGGTTGATTTATGATGGGTTACGGTATACGGACCTGCAAAGATTGAGCAAGCCTCACCATGAAACCCCTGGCAGTTGGCAAAGAAAAGCGAATCAACGGCTGAATAATGCTTGTCAAGTGTGCATCCCTGACCGATAAAACACCTTGAGATCAGTGTCCCCCCCCTGATTTCTGACCCTGAACAAACAATAAAATCCTCCATAATAACACCTTCACCTATATGCACAGGATCCTCATATGAACTGTTAATGCTTCCGTTATACAGCTTATGAAGCCCTTCCAGCCTGGATGCATTGCCTATTCTTACATTCTTTATGCTGCCACAGTTAATTATTGTTGAGCCCCTCTTTATTACACCACTGCTTCCGGAAATATACTCCACATAATCATTGACAAGGTTCTCAATAACTTCAACAAGCTTTTTCCGGTGGCGATACATACTGAGTATATATGCCAGGTGTGTTGTGAGATGATCATAAATTATAACTTCACGCCCGCCTTCCTCACTTATTGCCTTAACCCTTATACCATTACCGAAAGATGTTTTATCATCAACAGCCAGTGTGTTTACATTATGAATTATTACATCCTGCTCAATATGATAATTAGAAATATAACTCCCTATATTATGGATCAGGACATTATCATCCACAGTGCAATTATTCAGCCAGGCATTATAAATACCCGTATTAAATACCACACCCCCAAAGAGGCGGACCTCAGCATCAAAGACTCCCAGTTTTATATGACCGGAAAAATGTGTGTTGCGAATATTATCAGTATTGAAGCGTTTACTCACTTCTATCAGGTCCCAGTTGTCACAGGTGCAGCCCTGCATAATTAACTGTCCTATCTCTTCACTTGATAACTTCCTGTACCTGATCCCGGTTGAAGTAGGTTGTTGCATTTCCATTTCATTTACTTTCCCTGCGAAAATAACTCTTTATAATGGATTCATATGAAAATACAACCTAATAAAAACATAACATTTATATATATTGACCTAACACATACATCTTATCACATTCATTTTATGATTTATAAGGGTATCATAAACCTGACATAATTATGATATAAAAAAACTAAACCTAATCTCAGACCCGTAATATATAGTTAACAAGGTTATCCTGACGTCCCAGCTTAAGTTTTTTTCTTAACCTCACCCTGCTGATCTCAGCGCTTTGCACAGTTATATTCATCAGCCCTGCAATCTCCTTGGTTGCCATCTGGAGACGCAGATAACTGCATAACCTAAGGTCTTTGGCAGAAAGTGACGGAAATTCAGCCTGCAGCCTGCTGAAAAAGCCAGGGTGTATCTTTTCAAAGTGTAGCATAAAATTATCCCAGTTATCGGTTGAGAGCAAGGTACTGTTGATATGATCAACCATCTTCATAAACAGGGTCTTCTCTGATGGCCTGCAGGTTTTTATATGCTCATTAAGGTTCTTCTTTATATACTGCAGTGTTTCATTCTTATTTGACATAACTATCAGCTGGCTGACCAGCTCCCTGTCCTTATCCTCTATCTCCCTCAGGTACCTGTCACGAACCCTGGCATCATATTCCTTCCCTGCAGAGAGATTCTTTATTTCGCCCAGCGCACTCATTAAACGCGTTACATCATTAACTGATGCCCTCTGGCCCAGGTATTTACCCCTGCTGTTATAAACAGCCTTGCATTTTATCTCACACCACCGTATTTGCTTGGTACGTGTCAGTATCCTGAAATTAAGTGATTGCCTTATATCAACAAAATTCAGCGAGTCAGAAATGAATCTCCGGAAATCCTCAAGGTCAGCAGGATAAATAATATCATCAAGAATGTCAGGGTTTGCCATAAGCTCACCGGCGGCATAACCTGTGATATTTTGACAGGAAGGAGAAATATACTCAAAACTCCTGTCGGGTCTGAACCATAATTCCCAGTCATGAGCAAAATCAGCAATAAGCTTATACCTTTCAAGCGATCTCCGTACCTCTTCAATTTCGATACCAAGATCACTATTCTTCTTTTCCAGGGATTTTTTTTCGAGCTCCAGTTCCCTGAAAAGCATATTTAACCTAACATACTCCTTGTTATCCTCCATAACCCCTATGTTCTTAAAACTATATTTCGCTATTGTACAAGTTTTTATATCTAAGAGCTAATATTTATACAAACATAACAATATTTAAGCAAACAGCACCTGGATATGGATATTATTATTCATAATTTTGCGACTTAAACTTTAAACCAAAAGAACTGTTATACTTAAAAAACTATGAATAACCCGCTTCTCAAAGAATGGGATAAACCTTTTAGTCTGCCACCTTTTGACAGCGTAAGGGCGAACCACTTCAAACAGGCAATAGAAGAATCAATAACTGCAACAAAAGAAGATATCGAAAGGATAGCAGGGAACAATGCTATGCCGACTTTTGAGAATACCATTGTTTCGCTTGATAAAGCCGGCATAAGGCTCGACGAGATATCATTATTACTGTTTAACCTGAACAGTGCTGAAACAAACAAAAACATACAGCGTGCGGCAAGGGAGATAGCGCCCCTTCTTTCAAAGTTTTCGAATGATATCACATTAAACCGGGCGCTTTTCACCAGGATCAAAGAAGTATACGATACGCAGGATTCACTGCAATTAAATAAGGAACAGGAAATGTTGCTCAGGCAAACATACAGGAACTTCATCAGGGGAGGCGCAGGCCTTGAAGAAGAAGCCAGGGAGAGGTTCAGGGAGATTGAGGGACAGCTGTCAACACTATCGCTCAGGTTTGAAGAAAACGTACTAAAGGAAACAAATGATTTTTTCCTGCATATAACAGATAAAGGTGACCTGGAGGGCCTGCCCGAAGGCATAGTTGAAGCAGCTGCTGAAGAAGCTCAGAACAGCGGCAGAAAAGGATGGGTCTTTACCCTGCACTTTCCAAGCTACATCCCTTTTATGCAGTATTCGGCAAAAAGAAAGCTCAGGGAAAAAATGTACAGGGCATATTCCTCCAGGGCATTCGGAAAGGATAAAAATGATAACCGCGACATTGTAAAAAAAATCATAAACCTGAGAAAAGAAAAAGCAGAAATGCTGGGCTATGCCAATTATGCTGAATTCATTCTGCAGGACAGGATGCTTGACAGTCCGGGTAAAGTAATGTCCTTCCTCGGTGAATTATTCGGGGCCTCACGCAAGTATGCACTCAGCGATACCAGGGAAGTAGGGAAGTATGCAAGGGAGAACGGTCTCAGGGAAGAACTTGAGAAATGGGACTGGGCCTACTACTCGGAAAAGCTGAAAAAAAGCAAATTCAATATTGACGATGAAGTATTCAGGCCATATTTCGACCTGCAGAAAGCAGAAAAAGCAATATTCAGGCTGGCAGAAAAGCTGTACGGTTTGCAGTTTACACAGAGGGATGACCTCCCGGCATACCACCCTGATGTCAAAACATTCGAAGTAAAGGACAGTGACGGTAATCATTTATCAGTGCTGCTTATTGATTATCACCCCAGAAAAGGCAAAAGCGGGGGGGCATGGATGACTGCTTATCGCGACCAGCACCGGCAGGCAGACCGTGACATACGGCCAATAATATCCCTTGTTACCAATTTCAGTAAACCATCATCAAACAAACCGGCACTGATAACACATAATGAGCTGACAACATTCCTTCATGAATTCGGCCATGCCCTTCATGGTATGATGTCAAGATGCAGTTACAGAAGCCTGTCCGGGACAAATGTGTCAAGGGATTTTGTTGAACTGCCCTCACAGATAATGGAAAACTGGGCATGGGAAAAAGAATGGCTCGACACCTGGGCAAGGCATTATAAAACAGGTAAAAAAATACCTGAATCACTGATAGAGAGAATAAAAGAATCAATGGTGTTCAATGAAGGATATGCATGTAACAGACAACTCAGTTTCGGTTTTCTGGATATGGCCATGCATACCATCGAAAAGAAATTTGATGGCGATATAGACCGTTTTGAGAAAGAAGCGATGAAAAACACTGAACTGCTGAGGCATGTGGAAGGAACCAATATGAGTTGCTCCTTCGGGCACCTTTTTTCAGGCGGCTATGCAGCCGGATACTATGGATATAAATGGTCTGAAGTGCTTGATGCTGATGCTTTCAGCATGTTCAGGGAAAAGGGCATATATGATAAAAAAACAGCCGGATCATTCCGGGAAAATATTCTTGAAAAAGGAGGCAGCGACAAGCCTATGGAACTATACCGGAGGTTCAGGGGTAAAGAACCATCAACCGAAGCCCTGCTCGAAAGAAGCGGATTTAAGAGGGAATTGCCCGGTAATTAAAAAACCATGAAGTTTTTTACGGAATGTAAAATGTGTAAATTTGTACCCGGCAATATTGCCGCAAAAGCATGACTATATTGACCCGTAGAGAGTACGGATAAATATCCCGTTAGCAGAACAGATAGCTATATGACCTTTGAAGAATTCAATCTGGATCCTGAACTGATGGATTCAATACATTATATGGGCTTTTCCCGCCCCACACCCATACAGGAACAGGCTATGCCCCTCATCCTTGAAGGCAGGGACCTTATCGCCTGTGCACAGACCGGTACAGGCAAAACAGCAGCCTTCCTCCTGCCTGTGCTAAACTCAATAATGGAGAAAAGACCGGAATATACTCATACCCTTATTCTCGTACCAACACGCGAACTGGCTGTACAGATAGATCAGCATGTGCAGGGTCTGGGATACACCCTCGGGATTAATTCAATTGCCATTTACGGCGGAAGTGACGGCAGCGACTGGGACCAGCAGAAGACAGCCCTCAGGGATGGTGTCAATATAATTATTGCAACACCCGGCAAGCTGATATCCCACCTTAACCAGGGCTATGTCAGATTCGACAAAATAGAGGCGCTTGTGCTTGATGAGGCCGACCGTATGCTCGATATAGGGTTTTATGATGATATTATGAGAATAATCTCATATGTCTCAAAAGAGCGACAGACCCTGATGTTCAGCGCTACCATGCCTCCAAAGATCAGGTCACTGTCAAAACAGATCATGAAGAGTCCGGCCGAGATATCCATAGAGATGTCAAAGCCTGCAGAGGGTGTTATGCAGGCAGTTTACATGATAAGTGAATCACAGAAACTACCGCTTATTAACGGCTTGATATCCGATAAGCCGGAGTATAGCAGCATACTAATCTTCTCCTCGACAAAAAGGAAGGTCAATGAGATTGTACGCGGACTCCGCTCAAAAAATTACCTGGTGGAAGGGATATCCTCAGACCTGGTACAGAAAGAAAGAGAACAGGTGCTGCTAAGGTTCAAGTCGCGCCGCACCAGGGTGCTGGTGGCAACAGATGTTATGAGCAGGGGGATAGATATCAAGGATATTAACCTGGTTGTAAACTTCGATGTGCCATCCGATGCAGAGGATTATGTACACCGCGTAGGCAGAACAGCAAGAGCCGAAACTACAGGCGTGGCAATAACACTGGTCAATTCCATCGATCAGCAAAAAATGTACAGAATTGAAAAACTGATAGGCAATAAGGTATACAGGGCACCCCTCCCTCCTTTTCTCAAAAAAACGGAAGGGAACAGGGAATCGTCACGGTATCGCAGATAAGTATTATATTTGTATTTTATTAAAACAAAGAGATATTCTTATCAACAACCCTTATTATCAATAGATTAAATATAACAGATGATTAAGTTCTTCCCGGTAGCCGACAGGATAATTGCAGTAAACAGCCCTAAAGATTTAACAGAAAAAGACACTCATAAGCTTATCTGGCTTTTCGGAGCGGACAGCAAAATGGATGCTGAAAGGATTGAAGGATACTTTATTGGTCCGCGCAAAGAGATGATTACCCCCTGGAGCACAAATGCCGTGGAGATAACTCAAAATATGGGTATTGAGGGTATTGAGCGCATAGAAGAATTTTTTTTCACCGGCAGCACTGACAGTAATTACGACCCTATGCTGCAAAAACTGTATGAGAACCTCGACCAGAACATCTTCCATATAGACCATACACCCGAGCCGGTATATGAGATTGATGATATTGCAGCATATAACGAATCTGAAGGACTGGCACTCAGTCCTGAAGAGATAAGATATCTTGAAGAACTAAGCCGTTCACTCAAAAGGAAGCTGACCGACAGTGAAGTATTTGGTTTCTCGCAGGTTAACTCAGAGCACTGTCGCCATAAGATTTTTAACGGCAGGTTTATTATAGATGGTGAAGAAAAAGAATCGACACTTTTTAACCTTATCAAGCTTACTACCCTTACCAACAGGAATAAAATAGTATCGGCATACAAAGACAATTGCTCATTTGCCAGCGGTCCGCTTATTGAGATGTTTGCTCCAGCCACACAGGACAAGGCGGATTTCTTCCGTATAAAAGAAACAGCATCAGTGCTGTCACTGAAAGCCGAAACTCATAATTTTCCTACAACGGTTGAGCCTTTTAACGGGGCATCAACGGGTACGGGGGGTGAGATACGCGACAGGATTGCGGGAGGCAAGGGGGCTTTTCCTGTTGCCGGCACAGCGGTCTATATGACTTCATACCCGCGCAACGGCGACGGACGGGAATGGGAAAAAGCAAACAAGGCAAGACAATGGCTGTATCAGAGTCCGGAAGACATACTGATCAAAGCATCAAACGGGGCAAGTGATTTTGGGAATAAATTCGGGCAGCCATTGATCTGCGGATCCGTGCTTACCTTTGAACATACGGAAAACAGCAGGAAGCTGGGATATGACAAGGTTATAATGCTGGCAGGCGGTATTGGTCATGGTAAAAAAGAAGACAGCGAAAAGGACATCCCCCGGAAAGGAGACCTGATAGTTATGCTCGGCGGAGATAACTACAGGATAGGCATGGGCGGAAGCGCAGTGTCCAGCGTGGACACAGGCCGTTATGACAGTGCCATCGAGCTCAATGCAGTGCAGAGAGCCAACCCTGAAATGCAGAAAAGGGTATATAATGCCCTGCGTGCCATGGCTGAAGCAGATATTAACCCGGTAATCTCACTGCATGACCATGGTGCCGGGGGGCATCTCAACTGCCTGTCTGAGCTGGTGGAAGCCACAGGCGGCAGGATAGATATAAGCAAATTACCTGTGGGCGACCCCACCCTTTCCGCGAAAGAAATTATCGGCAATGAATCACAGGAAAGAATGGGCCTCGTTATAAGAAAGGAAGATGTGGATAAGCTTATAAGCATTGCCGAAAGGGAAAGAGCCCCTGTATATATTATAGGTGAGGTGACCGGTGATCACCAGTTCACCTTTGAGAACACCAAAACGGGAGAAAAGCCCATAGACCTGCAACTGACATCTTTCTTTGGCGATCCGCCACAGACAGTGATGAAAGATAATAAAATAGCACCTTCCTATGCTGAACTGGAATATGACGGCGCAGACCTGCACCAGTATGTTAGCCAGCTGATGCAGATCGAAGAAGTGGCGTGCAAAGACTGGCTGACAAGCAAGGTGGACCGCTCCGTTACAGGAAGAGTAGCCAAACAGCAATGTGCGGGTGAATTACAGCTGCCGCTGAACAACCTGGGGGCCATAGCCCTGGATTACAGGGGTGTGAAAGGTCTGGCCACATCAATAGGACATGCACCGGTGGCGGGACTGATAAACCCGGCACAGGGATCAGTGCTGTCAATAGCGGAAGCCTTAACCAATATTATCTGGGCACCCCTGGATGAAGGCATAAGAGGTATATCCCTTTCAGCTAACTGGATGTGGCCATGCAGGAATCCGGGTGAAGATGCCCGCCTCTACGAAGCCGTGGAAGCTGCGAGTGATTTTGCAATTGCGCTGGGGATAAATATTCCAACGGGCAAGGACAGCCTGTCCATGACCCAGAAATACAAGGATGATACGGTATATGCACCGGGTACAGTTATAATATCAGCTTCAGCCGGAGTTACAGATATAAACAGGATCGTTGAACCTGTGATGGTACCTGATTCCGAGACAAGCCTGCTGTATATTGATATGAGCCGCGACACATATAAACCGGGTGGCAGCAGTTTTGCCCAGGTGCTGAACAGTGTGGGTACGAGCGCACCCTCAATCACTGACCCTGATTATTTCGTCCGTGTATTTAACACAGTGCAGGATCTAATAAAAGATAAGAAAATAATTGCCGGCCATGACATATCTTCCGGTGGTATGATCACCACCCTCCTGGAAATGTGTTTCGCCAGTACCGAAGGAGGAATGAGTATTAATCTTGATGCCATAAATGAAGATGACATTATTAAGATACTGTTCAGTGAAAATCCGGGACTGATACTGCAGGTGGAGAAAGAGGATGAGGTGGAAGAAATATTACTGAATAATGGCATATCCTGTATTCCTATAGGCAGTCCGGCAGCCAAACGCTCAATATTCATCAGGCAGTCAGGACAAAACCATGTATTTGACATTGAAAAGCTCAGAAAGCTGTGGTACAGGACATCATACCTTTTTGACCGCAGGCAAAGCGGGCGTGAACTGGCTCTTGAAAAATATAACAACTACCAGAACCACGGCCTGGTATTTAATATGAAGGATTTCAGGGGCACGCTTGATAAACTTGGCATATCCCATGGCAGACCTGACAAAACAGGTATAAGAGCAGCCATAATAAGGGAAAAGGGGGTTAACGGTGACAGGGAAATGGCCTATGCACTCTACCTGGCAGGCTTTGACGTTAAGGATATTCATATGACAGACCTTATCAGCGGAAGGGAAAACCTTGAAGATATCAGCATGATAGTTTTTGTGGGCGGTTTCTCCAATTCAGATGTTCTGGGTTCGGCAAAAGGATGGGCCGGGGCTTTCAGGTATAATGAGAAAGCAAGGATATCACTTGAAAATTTCTATAAGAGGGATGATACGCTGAGCCTGGGTATATGCAACGGCTGCCAGCTGATGGCAGAGCTTGATCTTGTTTATCCTGATCATGAAGTAAAACCAACACTGCTTCAGAATAAATCATCCAGGTTTGAGTCAGCCTTCCTCAGTGTTGATATAAAGAAAAGCAATTCGGTAATGCTTAAGGACATGGATGGTATGACACTGGGTATATGGGTGGCTCACGGGGAAGGACAGTTCGACCTGCCCTATGATGAATCGGAGTATAATATACCCCTGAAATATCATCAGGGCACCTACCCAGCCAACCCTAACGGCTCTGAATTTGACACCGCGGCCATATGCTCGTACAATGGAAGACACCTGGCTATGATGCCTCATCTTGAACGCACCTTTATGCCATGGCAATGTGCATACTATCCGGAGGAAAGGAAAAATGATGATGTAACACCGTGGATACAGGCCTTTATAAATGCACGTGAATGGATAAAGGAAAACGGCTCATTCAGTCATCGGCTTTAATATAAGGCTTCTTAACTCTGTATGCCTTAATCCACTACGATTGGAAAAATCCTCGCATGGCCTTACCTTGGCACTTACAATCTGAATGGAATAATCCCCGGGCGAATCTATATATAAAGAACCAAGCCTCGAATCAGCACGGTAATAATCCTTACCCGTTCCCGGTGTATCAAGTATAATCTCGTTACCTATAGGATTCGCCCTTATTCTCTTTTGCTCAAAATTTATTATAACAGGCACTTCATAATGAAGATCCATAGTGTCCCTGGTAAAACTGCTCAGCCATAACTCATACCTGCCTGTTGATTCCACCCTGAAAGCCCATTCAGCAGTATTCATATCAGGATGCAGGCTGTCCTGAAGAAGATAGGCTTTCTCCAGATCGAGCACAATGCTTCCGTCTTCCTGTTCGGTTATCCCGGGTACTGTTTGTTTATTTAAATCATCAGCTTGCCTGTTTACACATCCTCCTGCAATAATAATCAGCAGCAGTAAACAATATTTCATTATTCTCATATTCCTTCTTAATATTTTATTCCCGTCATCTACATTTACATTACAAAAATCATACCCGCCTGCAAATATATCCTGAAAAATCATTAATACAATCAATCGGAGTCAAATTCATTTATTTAAAAAGATGAACCAGCCGTTTATTAATTTATGACATCTGCTATACAACATATATGACTGATTTTTTTAATTTTGTTACATTAACCAAAAACCTGAGAAATGAAATCCGCGAAACAAATTACTGATACTTTTTACCGCCTGAAATACAAATTGTTTACCCGGTTCTTTTTCCTGGGCTTTGTGTTATTATCCTGTTCATGCAATAATAATAACGTTGTATCGCTTGATTTATTATTGTCTGAGATGACCGACAGGAAAGAAATAACCCGCTTTCCTGAGCCACAGTACAAGCTTAAGCAATTCAGCAGTTATGATCGCAATTCAGTCTCACCGGACGAAGAAGGATGGTTTGCAAATGCTGATTATACGCAGTTCATTCGTGAAGAAGAGAATAAGGGAAGAAGGGAATTTGTTCTTTTTGATCATGAAGGACCGGGTGCCGTTGTCAGATGGTGGATGACCTTTGCAGGTGAAGGGAGTCACGAGGGAATAATCAGGATTTATATAGATAATGAGGAGAATCCCATTATTGAAGACAATGTCCTGAAAGTACTGAGCGGTGAGTCGCTGGCCGGCACTCCTCTCAGCGCATCGGTTTCACCCGATACCGATTACCATATGAGAGGACATAACCTGTACCTGCCTCTTCCCTATTCCCGTCACTGCAAAATAACCTACGAATGTGATTCAATAAAGATAAATGAAGACAGCAGGCATCCCAGCATTTATTATAATATCAATTACAGGGAGTATGAAAAAGGAACGGCTGTGGAATCGTTAAGCACCGGCATCCTGGAATCATCAAAAGATCTTATCAGTCAGGTAAATAAGGACTTGCTTGCAGGCAGTGCCGATAAAGCCGGGACTGTTACCCTGGCAGGAGAAATTGAGCCGGGGGAATCATTGGATTATACTGAAAGCGGCAAGGGTAAAGCAATAGGCAACATAAGCCTCAAACTTGAGTCAGGAGATATAAACCAGGCACTGAGATCAACTGTGCTCGAATTGATATTTGACGATATAAAAACGGTATGGGTACCAGTGGGTGATTTTTTCGGAACAGGATTTGAACTTCACACCTCTGATACATGGTATAGCTCCGTTAATAAAGAAGGACTGATGGAATGCCGGTGGATTATGCCTTTCAGAAAGAAAGCCTTGATACGGATACATAACTTCGGAAAGGAAAAGATAACTGTGAATACGGGAATAAACTTTGACAGCTACAGATGGAACAGGAAGAGTTTATATTTCGCTGCCTCATGGCATGAATACCATAATATAAAAGCAGCCGGATCGGAATATGTGGGTGGCAGCGGCAAGCATAGAGATATTAACTTTGTTGATATAAAAGGCCGGGGTATATACGCAGGTGACGCTGTAACCGTCTTTAACACCGCTGATGCATGGTGGGGTGAAGGTGATGAGAAGATATATGTTGATAATGACACTTTCCCCTCATCAATAGGCACAGGTACGGAAGATTATTACGGATATGCATGGTGCCGGCCTGAAAAATTCAGCCATCCATTCATAGCCCAGCCAACGGGTGAAGGCAACTTCCATCCCGGTATGACTGTTAATATGCGCTACCGGACGCTTGATGCCATCCCTTTCCGCGACAGCATAAGCTCCAATATCGAATTATGGCACTGGGCTCCGGTTACAATAAACTATGCCCTGACCAGCTATTATTATGTTCAACCCGCTTACTGTGTTAATATCCGGACTGATACCTCGGCAGTAAAGATGCGGGTCCCCCGCAAAAGATCCGATATAATAAAGCCTGTGATCGGCAGCGATGGCATTATGGAGGGCGAATACCTCGAAGTAATGCTTGCTGAGGGCGGGACGGCAGAAACTCAGTATATAAGCAGCTGGGACTGGAGCAATAAGGGACAGCTATGGTGGAGGAACGGGGAGACCGGGGATAAACTTTATACAAAGTTCATTGTCCCGGTAAGCGCCATGTATAATGTGAAAGTCCGCCTGTCAAAAGCAAGGGATTACGGGATATTAAGCTTTGAGATAAATGGTAACAAAACCGGTAACATATTCAATGCCTACACTGATGGAGAAGAAGTTGTTGAGATACCCCTTGGCAGTCATATACTGCCTGAAGGGGAAAATATCTTCACAATAATAATAAATGGCAGTGATAAGAAAGCAAAACCTGGTAATATGGCAGGTATAGACTGCCTTATCTTTGAGAAGCAATAAATACGGGTTTTATGTTTGTCCCGGTTAAAGTTACTATATCTGGTAAAGTTCAGCCACACCGCCATACCTGACAGCCCTCAGGTAAAGCTTAAACAGGAATAGCAGTTGCGTCAGCAGGAACAGGACAAAAAGGCCTTCACCCGTTTGTGGTGAATAATCAGACAGTATTTTTGCGACCAGCATAGCATATAATCCCTGCACAATAAGCATTATAAGCATAAAGAAATAGGAGCTTAAGAATGACCTGAAGGTAGCCCTGAAACCATAGGCAAGAGCTTTGAACACCTTCCTGTGGTCATTGGCCGCAAGCCATACCCTCGCATAATCAGCTACCAGCAGAAAAACAGGGAGTATCAGTATCACAACTATTCTCAGTATCCCCACCAGCTTCCATGTTGCTTCTTCTGAACCGCCTGAGCCTGCTCCCTGGATAATAAGGGGAACAGCTGCCACAAGGAATACAACAGCCAGTATCATTAACATAATCAGCAATGTGATTATCATATATGAGAGAAAAAACCTTGCCGATGATCTGAAAAAATCTCCAGGCTTATATGCATAGCTGTTTGTTAGCAATGAATCAAAAAGTCCACCATTCATAAAAACATAAAGAAGAAAGAAAACCAGCATTACTATCAGTATTCCTCCCGTTATTGCCGACATCATAGGTTCAAAGGCCTGGCCCAGATCCATAAAATAGCTTATACTAAAGCCTTCATTCAGCAGGCTGGTGGATGTGGTATTACCCAGGGCTGCAATAATAAATGACCGTAGCGGGAAAGCAAAAACAGCCAGCATGGCGAAAGTAATAAACCACATTATCACCAGGGCTTTAACAGAACGTAAGGCCCTGCCGGCGCCCGAGGTAAATGCCATAATAAATTTCATATCTCTGAGTTTTATTTAATTCATTCATTTGATCATTTCACCAGCTTTCTCTATCCTCTCACTATAAGGTCTGGTCAGACTATTCTCTTTGTTCATAATATCATTTCGCTAAATTCTGTCCTTATTTTCTTACTGAAGCTATAAAGACATGATATGCGTAAAGAACTGCATAAAGCTTACAAACTTTCTTATAATCCGTTTAGGCGGCACCCTGTCCGGCTCAATGGTATAGGAATTATTTATATAGTTTACATCCATGGGTATCCGGTACTCCGGATCAATAACTGCACTTACCACCTTTAAAGGCCCGGAGTATTTAAAATCCTTATACCTTTCTTTGCCATCCCAGTGCTCTGTTATCTCCCTGCCATCTTCAAAACGAACCAGTACATCCACGGGCAGCTTCACATCACCCGCTCTTTTCAGCCTGACAACTGACTGATAAAGAGTATCGCCCCCGGTGTCGGCTTTTTCCAGGACCATGCCGGAGGTATCTGTTTTTACAATACCCGTATATGAGCGTTCTTTGTGATTACTGATCCCTGCCAGCTTATAATCAACGATACCTGTCCCGTACAGTGTCTGGTCAAAGAACCAGTTCATATCCTTACCAAAGCTGTCTCCGTGCATTTCCCGGACCACACGGTTACATATATCTATAAAATCCCCGGCTGAAGGATGTTTAAAGGCCCATTCCTTATAATATGCCTTGAATATCTCATCCATGGTTTCCTCGCCTATTATGCCCTGCATTGTCATTAGCCAGGTGGCAGCTTTCTGGTATGAAAGCATACCATAGGAACCATGCGGATAATCCCATGAAACCGGACTGTTATCAGAGACAGACCTGTTGGACGAATGCACATAGCCCATTCGTTGCATATCCTTGTCCGAAAGGTAAAAATTCTTATGATCAATTATTCCCCTGCCCGGACCGTAATAATGATCCATAATCCTTGATTCCCAGTACGAATTTATGCCTTCATCCATCCATGGCTCCTCAAACTCATTACTGGCCAGTATCCCCATAAAGTAGGCATGCCCGAATTCATGTACGGTGACCATCTCCGGTATTTGAATAAATTCCGGCATCTTTGCACTGCCTGCAGTGGTGAAGATTGTTGTGTATTCCATTCCCCCGGCCCCGGCTCCCATTGTTGGCGGATCCACAAAGGTAAGGTGCGGCCAGGGATAGGGCCCCACATGTCCGGTAAAATATTCAAGTGCTCTCTTCACTGCGGTAATATGCCTGTCCACCTGGTCTTCCCTTCCCGGAGGGGAAAGAAAACGGATATTAACATGCTCCCACTGGTCTTCATACTCTTTGTAGCCAGGCCAGGCTGTCCAGGCAAAATCAACTATATCCTCTGCCCTGTATGTGAGTACCCGGTATCCCTCCTTATTCTTTTCTTCACTAACCAGCTGGCCGCCACTGCCAACAATGTATTCTTCCGGCACTTTTATCTTTACCGTGTAAACGCTATGATTGGCATAAAATTCAGAACTTGAATGAAACTGGTGACAGTTCCATCCGCCCGGCTCACCGTTAGCCTTTAACCCTGTCTCATAGACCCCAAATTTCGGGAACCACTGTGCAACAAAAAAGAAATCATCTGTATAGCCTGTCCTCCGTATGTTTGAAGGCAGCTTGGATGTAAAATCAATATAAAAGAATGCTGTGTCGCCGGGAGCTACCGGTTCAGGCAGCAGGATCCTGAGAACGGTCATATCATGCGGATTGTCATCATCAGGCTGGATAAATTCCATATTCCGCTTAAGGTCTTTTCCCCTGCTGTTTATTATATTATTGATCTCTATCCAGCCGTAATCGGCCTCACTGCTTCCGGGAGATCCCATGCTTTCGCTATAGAAAGTGCTCTTATTGCTTCTGAAGGCGTTCAGGTACATATGCATCTGCACATCAGGAACATCGCCTTCAGAGTTATTAACCCAGTAAGCCTCCATTGATCCGGTAACGGTTTTGGCCTCAGGATCCAGTTCTACATCCATCTTATACCCTGTAAGTCTTTCACTCAGTGGCTCATAAAAAATTACCTGTCCCTTTGCAGTTGATATAAATGTCAACACTGCGATAAGCAGTAGAGTCCTTTTCATAATTCTCACAGATTGGTTAGCCTATAAATATTCCCTGAATAATATATAAACTTACATAAAATCTATTGATTTTACATAATCAAATAAAAATCAGAATGATTTATAGAGGAAAGGTAAACAAATTGTTTTATTAAAAATGAAGTCTGTGAGCATCAGCCCGTCAGCAGCCTCCCTGGGCTCTATTCTTTTTTGGTCTCTTTGTTATTGCCGGCAGTTCAATATCTGGGGCAGCACCGGCTGGCTCCATATTTCCTCCGCCAAAAGCAGCACCGGCACCCTTCCTGAAATTATATTTTGCTATCTCCTCATTCGGACTGGTGGCATCAGGCCTTTCAGGATTCATAATTGTTTCAGCCCAGTAATTAAGGCCTCCTTCCATCACATAATTATTACGGTATCCCAGCTGTCTGGTTATCATCCAAGCCTCGCTGGCCGTTATGGATCCGTTTGAATAAAAAACGTTCAGTTTAAGATCCTGGTCAATTATAAACCGGTAATCCTCCTTAAGCAGATCAGAGAAAGGAATATTATACGCGCCGGGCAGATGATACTCCAGGTATTCCTCTGCTGTCCTCAGATCTATCAGCTGCAGCGAGGGATCTTCACCTATTATCATGTCCGCTATCTCATCCGGACTCACAAACTGTGACCTGCCATTGAACTCTTTGACCATATCTTCGGCAGACACTTTAAACTGCAGTGTTTTATTATTGGGGATAGCCGCTATTATGACTCCCAGACTGAGAAAAACAATACTGATGATTACTCTTGGTTTCATAGTTCTGATTCTTTGTTATACTGTAAATTAAGAAAGAAAATATTTCTTTTCATACTAATATTCTGCCTGCGGGAACTTTTTCTCGGCCCATTCACCTATCCTGAAAACAACCAGGGCCATGATAATAATCAGCAGCCCCATAAAACCGTCACTTATATTAAGTACCTCACTAAGCTTCGGGTACCCCAGGAAATTTGCAAGATACATGTTTTCTATCAGTGGATAGGCTTCTGTAAAGATAAATACCCCTATGAACAGTCCGGCTACAAATACAAAGGCATCTATTTTTCCGATAGCTGCCGCACAGAGGCTGGTACCCGGACAAAAACCTCCCATTATAAAGCCCAGTCCCATTATCAGTCCGCCTATTATTGCCGAATTCAAATAAGTCGGGTTAATATAAACCAGGCCCAGGTCTATCCATCCGAAAAGGCTCATAAACAAAAGTCCTGTCATAGCAGTAATGCCCGCCGTAAAAAAAACCTTCAGCACCACTGTATCATAGCCATAGAACAATCCTGCCAGCTTCCTGCTCGATGAGAATCCGCTGCTCTCAAGTATCCAGCCAAACCCAATACCAAGTATAAATGCCATTAACAGGTTTGTGTCCGGTGATATTATATCGTTTACTATTAAAGGTCCCATTTCTATTTATGAATTATCAATTTCAATTATTATTATTTCTATATCAGATCCAGTTTTTACGGAAAAACCAGGCAAAGGCAAATGCTGAGCCAAAGATGGCCATCATGGTAATAATGCCTCCCAGGGAGAATATAGCCATACCGCTCAGTGCTGAGCCACTGGTACATCCCCTGCCTATCTGTGAACCCAGGCCAAATAGTATCCCCCCGCCAAGGGCAAGTATCAAGCGGCGGCGCGAGGTAATCTTAGGGCTGTGCTCTACTTTCAGTTTCAATCTGCCCGCTATTACACCTGAAAGAAATCCTCCAACAATAACACCCAGCACCTGGAAGACCAGCCATGATTTCATAGGTTTGGGATGAGATTCGAGATAATCGCTGTAAAAGGCAGATTTCTCTACATGTCCGGGTGCAGCAGCCTCAACGGCTGTTACCACCGTTGACTTAACGGCACCGCTGGCACCCAGTCCCCGTCCACTGATAAAATTTGCCGCTATTAGCACAAGGCCCAGCAGCACCCCACCCAGGTAAGGGTTGATGTAGGGTTTTGTCTTTTTGAAATTCTTTTCAGTCATTATAAATTGTATTTTTAATAAAGCCAGCGACTCACCTGGCCCGCATTAGCAATAATAAACCTTAACATCAGTCCGCCGAACAGAACCAGCGTTGCCGGTACAAGGGCGGGTATCCTGAACCTTGCCAGTTCAAGAGCCTCCAGCACAGCGGGCAGAAGCAATCCCATCAGCACGACAAGGACCCAGAACTGCGCAGTGAAAGGTCCGCCAAGGAATAATGAGGCGGCATCTATCTGTACCTGTGTGCTTGCCAGGAAGCCCATAAACATATGAACAATAAAAAACAGTTCTATAATAATAAGCACCAGGTCTATCTTTGAAAACAGTATCCTTTCTTTATGCGATTTCGAGAACAGTATTATTACTGCAGCACCGGTGGAGAGACCTGAAGTAAGAAAAAGAGGTCCCAGTATCGATGTGTTCCACAGTGGCCTTGCGTTAAATGCAGAAAAGAGTATCCCTGTGTAAATACCCAGTATCACCGAAAGAATCAGTATCATCCATGCAATAGCCATGATATTCTTCCGGCAGAAGGCTTCAAAATCTTTCAGCCAGCTGTACTTCCAGTCCCATTTCGGAAATATAAGCTTTATATTCAGTGCCGCCCAGATAAAAGAAAGAGGAGTTATTGCCAGCAGTGTCCATGCACCCCATGACATGGGTGATTCCAGCCTTATGGTGGTATACAGCCTCCAGAAATAAAGCTGGTGTTTAAGATCCAGGAACAGGGCAATAAGACCCAGTACAAGTGCAAAAGGTGCTATAAAAGGGGCATACTGCACAGCGCCTTTCATCTCTTCTTTCTTCCCCAGTATGGTATAGAGGGCGGCAAAAAACAATATTCCTGCTGCCAGTCCGCCCAGGAAAAGATATAAGGGTATCTGCCAGTGCCATATATGCAGCACAGGGTCAATATTCGGATTCATTCTGCCACTGATGATCAGTTCTTCTCTCATAATGAATTTCTTATGTTAAGAAAAAAATCTGCGGTTTTGTACCGGCTTCAGGTATCAATGATTTATGCTTTCTGTCTTTCAGCAATTTTGTGATTTCACTCATGGGATCATCCAGGTCCCCAAAATACAGGCAGTGTGTGGGACATACAGCTACACATGCGGGATCATCACCATCCTTCACCCTGTGCTCACAGAAAGTACACTTGTCAACATATCCCCCGGGGTGTGAGTAACGTGCATCATAGGGGCATGAGCTTATACATGCTCCGCAGCCTATACACTTATCCGGTTCCACCAGCACTATCCCTCCTTCAACTATATGGCTGGCTCCTGTGGGACAGCATCTTACACAGGGGGCATTATCACAGTGGTTACATCTCTCCGACCGCAGTTCAATTGACAGGCTGGGGTAGCTGCCCTCCACCAGTTCCACCACCCATTCACGGGCATAGCCATGTGGCACATTGTTCTCTATCTGGCATGCTATAACACAGTCACTGCAACCAACACATTTCTTTGTATCAACAGCCATTGCATACCTCATGATATTTCCTTTTTGGCAGGCTCAAACCTGAATGTTACGAAATTCCCTCTCATACCTGTTCCTCCCATAACAGGGTCCATATGCACCCTGGTGATAAGCTCTGCATCGCTGGCTCCTTTGCCATAAGACCTGCTGAGTTTTTTGCTGTTATGCCCGAAGCCATGAACCATATAAACCGAATCCCACCTGATCCTTTCAGTTACCCTTACCTTTACCGGGAAGCTGGACCGGACACCATCCTGGTTCTCCAGGTACACCTCCCGGCCGTTTTCGAGATTCCACAAAGCAGCTATCCTGGGATTCACCCATACCGTATTCTCATCCATAATGTCAGCCAGGTTCCTGTTATTGGTTGTACGGCTGAAAGAATGTGCAGGTGCACGCCCGTAATTAAGCCGGTAATAACCAGCCGGCGGCTCTTCATGGGCTGTGTAAACGGGCATGGGATCATGTCCTTCCTGCGCCAGCGCAGTGCTGTACAGTTCAATCTTTCCTGTATTGGTATAAAACTCTATATCCTCTCCTTTCCTGAAATACAAGTCAGGATACGAACGGTCAAAGGTCTTTACCCCTATCTTCTTCATCTCTTCAAGCGAGCTGCCAACCTGCTTTAGCTGCCAGTCAAGCATCTCCTCAATGCTGTTCCAGCTGAAATATTCTTCCAGTCCCAGTCTTTCAGCCAGCTCTTTTGCCATCCAGTGCGCAGGTTTTGAATCATACAGAGGCTCAGCTGCAGGCATCCTCAGGGCAATGGCAGGTTTACGGTGCGGACTGTTACGTATAGTATCATACCTTTCAAGATATGTACACTCAGGCAGTATCACATCGGCCCATCCTGTTATCTCCATTGGCATGGTATCAATAACTACAAGCAATTCAAGCTCCTTTATTGCATCAATTACTTTCTTCTGATCCGGGATGGTCTTAAGCAGATTAGTGCCATTAACTATCCATGTCTTAAAATTACATGCCTTGCTTAATGTCGGGATGGTTGCATCACATATACCCGATGCAAGTGTCTCATAGGCCAGGTTATACTGATCAGGGAAAGCATCTTTCCAGCTTCTCTTCGGCTCGGGAAAAGGAGGATGAGGCCATTCCGGTATCTCCACCGCCTCAGGCATATAAAAACCTCCCCGCCGGCCCCATGAACCCAAAATGGCGTTTAATATGGCAATAGCCCTTTCCCTCTGGGTGTCATCACCATACCATGTTACATGACGGCCCGGATGTATTAATACCGAGGGTGAGGCATTGGCCATCTCGCGTGCTGTCTGCCTAATTACTTCGGGCTTAATGGTTGTTATCCCGTATGCCCACTCCGGTGTCATATCCTTTACATGCTCTTTAAGATATTCAAAGCCATAGGTGTATTTTTCCACATAATCCTTATCATACCATTCCTCCTGTATTATTACATGGATCCATGACAGCAGTAAGGCAAGGTCGGTAGCCGGCTTGATAGGTAACCAGAATTTGGATTTACCGGCAACAGTGCTGTAACGAGGATCAACGGTAACCACTGAAGCACCCTTTTCAATTGCGCTTGATAACTCCTGTACCTGCCCGTTATGCATATTCTCACCAAGATGAGAGCCTATAAGCACAAGACAGCGGGTATCCCTGATATCTGTCCGCTCCGGACTCTGCACTCCCTCCCCGAAGGTCATATGAAATGCTACCTCCCTGGGTCCCCGGCACTGCGCATATGAAGGAGCAGCAATACTGTTTGAACCAAAAGCTTTGAGAAGGTTTCCAAAATACTTACCCCCTGAGCCGTGTGTAAGCAATGCTGTACATTCATTACCATACTCCTCCCCTATGGTTTTCATCCTGCCGGCAACATAATCCAGCGCCTCATCCCAGCTTGCCTCGCGAAACACCTGCTTACCCCTCTCCTCTGTCCTTATCAGTGGTGTTTTCAGCCTGTCCTCATCATAATACATACCCACACCACCGGTGCCCCTTGGACAAAAACGCCCGTTACTGTGCTGGTCCTCATCATTACCTGTAATCTGTTTTATTTTACCCTCACTGTCTTTTGAGACCCAGCCTGCACACTTCCAGAAACAAACCTCACAATATGTAGGTGTCCTGGTCAACCCGGCCCTCAACAGACTTCCCTCATCCTGCAAGAATGTATTAGATAAAGCGTTGAATGCAGGATTGGAAAGTGCCAGTCCTCCCAGCCCCACTCCTGCTATCTTGATAAATTCCCTGCGGTTTGTCATCCGGATAAAGATTTGTATCGTTATATCTATATGTTTATATATATAGCTGTGTGCAAATTTAAAAATTAATTGTTATTTGGAAAACAATTATGTTATTTATTTCACAGATGTTTCAATATAATAAAGCTTATGATAGATATCATATATTATTATGAGTCATAATTACCCACCCTACGTCTCTGTCTTACTGCTATTTGCCTTAAAACATGATAAATATCACTGTTAAATAATTAACAAAATGACGTATACAGATATTTATATATATAAAAGGTTCTAACTTTACACGATATTTAACACAGGAGAATTTAAACAATACATAAAAATGAAAAAAATAATTATTCTTGGAGCAGGCACGGGTGGAACAATAATGGCAAACAAAATGCGCAAGGAACTGCCGCGGGAAGAATGGAAAATAACCATTATTGACCAGCACAGGACACATTATTACCAGCCTGGATTTCTCTTTATCCCTTTCGGTTATTATAAAAAGGAAGATGTTATCAAGCCCAAACAAAATTTCATTCCGCCGGGGATAGATATTATTTACCAGGGTGTTGAAAAAATTGAAGCTGGCGATAACAAGATACTTCTGAATAACGGGGAGCTGTTACCATATGATATATTGATCATAGCTACCGGAACAAGGATCAATCCTGAAGAGACACCTGGACTGAAAGACGAATTATGGCATAAGAAGATATTTGATTTTTATACCATTGAGGGTTCCCTGGCACTGGCAGACTTTTTTAAGACCTGGGAGGGCGGCGAGCTGGTTATCAATATAGCAGACACCCCTATAAAGTGCCCGGTTGCACCACTTGAATTTGCTTTCTATGCCGATGCGTTTTTTACAGAAAGAGGCATACGAAACAAGGTTAATATCTCCTTTGTTACGCCACTGTCCGGTGCATTTACAAAACCCAGGGCCTCAAAGCTGCTCGGCAGCCTGCTGGAAGAAAAAAATATTAATCTTGTTACAGACTATTTCCTGGGCGAAGTGGATAATAAGAAACAGACGATCTCTGATTTTGGAGGCAAAGAGATAAAGTTTGACTGCCTTATTTCCATACCATTGCACAGCGGTGCTGAAGTAATTGAGAAAAGTGGTCTGGGCGACGACTTTGGATTTGTGCCGGCAGATAAACACACACTGCAGTCAAAAGCACATGAAAATATTTTTGTAATTGGTGATGCCGGTAACTTCCCAACGTCAAAAGCCGGATCTGTTGTGCATTTCATGGCTGAGATACTGGAAGAGAACCTTATGTGCTATATTGAAAACCGCCCCTTCACTGCTTCCTATGACGGTCATTCCAACTGTTTCATTGAAACGGGTCACGGTAAAGGAGCTTTAATAGACTTCAACTATGAGACTGAGCCCTTACCCGGATTCTTTCCCCTGCCAGGGATAGGACCAATGGGCTTATTGAAGCAAACACGCCTTAACCATTATGGAAAGCTGATATTCAGATGGATATACTGGCATGTATTGCTAAGGGGAAAAGAAATGCCGATAAGTGCAGAGATGACAATGGCAGGAAAGAAAACAGACGAATAAAACAAGTCAACAATGGAAGACAATAATATACAGCTGCAGATAGACCAGATGAACCAAAAGCTTGATCTCATCCTGGAAGAAGCGGCAATGCAAAAACAGAACAGGGATACCGTCACCGACCTGGTTGACGATCTTTCCCTGGTTAGCAGGGATGCCTTTAAAAGCATTGTTGACGGTCTTGATAATGCAGGGATAGAAGTGGATGGTGAAGAGTTTAATCACCTGATCCTCAATTTTATCAGAAATATCAATAATGTAAACATGCTCTTTCACACGATGGAAAGCATTACCGACCTGGTAAAGGATATTTCACCCGTATTAAAGCAGGTAGGCACTGATGCTACCGATAAGTT